>CAZNEL010000032.1:0-17845 GCA_964572285.1 uncultured Dehalococcoidales bacterium | reverse complement strand
TTTTTACTGTTGCCTTTCATATTGCTTCCTGTGCCCTGGCCGGATATGGGCTGGCCAAAGGCTGGGGCTGGCAGTTCTACCTCATAGCATCTTTCCTGCACGGCCTATTAAACTATAGCGTCGTTTTTCTCCAGTCGGAGATTTTTACCGTCGTGCATCTAGAAATTTATGCTGCCGTATATGCGGTGATGGTCACCAGTGGTGTTCTCTGGCTCCGCTGGAAAAAGACGGACGAATTGGCCGAATCCCCGGCATTACCTCCAATCCCAGGCTCAAGCACATAATGTAACGAGATTATTTTATACTAATAAACCAGATGGCTATGGCAAGGGAAAGACAGCAATTACCAGAGCGGGTATTACACTTCATCCAAAGGCATCACCTGATATCAAAAGAGCAGCCACTGCTGGTAGCGGTATCCGGTGGGCCGGATTCGGTCTGCTTAGTTTATATCCTGACTAATCTCCAGGAGGAGTTAGGTGTAAAACTCCATATAGCCCACCTTGACCATCAGTTGCGGGGTACTGATTCTGCGGCTGATGCTCAGTATGTTTCTGATTTGGCCCAACGCCTGGATATCCCGGCTACTGTAGAACAGCGTGATGTTAAGGTTTTTAAGGCTCAGCAACATGTCTCATTAGAAGAAGCGGCGCGTGAGGTAAGATATGCCTTCCTGGCTCAAGTGGCCGGGTCTATCGGGGCCAGCCGTGTGGCAGTAGGGCATACCGTTGATGACCATATAGAGACCATATTGATGCACCTAATCCGGGGAACAGGAACCAGAGGGCTTCGTGGGTTGGAGCCAAGCACCCGGTGGCCATCACCACCAAGTAGACTCACCGTAATAAGACCGCTTCTTGAGGTAAACCGACAGGAGACAGCCGACTATTGCCATAACCACCGGCTAGCGCCCCGGCTTGATGCTTCCAACCTTTCATTATCCCCATTAAGAAATAGAATCCGTCATCAGCTAATGCCTCTGCTTCAGAGCTACAACCCTCGGGTAGCTGAAGCCCTGGTGCGAACTGCCCGTATTGCTGGTGATGACCTTGCCTACCTTGATAAGGAAGTCGCCCGATTGTGGGGTGAGGTTGTCCAAAAACAAGAAGACGCCATTACTCTAAATAAGAAGCGATTTCTTGAGTTACCTTCGGCTCTAAAACGGTACCTGCTTCGGGAAGCCATAGAAGAGCTGTTAGGTAATCTCAAAGATATTGAGGCGCGCCACATTGAAGGGATAGTAGCTGCCCTGGCTAAACCAGCGGGTAAAAGAATCGACCTGCCGGGTGGTTTAATCTTTTCTATAGAGTATGATAGATACTTGTTAGCTCCAGACCCAGCGGCTCTATCCCCACTCCCCACTTTAGAAACTGAATATCCACTAAAGGTACCTGGCGAGACATGTCTATCTGGTTGGCATATTGAGGCAAAGATTATCACATCAGAAGCAATGCATAATAACGCCGGTGGCTATAAAGCCTACCTTGACTTAGATAAAACTGGAGATAAGCTTACGGTACGACCTCGCCAGCCTAGTGACCGATTTCAGCCACTGGGTATGAGTCAACCCAAGAAGTTAGGCAAGTTTATGATTGATGCTAAGATTCCCCATGCCTGGCGCCAGCAAGTTCCTCTTGTCTGTTCAGCTCAGCGTATCCTGTGGGTCGTTGGCTGGCGCATAGATGAGCGGGTAAAGGTTACCGAAGATACCAAACAGATTCTACAACTAGAGTTTGAGCGGCGCTAGAGTTTGACACGACTTTACTTACTGCCCTGACTCTCTATCTAGCGCCGCTTTACCGAGTTTAGTTGTCCGTATGAGCTCCACCATTCTATTTCTTAGCTTGTTCTTAGCACTAGCTTGATGCGGTGTATGGACTGAGGATACTGAGTAAAGCCCAGGGCAGTAGCAACCTGTTCCGGTCTTCCCGAACCGTTACTATCACAGCGCAGTCTCATACCTATAGTGTAATATGGGTGGCACCAGCTAATAAACCACAGGTCATCAATGAGAGCCCGCAGGTCATAATGTCTGATGCCGGTATCCCTCTGATGCTGCCAAGGTAGATGTTTTAACGAAAGTAGAGAAGCGAGCGCTGTCTCTATATCTTCCTTTTCCTTCTCTGTCTCCACTTCAACACTATATTCGGCGTAGCGAATCTGTGATTGTAGAGATGGCAAATTCAGGGCTATCTGATACACCTGTAGTATTTCAATACCAGTCGGTAGCTGCTGACTTACTGCCTTGGTGAAGAAGTGGGGAGAAACCCACCTAGTGTCAAAGATATCCATTAGCTCGGCTTCACTGGTTACCCCTATGGGAAGTGGTGCCGCTAATGATATTCGGGGGTGGGGACTAAATCCTTCTGAATAGGCAAGGGCTACCCCAGCCCGGTGAAGCGCTCTCTGCCACAGACGCATAATATCCAGGTGGGAGATAAATTTTACCTCTTCTCCGCGGCAAAATCTAACCCGTAGACGCTGTGGCTCCTTCCTTACCACGTTTCTCCTTGATTAGTAATATCTCCTCGATTTTAAGCCCCCGCATTTTGGTTACCACCAGTTTCAAACCCTTATACCTCAGTTGCTCGCCCTGTCTCGGTATATGCCCCAGAAGGTGGAGCACAAAACCCGCCACAGTTTCATAGTCATCACCCTCGGGCAATGCCACGTCCATCTCTTCATTTACTTCCTCAATACGCATGCCACCATCGATTTGGAAGGTGTACTCATTGATTATCTCATACTCTTTTTCTACCGCTGCCAGCTCATCCCCTACCGGACCGACAATCTCCTCTACTAAACGACTAATGCTAACTATACCAGCGGTACCACCATACTCATCCACCACCACTGCCATGCGGTAATTCTTATCACGCATTTCAGCAAAGAGTTCATTGATACGCTTGGTTACCGGAGTAAAGTAAGCCGGGCGAATCAGGTCATCAATGACACCTTGGTCATCAATAGTGTTCTTCGCCAGAGCCATAAGCACATCCTTTACTGAAAGGATACCCACTACATTATCCATGTTTTCTTTATATACCGGGAAACGGGACAGGGGTGACTCAGCATAAAGAGCCAGGAAATCAGCTATTTTGGAACCCTGCTCAATGGATATTACTTCGGGGCGTGGGACCATGACTTCAAGAACTGGCCGGTCACCAAAATCAAAGACATTATGTAACAACTTCGCCTCCGCCTCCTCTACTGTTCCCTCTTTGTACCCTACCGATATCATAGTACGAATCTCTTCATCACTGATGAGTGACCGCTGTACCGGTGTACCACCAACCATTCTAGTAAAACCGGAAGCAATCCAACTCAGCACTACTACGAAGGGGGTAAACAACCAGCCAATTACCTCTATCGGACGGACAAATAAAAACGTTAGTCTCTCCGCATGCCGTATAGCTATAGTTTTAGGAGTTGTCTCACAAAATATGAGGAGGATAATGGTCACCCCAATGGTAGCGACGAGCATTCCTTGCCTCTCTCCCCAGACAGAGATCGCCAATATGGTAGCCAGAGCAGCCGCCGCAGTATTGACGAAGTTATTACCCAAAAGAATAGTAGATAAAAATCTCTCCGGCCGCTTCATCATTTTAGCTACGCGCCTAGCGTCCCTAACCTTAGTTTCAACCAGATGCTCTACCCTGAACCTCTGCAAGGAAATAAAGGCGGTTTCTGAGCTGGAAAAGAAGGCTGACAAAAGAAGACAAATAACAAGCAACACTAAATAAAGTGTTTCAATACTAGACATATATAAATATCACCCTACCCCATATCAAACAAGACCCCCCGGTTGACTCTCTTAATTTATCATAACATTAGCTAATAGGCGTGTCAAAGGAACTAGCAGACTAATCAAAAGACAATGGCGAGCAATAAGGTATCATCAGAACACTATGCGTAACCAAGTACCTTCTGTTAGACAATGTGTTCATGCCGTTACATAAAAAATACAACGCTTCTAAATCCACCGAATATTAGGCCTTCTCCCAGGTGGTGCTGTCCTACGTATCTCTTCTTCATAGTCTCGTGGGTCTTGCCCCAACCATTTAACCAACTCCAACAATTGGTCTCGCTGGCTGGGGAGAAGTCTAGCCCAAAACTGGACACTAGGACTAAGTAGTTGAACCTCTTTTGATACCAGCATTCCGGGGTAATATCCCATCACCACATCTTCTAAATAGTCAGGTACTTGGGGAAATTTGCCCCAACGAGTATGATAATCATCAATCCAATTATCATGAGGCTTAGCTTGCCGTATCAGCCGATATGACCCTTCAAGCATAGCAACACAAAGTATCCCCATTCCTATCACTGCCCAAGCCCACCAAGGCCATGATGGCAAGAGTTCCACAATCGGTGGAATGTTTTCTTGGGGTAAAATCTCTGCTCGCACCACAGCAAAGAGACCGGCAACAACATATATGCTCCACACTAGCTTCCACCACCCACGAAAAACAATGTTTCGCCAAATGTGGATTCTTTCGGTGATAGAATGCAGAAGCCTATAACCCATACCCCAATTCTACCACTTTTGAGGCATTTCGCAACAAGCTCTATATTCAGTCCTCTCTGGTATCTATGTTATAATCAAGATGTATGAAAATTCTGGGTATTGAGACCTCTTGCGATGAAACCGCGGCCGCAGTGGTAGAAGACGGGGTTAGCATTCTGTCCAACCAGATTGCTTCTCAGGTGGAAATCCATGCCCGCTACGGAGGTATTGTCCCTGAGGTAGCCTCCAGACAGCATCTATTAGCTATTATCCCCATACTACGGCAGGCAATGGCTGATGCCAACGTTTCCTGGGGTGGCGTGGATGGCATTGCGGTTACCATTGGACCCGGTCTGGCTGGTTCGCTACTGGTAGGCGTGAATGCGGCTAAGGCTCTAGCTTTAGCCCGCGGATTACCCATTACTGGAGTTAACCACCTTGAGGGTCACATCTATGCTAATTGGTTAAATAATTGCCAGCCTAATTTCCCTCTGATATGCCTTATTGTTTCTGGAGGCCATTCCGACCTGGTGTTAATGAAAGGACACGGAGATTATGTGGTACTGGGGCGAACGCGGGATGATGCTGCCGGTGAAGCCTTTGATAAAGCTGCCCGAATATTAGGTCTGGGTTACCCCGGTGGTCCAGCCATTGAAGAAGCATCTAAAAACGGCACGGCTTCTCTCAGTCTACCTCGTGCCTGGCTTAAAGATAGTAATGACTTTAGCTTCAGCGGCGTCAAAACAGCGCTACTGCGCCTGGTAGAAGGAGAAAAGATCTCGCTATCAGCAAAACAGAGTAGCCAGCTTCCTTCACAAAATGACGCTGCTGCCAGCTTCCAGGAGGCAATAATTGATGTTCTGGTCACTAAAACTGTGACCGCAGCTAAAGATTATCGGGTAAAGCAAATTTTACTGGCTGGTGGAGTAGCCTCAAATAAACTCCTCCGCCATCGGCTGGTGGAGGATTCACCTATCCCGGTCCTGGTCCCCGAACCACTGCTATGTACTGATAATGCGGCTATGATTGCTGCCTGTGGCTATTACCGATTCCAAGCGGGCAAAGTAAACGGCTTGGATTTGGATGTAGTCCCCGGCCTCAAGCTAGCTTGACCGGGTTATCCCTAACGGACAGCAATCACACTTACCCTGAATACACAGAGTATGATAGATGTGGATTAGCCCCTGCTGCCGCTGAGCCGAGTTAACCAGGTCACCACCTAACTTAATCTGCCTTATCATGTGCTTTTCAATAGTGTTCACTGACAGCTTAGGGTAGTTATGATAAAGGGCAAAAGCTTTACTGACAAGTTCTAGCTGCGAGTTAAGTTTACCCCAAGCAGAGGCGAAGGGCAGAAGTACGTTCACCACAATATCAGCCGCTCGACTTCTACCTAGAAGGGACGGATTTTCTATTCTGCAGTCCGAGCCAAAATCAAAGTGGCTTACCCAGTAACTATCGGCGACAACTATCAACGCCCTCTCTAAGCTACGGTGTCCCTTATTCAGAGGTGTTTCCTTTATTATATTGACCATCTCCTCAAGCATGCCTTTTCTCCTATATCGGAGTAAAAGGTAACTCATGGCTATCAGGCGACGGATAGGGAAATTGCTTGGTCTAATTCTGAATAAATGCCAGCTATTTGGGGGCATCGCTTCGATGGAGTGGAAAGATGCCCATAACTTCTCTAACGTACCTATCCATTCGTCATCCAGTCTATCTTGGTGCCCATTACAATGTTGCGAAGGGAGCAGACCGGCGGTTCCCAGTATTAGAGCCTGTTGCCGAGCAAGGCATTCTCCGTCTGATATTTTATCTCGAGCTATAGACTCTAGAAGTCGAAGGGGCAACCGGCGAGCTAGCTCTTGAAACGGGAGCCTATTCTTATAGTAGCCCAGAGCACCCATTATCCCTTGGTAAAGGGATTGACCGGCTCCTACTTGAGCTATGCTAGCTTCGAATCTGGCAGCCTTACTGAAAAAGCGGTCTCCCCCGGCATTATCCAAAAACTTGCCTATCAAATCTGAAGCCAAACCGGTACGGTAACAAGAGCAGGGCATATTTGAAGCTATCCTAGGATATACTAGAGGAACAGGGCCTTCAGTGTATTTATCTAATGCCAGAGTAGGAATACTTCCTCCATTCTCAAGGGTAATGGCTGTTTTACAATCATGCTTCATCACCACATGCAGGATTACCTGATTATACCGCGGGTTCAGGTGATGCCGGTGAGCTCGCCAATCACTAGATTTAACATGAATCTCTATGTCTCCCATTATTAGCCATTGGTTGATGGCCATAACGGCATCACGAAAATCGGCACCCTGGTCATCATTAACCCTTCCCGGGTATATTATTCTTATCGGCGTGCCATCTTCAGCAGTCAGCTCTGCCCCCTTCTGTAATAAATGCTGCCATAAGTTGATAATCTGATTCTCATGCAGATTCTCTATTACCTCACCTCCTTGATTGACTTACCGTTAAAGAGTAGGGAAACTGGTAATATTAAGAGTGGCAAAGCCCCTTCGTACCTCTGATGAGCGCTTCTTCCCGTTCACCTTCTTTTCCTCAGCTGAACTAGCCTTAGTCACTGCCATACAACACGTTACCGTGTATTGGCTAGCTTAAAAAACAGCTCTAGGGCAGTTGATAAAAGGCCTAATAAACCTCAACCAGCCTGAACCGCAAAAATGTACTCCACACCCCAGCGAAGCTACTGTACCCTACTTCAACCCTGGCCAACACATCAGTCTACTTGACACCCCATAAGTTTGTTTGGCTATCTTAGTTATCTATCAAGCTCCTGCTTAAACGCCTGATAGGCTGGCTCATTATACAGAGCAAAAACTACTCTTTCCAGCCCGGTTTTTCCAGCCGAGTGCTGGCGCACTTCCCTAATCATTATTTTAGCGCACTCATCCAGAGAAAAGCCACCAACACCAGTGCCGAGGGCAGGAAAGGCAATACTCTTTACACCAATCTCATCAACTCTAAGCAAGCTGTTTCTGGTTGCCTGCCTGATTTTTTCGGCATCTGTCTGCAAGCTCTGCCCCATTACGGCGGCGTGTATGATATACCGTGCTTTCAGTTTACCGGCTCCGGTGACCACTGCCCCTCCGATAAGAATAGGCCCCTTGCTAACTGCTTCGGTCTCAATTTCTTTACCCCCGGCTCGCTTCAAAGCACCAGCTACTCCACCTCCCATCCATAATCGGTTACTGGCCGCGTTTACCAGGGCATCAAGCTCAAGCTGGGTAATATCCCCCTGACAAACCTCAATCTTAATCATTTCCTCTCTATAATTGGTAGCACCCGGTAATATCTCGCTATTAAATAGACTTACATAATCATACACGTAAACGTGTATGATGTCAAGAGTTTTCCAGCTTTTTTGAGGAGGTGGCATCATATTCAAAATTGGCCCGCTCGGCTACAATGGAAAGGAGAGTAACTGAAGCACCACGCGGTTTATACATCCCGGTTTCCCACTCGCTTATCGTTTGCTGGCGGGTACCTAATCTGTCAGACAGTTCACGCTGGGTTAGGCCCAAGTGACGTCTCAATGCTTGAATGCCCTGTCTATCCCACTGCGATCGCTTTGCTTCGTACTTACGCATAGTTAAATTCTACACGATTTAGTGTAAACCGTCAATGATAGACTATCCTTATAGTCAATACCAAGCTTTATAGCCAAATAGGTAGTTTATAGAAGATAAGAGTATATTATAGGTTCTACATGTCTCTCATTTATCCTGAGTTGCTCTAAACTACTATACACTGAGTTGCGACATGCATCTATCTGGGTTATTATTATAGAAGTTAGCACTCTCGCCCCGAGAGTGCTAATAAATTGAACCAGCGAGAGTCGAAAAAGAAAGGAGGCCTGAAATGGCAATTAAACTGCAACCGTTAGCTGACCGTTTGGTAGTCAAACCCACTGAAAAAGAGGAGATAACCAAGGGGGGTATTTTCCTGCCTGATACTGCTAAAGAGAAACCCCAAGATGGAGAGGTGATGGCTGTTGGTCCCGGCCGGAAATCCGATGATGGGAAAGTGATAGGGATGGATGTTAAAGTAGGCGATATTGTAGTCTATAGCAAGTATGGCGGCACTGAGATTAAGATTGATGATGAAGAGCTAATCATTTTGCGCGAGAGTGATATTTTAGCTAAGAAAATTAAGTAACAAGTCGAATTACTATATTAAGGAGGAGGGAAATTGGCTAAACAAATTATCTTCGGTGAAGAAGCTAGACATGCTATCAAAAAAGGAATAGATACCTTAGCTGACGCAGTCAAAGTAACCCTGGGACCAAAAGGGCATTGCGTGGCACTGGATAAAAAGTGGGGTGCCCCATCGGTAATTGATGACGGTGTTACCATCGCCAAGGATATTGAGCTTCCTGACCCCTTTGAAAACATGGGGGTGCAGCTAGTTAAAGAAGCAGCCACTAAGACCAATGATGCTTGTGGCGACGGTACTACTACATCAACGATTCTGGCTCATGCCATTATTACTGGTGGCTTCAAGAATGTAGCGGCTGGGGCTGAACCCATTGCACTAAAGAGAGGTGTTGAAAAAGCAACCCAAGCCATTGTAGATGAGCTTAAACGTGTATCTACAGAGGTAAAAGGTGAGGAGCAGATCGCTCAAGTAGGCACTATTACAGCCAAAGACTCAGAGATTGGGAACCTGATTGCTGAAGTGATGGGAAAAGTAGGCAAGGATGGAGTTATCACTGTCGAGGAATCCAAGGGTCTAAAGTATGAAACTGAATACGTAGAGGGAATGCAGTTTGACCGAGGCTATATCAGTGCCTATTTCGTCACTAATGCCGAGAAGATGGAAACAGTACTAGAAGATCCGTATATCCTTATCACAGATAAGAAAATCTCGGCTGTGTCTGATCTTCTACCAGCTCTGGAGAAGATACTACAGATATCAAAGAATCTGCTTATTGTTGCCGAAGATGTGGACGGCGAAGCCTTAGCCACCCTGGTAGTTAACAAACTGCGAGGCACCCTGAATGTTCTGGCAATCAAGGCTCCCGGGTTTGGTGACCGGCGTAAGGCAATGCTGGAAGATATGGCAATCCTTACTGGCGGTACGGTTATTTCGGAGGAAGTGGGCCGCAAGTTGGATTCAGTTACGGTAGAAGACCTGGGCCGGGCTCGCCGGGTAACTTCTAATAAAGACAACACTACTATTGTCGAGGGTAAAGGCTCAGACGAAGCAATTAAAGGAAGAATCAAACAGATTAAAGCTCAAATAGAGGAGACTACCTCTGACTTTGACCGTGAGAAACTTCAGGAGCGACAAGCAAAGCTGGTAGGTGGAGTGGCCGTAATCAAAGTAGGCGCTGCTACTGAGGTTGAGCTTAAAGAGAGGAAGCACCGGGTTGAGGATGCATTGTCAGCTACCCGTGCCGCGGTTGAAGAGGGTATTCTACCTGGTGGTGGTGTCGCTTTACTCAGGGCTACCTCAGTCCTGGATAAACTGGATGTTAGCGGTGATGAAGCTACCGGGGTTGATATTATCAGAAAAGCTGTAGAAGAACCGATTCGCTGGATTGCCGTAAATGCTGGCAAGGATGGATCAGTGATAGTGGATGCGGTTAAGAAAAGCCCACGCGGGGTCGGCTACGATGCCGCAGCCGATGATTTTGGCGATATGGTGGAAAAGGGCATTATTGACCCGAGGAAGGTGGTAAGGTCTGCCCTGGAAAACGCGGCCAGTATCGCCGCTATGGTTCTGATTACCGAATCACTGGTTTCCGACATACCAGAGAAAGAGAAAATGCCAGGCATGCCACCCGGTGGTGGTATGGAGGGTATGTATTAATTAATCCTTAATACCCTTAGTAAGCTGTATAGAAAAATAGCCGTGACCTTCGGGTCACGGCTATTTTCAGTCTACGTCAAAGCAAACTACTTCAATGGCGTAGAATGATTAGTCCCATGTCCCAATCATAAACGAGTCTCCTGAACTTTCCAAATTCATCCTGGTTGTTTAATTCTGCCCATTAATATATTATATGTAGGTTGCGGTAGAGGCTGGCATTCGTATTAAAAGTGGAAAAAGCAATGATAAATATAGATGAAGTAGCCGAACAAACGTACCGAATAGAAGTGCCGATACCCGAGGTCGATGCAATTTTTACCGTGTATTTCATCCATGAGACGAAGGGTGTAATCATAGAGCCCGGACCCACTGCCACGATCCCTTCAATCCAGGAAAGTATGAAACAATTGGGGATGAAAGAGTTAGCCTATATTATACCTACCCATATTCATATGGACCACGCCGGAGCCATAGGAAGGCTGGCTCAGCTTTTTCCTCATGCCAAGGTAGTGCTTCATCCTATGGCAGTAAAGCATGCTATTGACCCCTCTCGTTTAATCGAAAGCACCAAAATGGCCTTCAGTAATGATTTTGAGGACTACTATGGCCCTATTCTCCCCGTCCCTCAATCTCAGTTAATGAGCATTGAGGATGAGCAGACAATCTCAATTGATGACAGAGAACTCCAAATCATCCATGCTCCAGGTCACGCTCCACATCACATGGCTATCTTCGACCGGAAGACGAGAGGGCTTTTCTGCGGAGAAGCCCTAGGAATACCCCGTACGGGGGCTGAATCATCTCCATTGCCAGCGGCAGCACCACCAAGCTTCGATATAGAGATCTACTTGAATACTATTGAAAGACTAAGGAAACTCCATCCCCGAATTCTTTTTTACTCCCATGATGGGGTAGGCAAAAACCCGGAAGAACTTATTTCTAATGTTGTCGAGAACACCAAAGCTTTCGGCAATGTAATATTGGAAGCCTTAAGAAAAGAGGAGACGACCGAGGCTGTACGCGAGAGAGTCCAAGAATATATTTCCAATCACCTCGGCATCAAGGCGAAAGGGACAGAAGTGGATATGACTATCAGAGGATTCATCTTTTACTTTCAAAAGAATCAGCTAATTTAACATCAGCCACTCCCTGGTCCCCATTGTTTCAATTGGGACTGTGAGAGGGCATAATATCCTGAACAGAAATTGTTGACACTGAGTTTCACTTGTGGTAGACTTACCAATTAGTGTCATTGTGTTAATTCGACATGGAATTAAATGGATGAGCTTGAGCTCATCCATTTAGATTGTGTGGGTCAGGAAGGAGTCTAGTGCCTACTATTAATCAGCTTGTCCGTAAAGGACGTAATAAGGTCACTAAGAAGGCTAAAGCACCAGCGCTGCGTCTTATCTACAATGCTTTAAAGAATAAGACGGTACGGGTGGATGGCTCGCCACAAAAGCGAGGGGTTTGTGTTCAGGTGAAAACCACTACTCCCAAGAAACCTAATTCAGCACTGCGTAAGATAGCCAAGGTGCGACTGAGCAACGGTATAGAGGTAACAGCTTATATTCCTGGCGAAGGGCATGAGTTGCAGGAACACTCAGTTGTCTTAATTCGAGGTGGACGGGTAAGGGATTTACCTGGTGTGCGGTATCACATCATCCGGGGAGCACTAGATGCCAGCGGCGTAGCTAACCGCCAGCAGGGTCGCAGCAAGTATGGAGCTAAACGAACAGTGAGTACTGAAGTTACCTAAACAAAGGAGCTGAGAGTGCCAAGACGAGGTCAAGTTCTAAAAAGAGAGACACCACCTGACGCCAAGTATCATAATGTGCTAGTAGCCAGGTTAATTAATAAAGTCATGATGAACGGCAAGAAAAGCACCGCGGAGATGATTGTATATGGTGCTCTAGAAATTATGGAGCGTCAGGAACGAAGAGACCCGGTTAGCATTTCAGAACAGGCGATAAGGAATGCAACGCCTCTTCTTCAGGTTAAGCCACGCCGGGTGGGGGGTGCCACCTATCAGGTACCGGTAGAAGTCCGCCCTGACCGTGGTCTTTTTCTAGCTATACGCTGGCTGGTAAGTTCAGCCAGGGCAAGGACAGGTAAATCTATGGCCGAAAAACTGGCAGCCGAACTTAGTGATGCCGCAAAAGGGCAAGGTGCGACTGTCAAAAAATGTGAGGATACTCATAGAATGGCTGAGGCTAACCGAGCCTTTGCTCACTATAGGTGGTAAGGAGTTATCAATTATTAAATCTAGTATTGCAGAAAATAACCCGGAATCAACGGTACTTCGGGTAGAGGGCAGGACTGTGGCGAGGAGTTTTCCGTTAGAGCGAATTCGCAATATAGGTATTATTGCTCACATTGACGCTGGTAAGACCACCGTCACTGAGAGGATACTATATTATACCGGCCACACTTATAAGATAGGGAATGTGGATGAAGGAACAGCCGTGATGGATTGGATGGAGCAGGAAAGACAGCGTGGCATTACTATCACGGCAGCAGCCACAACCTGCCATTGGCAAGACCACCGCATCAATATTATCGACACGCCGGGGCATGTGGACTTCACTGCTGAGGTAGAACGCAGCCTCAGAGTGCTAGATGGCGGCGTGGTAGTTTTCGACGGAGTGGCTGGTGTTGAGGCTCAATCAGAAACGGTATGGCGACAGGCTGATAAATACCATGTGCCCAGGATTTGCTTCATTAACAAAATGGACCGAATTGGTGCCAATCTCAAACGGACGCTAGCTATGATTGAGAAACGGCTGCATGCTATACCCCTACTGATACAAATACCTTTGGGTAGCGAAACTTCGTTTGAAGGTATTATTGACTTGATAGAGAACAAGGCTTGGAGTTTTGATGGCAACTTTGACTCAGACCCAATAGAGGTAGCTATTCCCGAGTCACAGCTGGCAATGCATGCTAAAGTTCGTCAGGCGCTAATTGAGAAATTGGCTGATTACGATGACCAGATTATGATGGCTTACCTCGAAGGTCATCACCTGACTGTCGCCGAGTTAAAACAAGCGGTGAGAAGAGTAACCTTGGCTACTAAATGCGTGCCCGTTCTCTGCGGCAGTGCCCTAAAAAACAAAGGCATTCAACCATTACTTGATGCTACTGTTGACTACCTACCCTCCCCATTAGACATGCCACCGATTAAGGCAGTTGACACCAAAAATGGGGACGAAGTACCTCGCCCAGCTAAAGATGAGGCACCATTTGCCGCGCTTGCCTTCAAGGTAGTTACTGACCCCTTTGTCGGTCGAGTGGTTTATTTTAGAGTATATTCGGGCAGAATGAGGGCAGGAGCACAGGTATTTAATTCGACCAGAGGTACAAGAGAGCGCATTGGACGATTGTTGCTGATGCACGCTAATCGGCGTGAGGAGATAGATGTGGCAGACACTGGGGCTATTGTCGCTACACTGGGTCTTAAGAACACCTTTACTGGTGATACCCTGTGTGATACCGCCAGCCAAGTGCTCTTGGAATCAATTCGCTTCCCTGAACCAGTAATCTCGGTTGCTATTGAGCCTAAAACCAAGGTCGACCAGGACAAGATGGCGGAAGCCCTGCAAAGGTTAGCTGATGAGGACCCAACTTTTAAGATAGCCTATAACCAGGAAACGAGTCAGACAGTTATCTCCGGTATGGGGGAACTTCACCTGGAAGTTATATTAAGCAGATTATTTAGTGAATTTAAGGTAGGAGCAAATGTGGGTAAACCACGGGTTGCCTATCGAGAAACTATTACCATCCCAGCTAAAGCTGAAGGAAGATTTGTTCGCCAATCCGGAGGCCACGGCCAGTACGGGCATGTCTGCATTGAGATTGAACCTCAAGAACGTGGCGATGGCTTTCAATTTGTTGACAAGACTAAGGGTGGAATTATACCTAAGTCATTTATTTCAGCTACTGAGACTGGTATTAAAGAAACAATGGAGACCGGGGTGCTTGCTGGTTACCCCCTGGTCGATATCAAAGTAACCTTATATGATGGTAGCTACCATGAAGTTGACTCTTCAGAGTTAGCCTTCAAGATAGCTGGCTCCATGGCACTAAAAAATGGTGTTCATAAAGCCAAGCCCAAACTATTAGAGCCGATCATGAAGCTAGAAGTGATTTCCCCAGGGCAGTTCCTGGGTGATATAACCGGCGACATCTCTTCCCGGAGAGGACATATTGAGACTATCGAGACGCAATATGCCGAAGTGTGTATTATTCGCTGTCTTATCCCCTTAGCGGAAACCTTTGGCTACGCCACCAAGCTCAGGTCACTAACTCAGGGTAGAGCTACCTATTCTATGGAATTTTACCGCTATCAGGAATTACCAGCCGAACTGACGGCTCAGGTTACTGGTGAGGTAGGTGTAAGAAGCTAGGGCAACCTAATTTTGAAAGGTTTTTCATATGCCTAAACCGAAGATTCGCATCAAGTTAAAGGGATTTGACCATAAAATACTTGACCAATCTGCTCAGCAGATAGTAGAGGCAGTAGAGCGTACCGGTGCTGTCATTTCTGGACCGTTGCCTCTACCAACTCACACCAAGAAATTTAGCGTTATTCGTTCCCCGTTTATCGATAAAGACTCGCAGGAGCAGTTTGAAATTCGAACCCATAAGCGCCTTATTTACATTATGGAAATGACCTCTAAAACTATAGATGCCTTAACCAAACTGAGCCTGCCGGCTGGGGTTGATATAGATATTAAGTTATAATGTAATTAGTGTTTTTAAACTAAAAAATAGAGTACTAAAACATGAGTAAAGAGATTATTGGTAAAAAGCTGGGCATGACCCAGATATTTAATACGAATGGCAAAACTGAGGCGATAACTGCCATCGAGGCTGGACCGTGCATAGTAACACAGGTTAAAACTGTAGCCAAGGAAGGCTATAATGCTGTGCAGCTAGGGTTCGGTACAGTGAAACGGTTTAAGCAATCTGAGGACAAAAAGGTAAAAGACTTTAAATATCTTCGGGAATCCAGGGAAGACAATATCGAAGCGATTAAGGTGCATGATAGTATTGATGTCAGCCTATTTAAACCCGGTGACCTGGTTGATATTACCGGTACATCAAAGGGCAAAGGTTTTGCTGGTGTGGTAAAACGCTATCATTTTGCTGGTGGGCCAAAAACACATGGGCAATCAGACCGTCATCGTGCTGGGGGTTCAATAGGAGCCGGCACATCGCCAGGTAGGGTTTTTAAAGGTATGCATATGGCCGGACATATGGGTAATAAACGAGTAACAGCACGTCATCTGGAGGTCTTTGAGGCTGACCCTGCCCGTAATTTACTGTTAGTAAAAGGAACAGTACCAGGGGCTAAGAATGGGCTGCTAATAATAAGAATATCAGCTAAGGGGAAATAAGGTAGTGCAAGTTTCAGTTTACAATTTAGCTGGTGAAGTGGCTGAGCATATTGAGATAAGCGATGAAGTTTTTGCTGTGCCGTTTAACCAGGCAGTAGTTCACCAGGCAATGGTACGACAGCAGGCTAATGCCCGCCAGGGAACAGCCAGTACTAAAACCAGGAGCGAGGTCGCTGGTAGCAGCGTTAAGATATTTCGCCAGAAAGGCACCGGGATGGCTCGAGCGGGTAGCCGAAGATCACCAATACGCCGTGGTGGTGGTATTGCTTTTGGGCCTCGGCCAAGAAGCTACCGGCAGGCAATGCCTAAAAAGATGCGTCAACTAGCTTTAAGATGTGTTTTATCAGCCAAGGTTGAAGATGAAGAGCTGATGATTTTGGATGAGTTGAAGCTCGGGGAACCCAAGACTAAAGATATAGCACGTATTTTAGCGGCCATGGGAGTAGACTCTTCAGCTCTTATTGTTACTGTTGAGCCAGAGGAAAACGTAGTGAAGTCCGCTCGTAACCTGACTAAAATTAAGACTATGCCAGCTAATCTACTAAATGTAGTTGATATCCTCTCCCATAAAAAGCTGCTGATAACAGTAGCCGCCATACGCATGGTAGAAAGGCTATGGGGGAAGGGATTGTCTCAAGGAGGAAGCAATGCACCTCTACGAGGTATTGCGCCGACCATTAATAACTGAGAAGAATACCATGCTTCAAGCCCAAGGCAAGTATGTCTTTGAAATCGACGCAGGGGCTAACAAGCATCAGGTAAAAGAGGCCGTAGAAAAGGCGTTTAAAGTCAAGGTGACAGCAGTTAATGTGATGACTGTCCCCGGTAAGATGAAAAGGGTAGGGAGACGAATAGTGTTAACCCCGTCTCACAAAAAGGCAATCGTCACCCTTAAAGCCGGAGACAAAATTGAGCTCTTTGAAGGCATCTAGGTACTAAGGAGAAACGCAGTGGCAATAAAGGTCTATCGTCCAACTTCTCCCGGCAGGCGGAGCATGAGTGGCTCTACCTTTGATGAAATAACTAAGGTTAAGCCTGAAAAATCGCTGCTCTTACCTCTTAAAAAGAAGGCTGGACGTAATATGCAAGGGAAAATAACGGTGCGACACCGTGGTGGTGGAGCCAAACGCAGGCTCCGCATTATCGACTTTAAGCGAGATAAGTTTGGTATTCCGGGCAAGGTGGCTGCCATTGAATATGACCCCAATCGCTCGGCAAATATTGCCTTAATTTTTTATGTTGATGGTGAAAAACGTTACATCCTGGCCCCATCGGAACTTAACGTTGGTGATATAATAAAATCAGGGGATGACGCTGAGATAAAACCGGGGAATACCTTACCCTTGAAGCTAATACCAAGCGGAACGCTAATCCACAACATTGAGATGCAGAAGGGGCGAGGTGGGCAGATAGTACGAAGCGCCGGTGTAGCCGCCCAGCTAATGGTAAAAGAAGGCGAATACGCCTTGGTTAGATTACCATCTAGCGAGGTGAGACGTATCAGAATCGAATGTCTGGCTACCATCGGTCAACTCGGCAATCTTGACCATCAGAGCATTAATCTGGGTAAGGCAGGTCGGAAACGGTGGATGGGCTGGCGACCCACAGTGAGGGGTTCAGCTATGTCTCCTCGTGACCACCCACACGGTGGTGGAGAAGGCAGGAGTCCAATAGGCATGCCTGGACCTAAAACACCTTGGGGTAAGCCAGCCTTGGGTTATAGAACTCGAAAACCTAAGGCTTCAGACAAGATGATAGTTAAACGCCGAAGGAAATAGGTAAAGGTGAGAAATGTCAAGGTCAGCTAAGAAGGGACCAGCCGTTAACGCTAAACTGCTAAAGAAGGTAGAGGCGCTTAACCGCTCTGGCCAGAAGGCAATAATAAAAACCTGGGCACGAGCATCTACCGTTTTACCCCAGATGGTGGGACTCACTATAGCCGTTCATGACGGTAGAAGGCATGTGCCTATCTATATCACGGAAAATATGGTGGGACACAAGCTGGGTGAGTTTACCTTAACTCGAACCTTCAGAGGGCACTCAGCCAAGGCAGAAAAATTTGTTCAGGCAAGAAAGAAAAAATAGATTGCCTGAACTT
>CAZNEL010000031.1:0-17897 GCA_964572285.1 uncultured Dehalococcoidales bacterium | reverse complement strand
CGTTGTTGCCCCAGTTCAGCTAAAAAACCGGCTCGCCGAAGTTCTGAGGCTAAAGGTGGTATCATAGCCCTTTGCTTAAGTTGCTGTTTTAGTTTCTCAGCAATAATTGGCACGAATTCTCCACAAAATATGGTTCTGGTGGCTATCCCTGAGCAGAGTGCATCAACTGTAGTTATGTGTTCGGCAGCCAGCGTCAACCACTTATTACCTTTCTTCTGATACATAGCGGTAGCAATCTCTTCTCTACCGGCATTGAGTATTGGGCAAACAGGCAAGTTGGTTTCAGCATGCTGGTAAGCGGCTACCTCCAGGGTGCTGATACCAACTATCGGTATCCCCAGGCTAAAAGCCAGCCCCTTGGCACTGCTAATTCCCACCCTTAATCCATTAAAACTGCCCGGTCCCCTGGCCACGATAATACCACTGATTGATTTAAGGTCTAACTTGGCTTGATTTAACAGGTAAACCAGCCGTGGCAACAACTCAACACTATGGTTCCGGCCACAGTGCCAGGTCAATTCGGCTAATATCTGACTATCTCGGGCCAGAGCCAGACTGGCATTATCGGTTGAAGTGTCTATTGCCACCAGCATTAGTATTCCTCTTCATCAGCCAACGGAAGGTAATTTCAGTTGCTTGGATATTCCCAGATAGCGCTGACCGCTGGGTTTAAGCCAAAAGCCACGCTCATTATCGGTAATATAGCTTATCTTAATCAGCAGGTGCTCTACCGGCAGCAGAGCCAGCGCCTTTTCCGCCCACTCCACCACACAAACACCACTACCATACAGGTATTCATCCAGGCCCAGGTCTTCAATCTCTTCTATGTGGTCCAGCCGATACAGGTCTATGTGATATAACAGTAGCCTGCCATAAAGCTCTCTGACCAGCATAAAAGAGGGGCTGACAGCGTATCCTTTGATACCTAACCCCCAGGCGATGCCCTGCGTCAAGCAGGTTTTCCCCGCACCCAAGTCCCCCACCAGCAGAAAAACGTCTCCGGGCAGGGTTAACTTGCCGATACTAACTCCAAACTCCTGGGTCTGTTCCGGGCTATGGCTAATCAGCTTCATGTCTATTTTATACCCAGTGGCTCAACTTCAATCGACAACAAAGTGGTCCCACCCCCCCTTATTGAGATGAAACGGATTGCCTTTACTATCAATTAAAACTACTCCGTCTTCCTTATCAGCCGTGATTTCACCAATCACGGTTACCGGGCAAGAAGCTACCTTGCTGACATTACTGATGACCTCAGGACTGCCGGTAAACAATAGCTCGTAGTCCTCTCCTCCAGATAGCGCCAGCCCCAGAGCCTTATCGCCGAAACCAGCGCTTACCGCAGGCTCAACAGGCACACGGTCAATCTCTATACGGGCACCAACATGGCTAGCATCGCAGATATGTTTCAGGTCTGAAATCAGCCCATCGCTAATATCTATAGCCGCCTTCGCCCCCTGCTCTACAAATAGCTGCCCCTCAGCTATTCGGGGGGAAGGACGCAAAAATCCCCGTTTCAAACAGGCAGTAATCTCAGCATCAAACTGCAGCTTACTTCTAAGCATCTCCAAACCAGCAGACGCAGCCCCCAGAAAACCGGTAACTGCTATCTGCTCACCTGATACCGCTGCAGAGCGAGTTAGTATCTGGTTGCGACTTCCGGTGCTACCGAGAATGGTAATAGTAATGGCTACCAGAGGAGCGCGGCTCATATCACCACCAATTATTGCCACCCCAAACTGCTTCGCCAAATCAATCATCCCCTGGTAAAAGGCAGTAACATTGCCAACTTCAGTATGCCCCGGTAAGGCTAACGATACCAACGCATACTCAGGTATACCACCCATAGCAGCAATATCACTCAGATTGGCTGCCATTGACCTCCAGCCCAAGTCTTCCCAGGAAGCTATACCAAGGTTAAAATGCACATCTTGGATAAGACAGTCAACAGTAGCTAGCTGAGTGGCAGCATCACCATGCCAAGCAGCAGCATCATCACCAATGCCGATAATAAGCTGCTGCCACGACGCAAACTTATCATCCTGTGAGTTCTTAACCATTTTTGCCAGGAGGTCGATCAGCCCGAACTCCCCTAGTTCTGAAACCTTCATAGCAGGTTTGATTATATCATTCTCTATATCTGAGTAACAAATTAGCGAGGGTTGCTACGGGCGACTATCTCCCTAGTGTCAAGGAGCATCTTCAAAGCGGAAGTTTACCCATCCAATCGATAAATTCCTGGGTGTTAGAAAACTCCTGGTAAAAATCCTCAGAAAACACTATGTATACCTGGGCACCGTGCATTTCTTTCTTCAGATGGGTTAGCCAGGCATCAATAGCCAGTGAAACCTCCTGTGTCCCGATACCACCAAGGTCTTGGAAAGGAGTATAATATCGGGCCGACAGGTCAAAAATAGTAAGCTGATGATTCTCAATGGGAAGAGCAACGGCAACATGCCCTTTTGGGGTGGAGCCGAATGTTTGAATCCCCAATATCCAAACACTAGATCTCCGCTGATTATAACTAAGTAGCATACTGGCTAGTAATACTGACATATCCTCGCAATCCCCCGTCCCATCCCTAATGGTCTCAACCGGCATTCGCCAGAAGTCATCTCTCCATCCCAGAGTGCCGTTTATCGACTCAGGAAGGAGTGGGGTAGAGCTATCGGCACTATAGTCAATATCCCTTAGTATCCACTGAAACATCCGTCCATAGTCTTTCCAGAGCTCAACGTTATCGGGAGAATAGCCGCCGGTAATCTCCAGTACTTTAGCCCATACTTCTGGTTCATCCGGAGTAATGAAACGCTGGCAATCTTCACCAAACCCCAGCCGCAGGTTTATTTGCTCTCTCAGGCTGGCGTAATCGTCAAGCATCTGCCCCGCGTCAGCTGCTAGCTCCATTTCTGACGCAAGAGTATTTAATCGCGCTTTGGTCTCCTCTAATTGTTTATTAGCAGCTTCCAATTGCGCTGAGGTTTGGCTTAGCTGCCCATTAGCAAAATACAACTGCTGCCACAAACTACCACCAAAAGCAATAGAAACCACCAGCAGAACTGAGACAACAACGAACAATAGCTTCCAAAAACCCTGAATCATCTTCATCCTGATTATTTTAGTAGCTGATCTACTTGACGATAAACACTCTTATATAAAACCCCCATCCCCAATACCTTCAAGGCAAATTATAGCATTCCTGTATTGTAGCCACAACATGGCTCTAGCCATATCAGCTAAAAGCTGCTATATTGTCTCACGTAATATGCGTCACGCTATTATTGCTGATATTCATGCCAATTTAGCTGCTCTTACCGCGGTGCTGGATGATATCAAGCAGCGGGGAGGGGTAGAAGAGGTCTGGTGCCTGGGAGATGTTGTCGGCTATGGGCCTGACCCGCACCAGTGTATCGAGCTTTTACGCCAATACAGTCATGTCTGTGTAGCTGGAAATCACGACTGGGCAGCTATTGGTAAGATAGATACCTCTGATTTTAACCCTGATGCGGCCGCTGCCTGTCACTGGACAACTCAACAATTAAGCCTAGAGGATGTAGAGTATCTCAGCAATCTGCCACTAGTTATCGAGAGAGATAATTTTACCCTGGTGCATGGTAGTCCAAGGGACCCTATCTGGGAATACCTGCTATCAACCAGCAGCGCCGGAGAAAATTTTGCTTTTTTCCGGTCACAGTTCTGCTTGGTGGGGCACTCTCACGCGCCGTTAATATTTGAGTATAATGAGGTTAAAGCTTGTTCCCTTAGTAAATTCCCGGCCGATACCGAAATTAGGCTGGCCGAAAACCGATTGATAATCAATCCGGGTGCTATCGGGCAACCCCGGGATGGCGACCCTCGAGCTAGCTACGCTATCTACGATAGTGAAACCAGAACCATTAAGCACTACCGTATTCCCTACAATATAAGCATCACCCAAGCCAGGATGATGGAGTATGAATTGCCTATGCAGCTGGTGACCCGTTTGAGCTATGGTATGTGAACTTAACCTATGCAGTTGGCAACGGTGGAGGGATGCCAAACTTATTAGCTACCGAAACCACTTGCCTTATCATTGATAGTAATAGTATACTTTACTGTACAATTTGGCTAGAGGAGAATAACGCTTGTTGACAAACTACGGCTACATTGGCCTATTTTTAATAGTCGCTGTTATATTTACCGTTACCACCCTTCTCATCCCCGTTATCCTCAGAATTATCCGCATTGTTCCCCACAAACCCAACCCCGTAAAAAACTCCCCATTCGAGTGCGGCATGGAGACCATAGGCAAGACCTGGGTTCAATTTAATTTTCGCTACTATTTCTACGCACTGCTGTTCATAGCCGTCGATGTCATAGCTGTTTTTCTATATCCGTGGGCAGCTGACCTCAGAAACTTAGGATTATCTGCTTTTGTTACCATGCTTGTGTTCATAGCACTCATCGTTGTCGGAATCATCTATGCCTGGAAAAAGAAGGTCATGGAATGGAAATAGACAGGAATTACACCAATACTAACATAGCACTCGACCAAGCTGAGGGCGAGGCTATTGAAACACTGAAAGAACATAGCCGGGAAACCATCCCTGACCGCGACAGATGGTTGGATGAAGAAATACAAAGAAATGTACTGCTTACCACAGTAGATACCATTATAAACTGGGCACGCCGTTCCTCACTATGGCCGGCAATTTGTTTCCCCGCCTGCTGTGCTTTTGAATTGATTGCCGCCAATGCCTCCCGCTTCGACCTCTCTCGCTTTGGTATGGAAATACTGCGCGCCTCACCACGTCAGGCTGACCTGATGATTACCGCCGGTACACTGACCTGGAAAATGGCCCCTCAGGTAAGGCGCATCTATGACCAGATGGCTGAGCCGAAGTGGGTGATAGCTATGGGGGCTTGTGGCATCAGTGGCGGTATTTTCCGCTCTTCTTATGCCGTGGTCCCGGGATATAACCGCATAGTCCCGGTCGATGTTTACATTCCCGGTTGTCCCCCACGCCCCGAAGCCTTAATTTATGGTATAAGAATGCTACATCAAAAAATATCTAAAGAGCACACCGATATAGTATTACCCTCCCCCTCCGATGCAATCAATAAGGGAAGAGAATTATTAGACAAAGCGAGAGAGTTATCCCCATTCTAAGGAAAATGTGATGACTGTTTCTCTAGCAAGACCAGAGGTTACAAAACAGATAACGGAGCGCTTCCCGGAAGCTATTTCCGAGGTGAGTAACCAGGCTGTATTAGTTAAAAGCACTTCATTATTTGAAGTGGCTGAATACCTCAAAAGCAGCCCGGAGCTTAGCTGTGATTACCTGAACTATATAGCTGCTGTTGATTATTATGACTACTTTGAGCTTGTTTACCAATTGACTTCTCGGAAACATAACCATAGCCTGGTATTGAAAACCCGCTGTTATGACCGGGACAAGCCTATTGTCCCTTCCGTGGTAAGTCTGTGGCGAGGCGCCGATTTACAAGAGCGGGAGATTTATGACCTCATGGGCATAACCTTCACAGGACACCCGAACTTAAAGCGCATCTTCCTCTGGGAAGGGTTTGAGGGATACCCGTTACGTAAGGATTATTTGTGATGGCACTTAAAACCGAACCTTTTATGTTAAATATCGGTCCCGTGCACCCGAGCACCCACGGGGTGTTCCGCATGCGGGCAACTCTTGATGGAGAGGTTATCGTTGATATCGAACCGGTTTTTGGCTACCTGCACCGGGGAGTAGAAAAGCTAGCCGAGGAGCGGACTTATACCGGGATTATCCCGCTGACCGACCGTCTGGATTATCTAGCCTCAATGAGTAATAATCTGGCCTATGTCTTAGCCGTAGAAAAGTTAGCTGGGATTAAAGTGCCGGAGCGAGCCGAATACCTGCGGGTTATCATAGCTGAACTGCAGCGCATTGCCAGTCACCTGATAGCTGTCGGCGCTTTTTTGAACGATTGTGGTGCCTTTTTCACCCCCTTCCTATACATGTTCCGAGAAAGAGAGAAGATCGTAGACCTGTTTGAGATGGTTAGTGGCCAGCGGCTACTCTATAACTATATGCGTATCGGTGGTCTCAGCCAGGATATTCCCCCTGAATTCTTGCCGGCTCTGGAAAAGTTTGTAGAGCAGATGCCCGATTTTATCGACGAGTATGACCGGCTTCTGGCCGAGAACGAGATACTGCTGGCTCGCGCCAAAGGCGTAGGCATCTTACCCCAAGAAATGGCGATTGATATTTGTGCCAGTGGTCCGGTACTCAGAGCCAGTGGCGTACAGTGGGATATTCGTAGGGCAGATCCGTATTCTATCTATGACCGCTTTGAATTTGATATCCCTACTGGTAACGCCGGCGACTGTTACGACCGATACCGGGTAAGAATCGAAGAAATGCGACAGAGTCTGCGCATCATCGAGCAAGCCACCAAGCAAATACCGCCGGGAGAAATACAGGCTGAAGTACCACACCTTATTCGCCCACCGGCGGGAGAAGCCTATGCCCACATCGAAGCCCCGAAGGGAGAACTGGGATTCTACCTGGTATCAGACAATTCTATTGCCCCCTATCGTTGCCATGTTCGGGCACCAAGTCTGATAAATCTAACGGCTCTGCGTGAAATAATGGTTGGCTGGAAAATACAGGATGCCATAATTATCTTTGGCAGCATTGATATCACTATGGGTGAGGTCGATAGGTAGTGGCTGTAGCTAATATTGGTTTTAATGTTATCAGGTATCAGGCAAGCTTGCCCCTCGACTGGCCGGGTGGGTTCTGGTGGCACTGGCTGGTGTTTACTATTATTATCATCGCTTTTGTACTGTTGACAGTGATGGGCTTTATTTGGTTCGAGCGCCGGGGAATGGGGCGCATGCAAGCCCGCCTCGGCCCCAACCGGGCTGGTCCCTTCGGCTTACTCCAGCCGGTAGCCGATGCTATCAAGGTATTACTTAAGGAAGATATTGTCCCATCTAGAGTGGATAAGATAGTCCACTGGCTGGCACCGGTGATTGCTTTCTTCCCGGTATTAATGATTTTTGCAGTGGTGCCCTTCCAAGATGGAGCTCTCTTAGCTGACCTCAATGTTGGTATTCTTTATGTAGTGGCAATTAGCTCGGTCTCAACAGTTGGTGTGCTCATGGCCGGGTGGAGCTCAAACAACAAGTATTCTCTCCTCGGTGGCATGCGTGAAGTTGCGGCTGTGGTCAGCTACGAAATTCCACTCGTACTATCTATCGTCGGTGTAGTGCTGATAGCCGGTTCGCTATCCATGAACCAGATTGTGTTAGCTCAGAATATTCCCTTTATCTTATTACAGCCGCTGGGATTTCTGATCTTTTTCATCAGTGGGTGTGCGGAGATTAACCGCAGTCCCTTTGACCTCTTTGAGGCTGACTCAGAGCTCACCGCTGGCTTTCATACTGAATACTCTGGTATGAAATTTGCTATGTTCTACCTGACAGAGTATGGGGAAGCTCTGGCTCTTTCGGCTATCATTACTACCCTCTTCCTCAGTGGCTGGAGAGGACCGATTTTACCACCGTGGTTGTGGTTTATAATTAAGGTTTTCGTGGTGTTCTTTGTTATGATCTGGACACGCACCACGCTGCCTCGCGTGAGAATAGACCAGCTAATGGCACTTTCCTGGAAGTTTCTGTTTCCCTTAGCCTTGATTAACCTGTTTATCACCGCCATAGAAGTATTAGTCTGGCCGGAAGCCCTGCCCTGGACAATGATACTGGTTAACATTACCATCATGGCAATACTGATACTGCTATGGTCAAAATTCTTTAAGCTAGGATGGGGTAGAGTTGCAGTTTGAACGGTACGGAAAAGGCATCGTCAAAGGCCTGCGGGTAACCATAGCACACCTGTTGCGTCACCCGATAACAGTGCAGTATCCCGAGCAAAGGTTAAACACCTCTCGCCGGATCCGTGGTAACGAACTCATCTGGGATAACATAAAATGCACCGGCTGTGGTACCTGTGCCAAATCCTGCCCGCAGGGTGCTATCCAAATTATCACTTCGGTTAATCTGGAGGAAAATAAATATAAAGTCGAGAAAATAGAAGTGGATACCGGATATTGCATCCAGTGTGGCCTATGCGTGGAGGCGTGCCCTTACGAGGCACTGTTTATGGGTTACGCCTACGAGCGAGCGCAGTACCGGCGAGGCGATTTGGTACAATCTAATAATGGTCTGCTTCCGTCAGCGGAGAGACGGCCCAGTGGCTACATGCACCCTGAGATTGCGAAGGACCTACCGAGACAGACCTTACTTGTGGAAAGGATTAACGAGGAGAAGTGATGGGGCTTGAAATTGCTTTCTGGATATTAGCAGTCATAGCAACAGTCAGCGCTTTAGCCGTAGTTCTATTGCGAAATGTTTTTCGGGCAGCTCTGGCTCTGGTTTTGTGCCTCATGGCAGTGGCAGGGCTTTATGTTACCCTAAGTGCCGATTTTCTGGCAGCAGTGCAAATTCTGATTTATGTCGGCGGCATATCGGTATTAATTATCTTGGCTATCATGCTAACCAGAGATGTTCAACAGGGTAGCCCCTCCAATAAGCTACGAATTCCAGCTTTGATTGTAGCTATATTGTTCTTGGGAGCAGTGGGTTATGCCACCACTAATACACTGTGGCAGATATCCGGGGCACCGCCGGTTGCGCCGACTACTGCTGGTCTCGCCGGTAAGCTTTTTGGTGATGGCGGTTTTATTCTACCGGTGGAGATTAGTGCCGTTCTCTTACTAGCCGTTATTCTAGGAGCTATCGTTTTAGTGAGGGAGAAGTAAGCAAGTGTCTATTGGTTTAGAGCATTACCTTATACTATCAGCCATTCTGTTCTCTATCGGACTGTATGGTGTTCTGACGAGACGCAATGCCATAATTATTTTAATATCTATCGAGTTAATGCTTAATGCGGTGAATATTGCTATGGTTGCCTTCTCCCGATATATCGTGCCATTACTGCTAACAGGGCAAGTTTTTGCTATTTTCATTATAGTGGTGGCAGCGGCTGAAACTGCCGTTGGGCTGGCTATAATTATAGCTATCTACCGAAATCGTGACACTATAGATGCCACCCAAATAGACTTAATGAAGTGGTGATACATTATGTGGGTAGAAATTAAAAAGGCCAACAGCCTGATGATGGCTGAAATGTGGAAGGAGGCTTTCGAAGGAGAAGGCATTCCAACCCGTATTTTACCGTTGTCCGGTGAGACACCGGGGCACGAGCTAACTACCTATCGTGTCCTGGTACCGGAAGATAAAAAACATATTATAGAAGAGGTATTGAGGAAGCTATAATGCCAACCGAGTTAATGTGGTTAATATTTCTTCTGCCGGTTTTTTCGTTCATAGTAATATCGCTGTTCATCAGGCCTTTCGTGAAGTCTGATTCGAAGGTCGCCGGTTATATCATTATCACCGCCCTTTGCGGTTCCTTAATACTGTCTATCTGGGCACTTAGTGTCGTGATGGCAGCACCTCACCATGAACTAGATGTGCCAACTATTAACTGGATACTAATTGACCCCGGTTTTACCTTCCAAATCGGGATGATAATGGATTCATTGACAGCGGTAATGCTAATTGTGGTTACCGTAGTCAGCTTGATGATACAAATATACTCCCAGGGTTATATGCATGGAGACCCCGGCTACCATCGCTACTTTAGCTTTATGTCGCTATTTTCGGCCGCGATGATTGGCTTGGTTATGGCAGATAGCCTCCTCCTGGCATTCGTCTTCTGGGAACTGGTAGGGCTGGGCTCTTACCTGCTTATTGGTTTCTGGTTCCACCGTCCATCGGCAGCCAACGCCGCTAAGAAAGCCTTTATCGTTACCCGACTTGGTGACTTTGGTTTCCTAGCTGCCATTTTAGCTCTATATGCCAACACCGGTACCTTTAATATCACCGAACTGCATGAACTGGCAATAGCCGGTGCGCTGGGGGGTACACTCCTTACCTGGGCAGCCATCGGTATCTTTGCCGGAGCCGCTGGTAAGTCAGCACAGTTTCCGCTACATGTTTGGTTACCGGATGCTATGGAAGGCCCCACCCCGGTCAGTGCCCTGATACACGCCGCCACAATGGTAGCCGCTGGCGTTTTTCTGGTCGCCCGTACCTTCCCTCTTTTTGAACACTCGGTAGAGGCTTTGACTATAGTCGCCGTCATCGGTGCGTTTACCGCCATATTTGCCGCCTCCATGGGGTTGGTAATGAACGATATTAAACGAGTGCTGGCGTACTCTACCATTAGCCAGCTCGGCTATATGATGCTGGGCTTAGGGACTGGTGGTATAGCTATCGGCATATTCCACTTGTTTAATCATGCCTTCTTCAAAGCGCTTCTCTTTCTCGGTGCCGGCAGTGTCAGTCATGCCACAGGGACATTTGATATGCGGCTGATGGGCGGACTGCGTAAGGTGATGCCGTGGACTTATGCCACCTTCGTTATCGGTTCGCTTAGTCTGGCCGGTATCTGGCCGCTGGCCGGTTTCTGGAGCAAAGACGAAATTTTGGCCACAACACTAAACCCGCTCACTCCTCTAGCCAGCCAGCCATTACTGTTCGCTTTAGCCCTTATTACCGTATTCATGACGGCTTTCTATATGTTCCGGGCTATTTTTATCACTTTTGGCGGTGAATACCGTGGCGACAGCCCAGAAGCTCACAGTTCCCACCCGCACGAGTCGCCAAGAGTAATGCTGATACCAATGGTTATCCTGGCTGTCCTGGCAGTAGTTTCCGGTTTCTGGAATGTTACCGGGCAATTTGGCGCCTTTATGGGTCATGGCGAAACACACGGCTTTATTCAAGGCTTCTTCGGCATGCTGGTCCATCCTTTACCCTGGATATCACTAATATGCGCCGGGTTAGGCATTCTGCTTGCCTACGCTATGTACAGTGCCAGATGGCTCTCGCCAGAACGAATCGGCAGTCTATTCAAGCCACTATACACCCTGTTCTACCGGAAATACTTCTTCGACGAGCTTTATGAAGATATCATCGTCAGGCTTGTCCTGATTAAAGGGCTTTTCGCCGGCTTCCAGTTATTTGATAGTAATGCTGTTGACGGCACAGTTAACGGTGTGGCTAATACAGCCATCGCCACGGGCAGAGCCATCCGCCGGGTCCAGACCGGGCAGCTTCAGCTATACGGGCTGTTTATGGGAATAGGCGTATTGGCTATTATTATTTGTCTATATCTATTTGGTTGAAAAGGAGTCAGCTTAATTGGATTTTCCATACCTAACAACGATAATCTTTCTCCCGATAGTCGGGGCAATCTTGATTGCCTTCTTACCCAGTCTATCATCGGGGGCAATTAAGCGTCTAGCGGCTATTTTTACTTTTATCTCACTGGCTTTATCGGTCGCTGTCTTTTGTAACTTTGACAAGTCACTGGCAACCGCCGGCGTGATTCAATTTGAAGAAAATTTGTCGTGGATTCCGGCAATCAACGCTCACTACCATCTGGGGGTCGACGGCCTGAGCCTACCGTTGATGATACTTATGACCTTTCTCGGTTTCCTAGTAGTCTTAATCTCCTGGAAGATTAACCTGAGACCCCGCGAGTATTTTGCCTGGCTCCTGCTGCTGGAAACAAGTATCCTAGGAGTATTCTGCTCTCTCGACCTGCTGCTGTTCTTCCTTTTCTGGGAGATTGAAATTGTCCCCATGTATTTCTTAATCTCCATCTGGGGAACCGGCAGAAGAGAGTATTCAGCAATAAAGTACGTGATTTACACCTTGTTCGGCAGCGCCTTCATGCTGGCCGGTATCCTTAGCCTGTATTTCATCACCGGTAGCCTCAATATGATAGAGATTGCCCAGGGCGGACTGGCGATGATACAATCGGTGATGCCAGTAGCTGCCATCTTCTTCTTACTAATCATCGGCTTTGCCATCAAGCTGCCCGTCTTCCCGCTGCATACCTGGTTACCCGATGCCCATACCGATGCCCCAACCGCCGTTAGCGTAGTGCTGGCGGGGGCGCTACTTAAAATGGGTGGTTACGGTATGATACGCATCTGTGTCAGTGTTTTCCCCGAAGTAGCCAAGTCTTTCGCCACATTATTTATCATCCTGGCCGTAGTGAACATATTGTATGGTGCTGCCATTACTTTGAGACAGACCGACATAAAGAGGCTTATTGCCTATAGTAGTGTCAGCCACATGGGTTATGTATTACTCGGCATTTTTGCGCTGGGCCAGGTGAGCTTAGTCGGGGCTAGTTTACAGATGGTCAGCCATGGTATCATTACCGGGCTTTTATTTGCCATGGCCGGGCTGATAATACACAACGCGAAAGAACGCGACCTCAGTAAACTTGGGGGGTTGGCACGGCAGATACCGATTATGGCCGTCGTCTTCTCCATAGCTGGTCTGGCGTCTTTGGGTCTGCCAACTACCAGCGGTTTTGCCGCCGAGTTTCTGGTCTTTGTCGGTAGCTTCTCTTCTACCATTGTTCCGGGTATCCAGGTTTACACCATCCTGGCTGTTCTGGGGGTAGTTGTTACTGCCGGCTACATTCTATGGATGCTACAGCAGGTATTTTATGGGCCAGTATTAGAGCAATACAATGGTGTCAAGGATGCCGATATTATAGAGCGGGTATATATGTTCGCCTTTATCGCGGTAATCATGCTGGTTGGTATCTACCCGGCGATTCTGACCGACGTTATTAAACTGGGTATCACACCCATAGTCAGCTTAATAGGATAGGGTAAAGGGGTTAGATTTTGAATCTTGAACTATTTTTGCCAGAGTTGAGCTTGGCTGCGGTTGCAGTAATAGTGATACTGCTTGACCTGTTTATCCAGCGCAAGGGCTGGCTGGTCCTCATCAGTATAATTGGCATCGTAGTCTCTGCCGGTTTTACTCTGGCGATGTGGGGAGGTAACTCACAAGCCATTTTCAACAACATGCTGGCGGTAGATAACTTCGCCCTGTTCTTCAAGTTACTGTTCCTGGGCATCGCTACCCTGGTTATCCTGTCTTCGGTAGATTATGTATCCAAGTTTGCTCGCTTTCAAGGTGAATATTATGCCTTAATACTAATTTCCACTCTGGGTATGATGCTCATGGCAGCAACCGCTGAGTTAATCTCTCTCTATATCGCCTTGGAGCTGACCAGTATTTCCCTGTATGTACTAGTCGGTTTCTTAAAAGACTCCAAGTCGAGTGAAGCCTCGCTTAAATACATGTTGCTGGGGGCGGTAGCTTCAGCAGTACTACTCTACGGCATGGCACTGGTTTTTGGCTTTACCGGAAAGACACAGCTGGGCGAGATTGCTCTCGCCATCCAGGCGGCATCCTTCAGCCCGGCTCTTATCTTGGGCATAGTGTTGATGATAGCTGGTTTTGGCTTTAAGATTGCGGCTATACCCTTCCATATGTGGGTGCCTGATGTTTATGAAGGAGCACCAACGCCGATTACCGCCTATCTCTCGGTAGCCAGTAAGGCTGCCGGTTTCGCCATCATATTACGATTTTTTTACTCTGCCTTCGGCTTACCACAGTGGCTCAGCCTGGACTGGGGATTAACCATTGCTGTCCTGGCAGCTATCGGTATGACGGTGGGTAACATGGCGGCGATTCCCCAGACAAACATCAAGCGCATGTTAGGTTACTCCAGCATCGCCCAGGCCGGCTATCTTATGGTGGGATTAGCCACGGTGGGATTCTCCCCAGCGTCTGATATTCTGGGGCGAAGTGGCGTTCTCTTCTTCCTCGCCAGCTATGCCCTGACCAATATGGGAGCTTTTGTTGCCATTATTGCTATCTCGAATAAGCTTGATAGCGACCTGATTAAGGACTATTCCGGTATGTTCAAGCGAGCACCGTTCTTAGCCTTAGCCCTGACCCTATGCCTTATTTCTCTTATTGGTATGCCCCCAGCCGCTGGCTTCATGGCTAAATTCTACATTTTCAGTAGTGCGGTGCAGCATAACCTGCTGTGGCTGGTAGTCATTGCGGTAATAAACAGTGTAATATCCGCTTACTACTATCTACGAGTGGTCAAGGTAATGTGGCTGGGCGAGCCAGCCTCCGAGGAAAAGGTGCCATCCTCCGGGGCGCTCAGGGTGGCTTTGGCTCTCTCCTGCCTTGGTGTTCTACTACTGGGTATTATCCCCGGCTACGTAATGAGACTGGCCGAGATGGCAGCTAGTATGTTTGTTTTCTAGCTGTTCAAACATTGTTCCTAGTTTCTTTCCTGATTAGAGCTGTGAGTAAAGCTACCAACAACATGGCCAGCGCTCCAGCCAAGAAAGCCACAGAGTAATTCTTACTGGCATCAAACACGAATCCGCCTACAGCCGGACCAATAGCCGAGCCAATCCCCCAAGCGACACTCAGCGTACCCATTATTACTCCAATACTGCGCAGCCCAAAAGTGTCACCAATCAGCGCCGTTATACAAGGGTCAAGCCCCCCAAAAGAAAAGCCACACACTACTCCAAACAGATAAAGCATCCACAAGTCTCGTGACCAGATTAGCCATATCATCGCCCCAGCCACAACGATGGCACAGATGATGGATGTCGCTTTTCTACCCATGCTATCTGAAACCCTGCCCATTAGTAGCCTGCCGGCAACGTTGCTGCCACCTATCAGGCTGAGGATGGTGGCTGCCTCCATGTCGGGGATGCCCATATCCGTAGCATGGGGCACAATGTGGGTTATCATCAGCAAATAACAAAAAGCATACAATAACCAGATAGCTCCCAAAAGCCAGAAACTACCGGTTTTAGATGCTTGGGACAGTGAAAATCCAGTTAACTGGGTGTCGCCCTCTCTTCTCTCATCTTCCATTCCTGTTTCACTTGAAACTGATTTTGTGCCATCAGGTAGAGCTCTGATTTCAGAGGGGTCTTTTCTCAGTAGCCTAGATGAGGGAATCATAACTAACCAGGCGATTAATCCCACTATGATATACGCCACACGCCAGCCAACGTTTGTAATAAGATAGGTGGCGAAAGGCGCCATGAGGAGCGCCCCTAACCCACCTCCTGAACTAGCAATACCCAAAGCGAGTCCCCGCTTTTTATCAAACCACCTTGATGCCGTTGCCATTACCACCATATAGGTAGCCCCTGTTCCCAAGGGCAACAGCAGGCTATAGGTAATGAATAATTGCCAGGGGGCGTTGGTCTGACTGGTTAGTAACAGGCTCAAGCCAGTAAATAGACCCATGAAGAGGGCAACAATTTTTGGCCCGTATCTGTCCACAGCCCACCCTCCCCAAACACCAAATATGCAGCAAAACAGCATATAAATAGAGAACACACCAGAGATTGCCCCGCGAGTCCAACCAAACTCGCTCTCCAGAGGTTTGAGGAACACGCCAAAAGAATAGTTGATACCATAAACAACGGTGGTGATAATAAGGCAAGCCATTACCACCACCCAACCATAGAACAACTTGTCTTTAGTCCCTAATATTGATAGCAATAATGTACCCCCTGGCGTCTCTATTCTATCACTTTGTTGCCAAATACCAAATATAGTATGATAACCATGAAAGGAGATGAAAAATGCCATCAGACTGGGTATGCCCGTTTTTTCCAAATTTAGCCTTAATGTGGCTGGCTGTATCTCTTGGTGTGGTGTGGTCGCTGATATGGAAGGGTATAGCCCTATGGCACGCCGGTAGGAATGCCCATCTTGGCTGGTTCATAACCCTGTTCTTAGTGCATACACTGGGTATCCTGGAGATAATATATATCTTCGCTTTCCGCCGAGTAGTGCCCCGCCCTCAAAAAGTATCACATCTTGAACCATTAGCACCACGAAAAAGGCGATAACTGAGTATCAAACAGAAGCTTCAACTCCTAATTGAGACTGTTTATCAACCTCATCCCCTTCAATCTTCCCGTGATAAACAGTCTCTTTACCTAGTTATTTAATGGTGTATAATAGAATTGAATAGTGATTATTAGAGAATAAATGAGCCGCATTTGGAGGAAAAAAGATAAATAGGCAATGAATAGAACTAAGGGTTTTGTCAATCTAAATCGGTTTAAATCAGGTAGAGCCATCAAGCGACTCGGTAAAGCTACCGATGTTCAGCATAAGATAAAAACCAAAGTGAAAAGGAGGCAGGGCTAGTGAAATCAAAGCGCCTCCGCCTCCTTTACATCTTATTGGGAGTTGGCTTATTTCTGGTTTGTGCCAGCTTAACCCTTATCCTGCTACAATCCTGTTGAAAACAAACTTAGAATTTAGAACCCTAATTTTTGAGGACTACGCTATTTTTAGCCACTCTCATGGTAGCTCCGGACTCTACTTTTATGAGTACATTGTCCTCGCTAACGGTTTCAATCACTCCATATATGCCGCCGGCTGTAACTACCTTATCTCCCCTTTTCAACTCTTGCACCAGTTGCTGGTGTTCTTTTTGCCTCTTGCGTTGTGGCCTGATAAAAAGGAAATAGAAGAGTCCAAAAATAAATACCAGAAAAACGACTACCGTCCAGTCAAATCCTGCTGTAGGCTCCTCTCCTGCCGGAGCACAGCCACTAATAGATACTATAGTGAGCAACAATAAGATTACTAACCCCAAACTTAGCATTCTACTCTTATCCAATTTCTCCTCCCGATTTTAATTAGTTGTTACTTAATTCAACGTTACCCTGTAATGACCAGGGGCTGGTTTTCTCGACTCTGATGTTCACCAGTTGCCCCAGAACGTTACGCTGGTCATTGAAGAACACCAATTTATCACTACGGGTGCGCCCCCACCATTTACCCCCCTTCTGTCCTTCTACCAAGACTTCAACTGTTTTGCCCAACAGCCGAGCATTAATCTCAGCAGCTATCTTCTCTTGGAGTTGCTCAACCTCCTGCAGCCGTTTCTTCTTCTTAGCCGGTGGGACATTATCTTCAAACTGCCTGGAGGCAAGAGTCCCCGGTCGTGGCGAATAAGCAGCTACATGAACTGTATCAAATTTTAGCTCAGAGAGCAAGTCGACCGTTTGCTGGAATTGTTCCTGGTTCTCCGAGGGAAACCCGACAATAACATCAGTGCTCAGGGTTACACCGAGTATGCTACTGCGTATCTCAGTGATAAGCTGGCGATAGTAGTCTATAGTATAGCCACGCCTCATTGCCTGAAGAATATCATCATTACCAGCCTGAGCAGGAACATTTATCTGCTCGCAGACTTTATCCAGATTAGCTATGGCAGTAATGAGCCTGGAGCTCATATCTTTCGGATGGTTAGTCAGAAAACGTATTCTAAGTAACCCATCTACAGCATTTAGCTCTTTTAACAGGTCGGACAGGTCTGGTTTGTCAGGCAAGTCGTGCCCGTATGAATCCACATTTTGTCCCAGCAGGGTAACCTCTTTCACCCCACACCGCACCAACTCTCTAACCTCATCGAATATCTCTGCTATCGGTCGGCTCTTCTCCCTGCCCCGACGGTAAGGAACGATACAATAGGAGCAAAAGTTATTGCAACCCTGAATGATGGGCACAAAGATGCAAGGTGAAGGGCTCCGAAGTACTACCGAACTCACCTTATCTTTTTCCAGCCACGGTGGAGATTCTCCTGGCTTAAAAAAATAATCCACGTACGGGAAGCTTCGCTTGAGCTGTTCAACATCAGAGTCTACCAGACAACCAGTTACCGCCAGAGTGAAAGCGGGGCGCAACCTTTTTAACGATTTCAGAGCGCTCAGCTTATTGACAACACGATTTTCAGCGCTCTGGCGCACCACACAACTATTAAGGACAACAACGTCAGCTTCCTCAACGGTAGCTGTGGCCTGGTATCCCAGTTGCTCCAGATAGCTACCGAGCCGCTCCGATTCCGCCTTGTTCATCTGGCAGCCGATAGTCCAGATATAATATTGAGGCATATCCTCCGCTCCGCATG
>CAZNEL010000030.1:6558-18600 GCA_964572285.1 uncultured Dehalococcoidales bacterium | reverse complement strand
GGCGCTGAACGTCTATCTTCTGCTGTGCCATCAGCTTCTTGATCTGTTCGAAGAGAATACGCAGATGGGCAACATGCAGGTCAATAAGAGACAACACAACAGGGCCCTAGGCAATGATATAGCTACTTGAAAGCTGACCCAATACTCTAAGCACTGGTAAAGACACCTGTGGGGTCTGGAAAGGCACGAGTGGTAAACTACTGGCACGTTGGCTGCTTCTGGCTAAAGTCCATGATAACGCCGGTGATGCTGATGGCGCTCCATACGTAGCGGCGTGTGTCTCAATTCTGGGGACCGGCATTAACTCAAGCAAAGTCTGTCGCACTGCCTTTTGGACAGCACTGAAAACCAGGCGCTCATTCTGAAATTTTACCTCTGATTTAGCCGGGTGAATATTAACATCCATCTGATCGGGAGGTAGCAAAATATTAATAATCGCCACCGGGTGCTTTCCCTGCATGAGAAGCCCATGATAAGCTTCCTCTACTGCCCAGGCCAGCAGACGACTTGATACCCAGCGGCGATTGATAAAAAAACTCAGGTAACCTCGATTTGACCGGCTCACCGTTGGTGAACCTACCATACCAGTTACTTCAGGTTGCAAGATTTCGCTCTCACCTTCCCACTCTACCTCTCCCCGTCCAATCTCCAGCATATTATTGGCTATCTCCAGGCCATAAATCTCGCTCACGCTATCTATTAGCCGGCCACTGCCAGAAGTGCGTAGGGGCACTTTACCATCAATAAGCAGAGTAAATTTAATCTCGGGGAAGGCAAGAGCATATTGACTTACCACATTGGCTATATGGCTGTTTTCTGTAACCGGCGACTTCAGAAATTTTAACCTGGCCGGTACCTTGCGGAACAAATTGCGCACGGTAATAGTTGTCCCCTGGGAGCGCCCCTGACTGCCTCGGTTAGTCACCATACCATCCTTTAAATTCAGGTAGGTGCCTGTCGCCTCACCAACTACCGAAGTAGCCATATCTACCTCAGCCACTGCCGCAATACTGGGTAGGGCTTCTCCACGAAAACCAAGGCTGCTAATCGACTCGAGGTCTGCCAGATTGCCTATTTTACTGGTGGCATAGCGGTTAAAGGCTAGCTCTACCTCTTCAGATTTTATCCCCACCCCATTATCTATTACCCTGATTAGATTCACCCCGCCACCCTTTATCTCAACAGAAATCTGGCTCGATGAAGCATCCAGTGAATTCTCCACCAGTTCTTTCACCACCGAGGCTGGCCTCTCCACTACTTCCCCAGCAGCAATTTGAGACACTATCTCTTTATCTAAAATTCTAATCGGCATATTTGATTAATTATACACGGTTTCGTGTAAGATGTCAAGAATTTCTTATTCTATCTTCTCCAGTTTAGCAAAACTGAGTAATAGCTTTTTGAGCCCTACCCCATCAAAAACAACTACTGCCTCAACATCATCCTTTACTGGTTGGCAGCTTACCACCACTCCCTCACCAAATGTGGCGTGGCAAACATGCTCACCAGCCTTTAGTTCTAAACCAGTACTGCTGGGAGTCGGCATCTTATTCCAGGAATGCACCGCGTCGGCTATCTGGCTCTCTTCTCTCATCCACCAACCACCTCCGGAAACAAGATGTCGTGGAATATCTTCTAAGAATCGTGATGGCTTATTTACAGTATGCATCCCTCTCAGGCTACGACGAAAGGCATGAACCAGGTATACCCTCTGCTCGGCTCGAGTTACACCTACATAACACAAGCGGCGCTCCTCTTCCATCTGTGTCCGGTCATCAAACGACCTGAAGTGAGGCAAAATGCCATCCTCCATACCGACAATAAACACCACCGGGAACTCCAAGCCTTTAGCTTGATGCAGGGTAATCAACGTTACTGCTCCTGTCGTATCGTCAAGTCCGTCTACATCAGAAACCAGTGTTGCCCCTTCCAGAAAAGCCATTAATCCATCAATGGGTCTTAAATCTTTATAATCTTGAGCAACAGTACGTAGTTCAAGAATATTGTCCCATCGCTCCTCACCACCCACTCCACCCAATAAATACTCTTTATAGCCAGTACGCTTAATAACCAGATCAAACAGATTAACCAAGGTTAGCCTATGGCTAGCTGCCATAAATTCCTCAACCAGCTTTAGAAAACCGGCCAATGCTTTAGCACTGTGAGGACTAAACGGATGTTGATCCTGTTCTGCCATAACCTGTAGTGACTTATATTCTGAAATTCCCATGGACTTTGCCCAAGACGATATCTTGTCTAATGTTTTTTGCCCGATACCCCGCCCCGGAACATTAATAATTCGGAGCAGGCCAACACTATCCTGTGAATTCTGGATGAGCCTGAGATAAGCAATGATATCTTTAACCTCTCGCCTCTCATAGAAGCGAGTGCCGGCCACCAGTTTGTGGCGCATCCCGTAGCGAATAAACGTCTCCTCAAGCACTCGTGACTGGGCATTAGTCCGATACATTACCGCGCAGTCACCCAGACCAAATCCATTTTTCTCAACCAGCCGTTCTATCTCACCAACTACAAACTGGGCTTCTTCCTGTTCGTTATATGTTTCAACTACAGCAGTTAACTCACCCGGCTCATTATCAGTCCATAAGTTCTTAGGTTTACGCTGTTGATTGGTAGAAATTATGTGGGATGCCGTCTCCAGAATCGTCTTAGTTGAACGGTAATTCTGTTCCAATAACACTACTTTAGCCTCAGGATAATCCTGCTCAAAGCTGAGAATATTACGCAAATCGGCAGACCGCCAGGAGTAAATTGACTGATCGGGATCGCCAACAACACATACATTATGATATCCCCCGGCTACCTGTTTTACCAGTTCATACTGAGTAAGATTGGTATCCTGAAACTCGTCCACCTGAACGTACTGGCATTTTTTCTGGTATTGAGATAAAGTATCCGGGTGTTGCTGAAATAGTAGTACTGTTTTCATTAGCAAATCATCAAAATCAAGAGCGCTGCTACCGGTTAATAGCTGCTGATATCTTTCATATACTCGTCCTACTATCTCTTCAAAATAGCTATGGCTACGTTCAATATAATCGCTGGAGTTCAATAAATGACCCTTAGCAACACTAATAGCTGAGGAAATAGCCCGCGGAGCGTATTGTTTAGGATCGAGGCCGATCTCTTTTAGACTTCTTTTTATTAGACTTATCTGGTCTTCGTCATCGTAAATGACAAATCTGGGATCAATACCTATTGGTCGGCCACTCTGGCGCAGGATACGCGCACAAATCGCATGGAAGGTACCCAGAGTTAAATCTCGCGCTGATTCACCCACCAACTTATGAAGTCTTTCTTCCATCACCCTGGCAGCCTTATTGGTGAAGGTAACCGCCAGAATACGGCGAGGGCTGACCCCGCAAACTTTGATAAGATAAGCCACTCGATGGGTAATAACCCTGGTCTTACCACTACCCGGGCCAGCCAAAATTAGCACCGGGCCATTAATTGCCTCTACAGCTTCTTTCTGCGATGGGTTAAGCTCATCTAAAATATCCATACTGCTACTGATTATAACACTGATAGCGCCTTCGCCGAAAATAGTTATCTTATGTAAAAGAGAGACTAGAAAACGTTGACATACGAGGAAGGAAGACTATATAATATATGAGGATATGCACATTTCTACATATAGTTAACTTAGGAGCAAAGTATGGATGATTTTATTAAAGTAATGAAAGCTCTCTCTGACAGGACAAGGCTTAGAATCTTGAATTTATTACTGACAAGGAATTGTTGTGTCTGTGAGATTATGCAAGCCTTAGATATCTCACAGTCAAGGGCATCACGTAATCTTGGCATTCTTCAAAATGCTGGTTTCTTAAAAAAAAGTAGAGATGGATTATGGATCAATTATTCTGTAGACAATGAGACAATAAATAGCTATGCAACTCCCTTGGTCAAGCTGTTGAGAAATATACCTATTAATCATGAAGTATTTAACCAGGACAAGGAAAGATTGGCGAGTGCTCAAAAAATAGGCCCTGGCTGCGGAAGGAGATAAGACTAAATGGATGAAAGAAAACTCGGCATCTGGGAAAAGTATCTAACAGTATGGGTTGCTTTGTGTATTGTTGCCGGGACTCTCTTAGGCAGGTTTTTCCCCAACATTTCTGATATCTTAGCTCAATTTGAGATAGCTAATATTTCTATCCCGATAGCCATCTGCTTATTTGCTATGATTTATCCCATAATGGTCCAGATAAGTTTTGAAGAGATTAAAAAAGCGATTTTTAACCCTAAGCCAATAGCCCTTACCTTAATGGCCAACTGGGTGGTAAAACCGTTCAGCATGGCTCTATTTGCCTGGTTTTTCCTTAGCGTAGTTTTCGGCGACTTTCTAACCCCAGAGCTAATACAGGATTACCGTGCCGGACTGATATTACTGGGAATAGCACCGTGTACAGCTATGGTTTTGATGTGGAGTTACCTGGCGCGAGGTAATATGGGACACACTCTGGTTATGACTGCTATAAATTCACTTACCATGGTAGTACTGTATGCTCCGTTAGCTGTACTTCTCCTGGGTATCTCTGGTATAAAGGTACCCTGGGAAACCATAGCCTTATCGGTAGCTATATACATCTGTACCCCTTTATTAGCTGGTTATATAACACGAAGACAGACAATTAAACGAAGAGGACTGGAGTGGTTTCAATCCAGATTAGTTCCTAAATTAGGAAAGGTATCAATTATTGCCTTACTGATAACATTAGTATTGCTTTTTACTTATCAGGGCTACTTGATTATCGAATCGCCAGCCATTATCGGTATGATATCATTGGGGATATTAGCCAACATACTAGTGGTATTTGGCATCACCTATATCGTCGGCAAGATGATGCGCTTATCATATGAAGATGCAGCACCAGCAGCGATCATTGCCGGCAGTAATCACTTTGAGGTAGCTATAGCCGTAGCGATTACCCTCTTTGGTTTCAGTTCAGGAGCAGCTCTGGCGACAGTAGTCGGTGTTCTCACCGAGGTACCTTTCATGCTCATTCTTGTACAACTATGCAAGGCTACTAAAGGTACATTCAAGAAAGTATTATAATTAGTAAAGAGAATCGACAATTTTAAGAACCCCATAGCGCCATAATCCCAAGAGCTCTACACATTGTTATATATATCTAGCTGGATAACTCCAGCTCTTGGCATAATTTCTGAAAGTTAAAATGGTTCCCCATAATTTCAGTGAGCTTGTTAAGCTTCTTCTCATTGTTAAATCTGGCTTTATCTAAAGCTTGCTCAATAGTCTTAACTGTAATCATGGTATTACCCTTAGTGATAATGATAGGAACATTCTTATCTTTAGCTCTTTCTTGAACGGCCGGTATCGGTGCAGTGTTGCCATTTATAATAAGACACTTTATTGATGTCTCTAGAGCCGCCATCTGCATATCCGGCCGCTCACTTTTAACCACTACTGCTTTATTAATTTTGCGGCTAAAATACTCTGGGCCTGAGTCAACAATCGTCGCCCCAAGCATAAAGTTTTCCACCAAGTCATCTGATTTTTCCACACTATTCAATATTGCTCCCTGCAGATTTTCGGCTATTTCTCCCACCGACAAACTAAACAGAGTCCTATCCTCAGGAAGTGCCCCTAATATATTTATCCCGGCTTCGCTGAACTGAGAATCTGTAGACACGCTAGCCAACCGATTTAGCGGTACTTTATTTACGATGACACCCAGTGCGTATTCCCCAAAATCCTTATAGGTATTAATCAGCTTTTCCTTTGATGCCGCTGCTGAATAATTCCCTATAAAAATTACCCTAGCATCTAGTGCCTCTGCTATCTCGTAACAGGCCTCACTCGGTTTACCGCCTGGCCTCTGCCGCCATACACCCTCTACAATAACCAGGTCCTTGCCCTTAGCAACCTTGGCATAGGCCTCCTTAATTCTATTAGCCAGAGTGCTATGGCCACTAATAACTGGACAAAGGTTTTCTACAGGCTCCTCTAGGGCAAGGATACGCTTTATAAATGAGGCATCTTGGTCAACAGCTTCTAGCGAGCTTCTAATGTCAGCGATAATAGGCTTGAAAAAACCTACCTTCTTGCCACTGCTTAGCAGGTGCTTAGCCAAGCCAGCACAAATTGTGGTTTTACCTGCACCTTCAGCTAAAGAAGTTACATATAACGCTGTCAAGTTACACCTCCGCTGTATCTCATTTCGAAAAAGTCAAATCTATTATAACTGCTTACATCATGCTGGTAAAGCAGGACCTCTAAATACAAAATATTGCAATTGCCAGGTGAATGTGCTATAATATTAGAATAGAGAGTTAAAAAGTTAACCTTTAAGCTAGTCCAGAGAGGCTGGCAAGGGAAATAGGAAATAGGTTTGGTGATTAGAACCTCTTGTCAGCAAAGGCAAGAGGTATTTTTTATGCCTGAAAAAGTCATCCTGTCCTCATCAGATATTGCACGGGTTCTGCTACGTATTGCCCATGAGATTTTAGAACGAAATAAAGCTACTCAGCATCTGATACTGGTTGGGGTGCATACCCGTGGTGTTCCGTTAGCTAAACGTCTAGCTATCAATATTGAGAGCCTTAGTAGGTTAGCAATACCAGTTGGTGCCTTAGACATAAGCCCGCACCGTGATGACTTTTCCTCAATAAGTTTACATCCTGTTGTCTATCATACTGACATCCCGGCTGATATTAATGATAAGACTTTAGTATTGGTTGACGATGTCCTTTATACCGGACGCAGTGCCCGTGCTGCTATGGATACTCTTATTGACATGGGTCGACCCCGATCAATTCAACTGGCAGCCTTGATTGACCGTGGCCATCGTGAAATGCCGATACGACCTGATTATATCGGTAAGAATATACCAAGCTCAAAGCACGAAGAGATACAGGTCAAACTGGTGGAAACCGATGGTATAGATGAAGTCTCCATCGTAAATATAACTAACACTAAGCCACTTAATAGCCAATTACGGGAAGCAAATTATTTTAAAGGGGGATTATAATGGCTCTGGCAAATAGAAGTCTTGTGACTATGGATGATTTATCGAATCAGGAAATAGAAACGCTATTTTCTCTGGCTAATGAAATGTCAGACTCAATGGGCGAGCAATTTGGTATCTGCCGCGGTAAGGTTATGGCAAGTCTGTTTTTTGAGCCCAGTACTAGGACACGGCTGTCATTCGAGACAGCAATGCATCGGCTTGGAGGTAGTGTTATAACTGCCGCCGATATGAAATCGACTTCAATGGCTAAGGGCGAAAGCATCGCCGATATGGCGAGGGTTATCGGGAGTTACGCCGATATAATTGTTATGAGACACCCTTGGGAGGGAGCTGCAAAGGTAGTCGCTGATTACGCTGGTATTCCAGTAATTAATGGTGGTGATGGAGGCCACCAACACCCGACACAGACCCTATGCGATCTTTATACCATTCAGAAGGAAAGACAGACTATCAAAGGATTAAACGTAGCGCTTTGGGGAGACTTGAAGTACGGACGGACTATACATTCCCTAATCTTCGCACTGGCTAAATTTGGAGCGAACATCCTTTTTTGCCCTACCCCGGGTCTGGAGGTACCTGACCATGTTATCAAAAAACTCATCAAAGAGTATGGAGGTGAACTGGAAAGGCGTGAAACTCCAAAACATAAAACCAATGAAGATATCTTCCCATTAGACGCCATATATATAACCCCTGGTAGCCCACACCAGCTGGCAATGATGCCCAATGTTGACATGCAAATTGAACTTAAAAACGGGGTCGACGCTCTGTATGTTACCCGACCTCAAAAAGAAAGATTTACTAGCGCTGAAGAAGGGCGGACAGGTTTCCCGATAGTAGATAAGAAACTGCTGAAAGACAAAGCCTTTAGTAATACCTTGGTGATGCACCCACTACCCCGCATTGACGAACTAGCCTACGAACTTGACTCTGACCCAAGGAGCATGTACTTCAAGCAAGCGGCGCGGGGAGTGCCAGTTAGAATGGCACTTATCACTTTCTTATTAGGAGTCAAGGATATCGCCGTTCCTCAAGAAGATTCATCGTCCCAAGCAGACTACTCTTTATATGACCGTGGGGTTGGTGTTAGATGTTCTAATCCAAAATGTGTATCGGTACAAGATACTGAAATCAATTATCTTAAACCCAAGTTTAAGATAGTAAATTACGAACCTCTGACTCTCAGATGTATCTATTGTGAACATGGTTGTGAGCCTAAATATGCCGCTAGCTCAGATTGGCACGAAGGTACACTGGCCGAGAAGAAATATCATCGCGCTGATAGCTATCTGATTAAAAAAATAAAGCCGGAGAACTTGATTATTTTCAATTCTGAGGATGAAGCTCAGGCTTATGGATTTAAACCTGACCACTCGGTTAATGAATCCCAATGAATAAGCTATGAAGGGGGATGAGCAAAACTAATGAAAAGCCTGCTTATTCAGGGAGGTCGTATAATTGATCCGAGCCAGGGGCTTGATGAAAATGCCGATCTTCTTATTGCTGATGGTACAATCTCACGGCTAGGCAGCAAAACACCACCTCCCCCAGACTGCGATGTTCTTCACGCTGAGGGACTAATAGTCTGCCCCGGCTTTGTTGATTTCCATTGCCATCTCAGGCAACCCGGTTTCGAAGCAAAAGAAACCATCGCCTCTGGCACACGAGCTGCCGCCGTGGGTGGTTTTACCACTGTTTGCTGCATGCCAAATACTAACCCTCCACTGGATATCCCCAATGCGATAGATTATGTCAAGTCTACTGCTGATACAGAAGGAGTTATCCGTGTTTTGCCGATAGGTTGCATCTCCAAGAGGAGAAAGGGAGAGGAAATAGCCCCAACGAATGAGCTATCTTCAGCGGGAGTAGTTGCCTTTAGTGATGATGGTGATGCGGCTAAAACTTCACACCTTATGCGCCAAGCATTGGAAAAGAGCCGAGATCTTGGTTTACCTGTTAGTGAGCACTGTGAGGATGTGTCACTTGCTAAAAGTGGGCAAGTGAACGAGGGTCAAGTGTCAAAAATCCTTGGCCTCCAGGGAATACCGAACGCTGCCGAAGAGATTATTATCGCCCGTGATATAATACTTGCTGAGCTAACCGGCGGTCATCTGCACATTGCTCATGCCAGCACCAGAGGCTCCGTCGAACTTATCCGCTATGCCAAGGAAAAAGGCATTAATATTACCGCTGAGGTTACACCCCACCACCTGACCCTGACCGAAGATTTGACTATCGGTTATAATACCAACGCCAAGGTAAACCCCCCACTGAGAACCAAACAGGATGTTAAGGCTATGATACAGGGGCTAAAGGATGGCGTGATTGATATTATTGCCACCGACCATGCCCCCCACACCCATGCCGATAAGCATTGCGATTTTACCCGTGCTGCCTTCGGCATCAGCGTGTTTGAAACTGCACTGGGCAGCCTGATAAGCCTGGTACATAACGGTCAACTAACTCTTCCCTTCCTTATCTCCAGACTCACCTGCGAACCGGCTAAACTTCTCGGTGATAAATATGGTAAACTGGGCACACTGAATATCGGCGCAGCGGCAGATGTTACCATCTTTGATCCGGATAAAGAGTGGGTGGTAGATACCAGTACTTTTGCCAGCAAGGGCAAGAATACCCCTTTGGCTGGTTCAAAACTTAAGGGCAAGGTTATGTCAACTATTTACGGGGGCAAGCTGGTCTATAAAGATGACGCTGTTAAGATTGATATAACTTGAGAAGTTTCTGGAGATGGTGAGGGAGGAACAAATAAATATAGGGAGTCCTAGAGGGGCGAAGTCCCTCTTACATAACCGCCTCCCCCTCTCCTTTGAAGAAGAGGGGGACAAAAAGGGTGAGGTAAAAAAGGAGATGGAAGTTCAAGGAAGCGAAATATCAGAGCAAACTTTTACTGAAGCTGAACGTAGATGAAAACATCAACTGCTATAGGTACTAGTTTCGTACTGTTAGTTGTTTCGAGTCTCACCTTATATTTCGGTAAGTTGACCTTAGACAAGTTGGATGCGGAGCAATGGGGAATGGCAGTTCTCGGTGCAGGCATAACCACTTTATGTTTCGCCATTCTGGTTGCTTGTGTTAAAGCCATAACTCGCAAAGACGGACGGGACGATGAGAAATAATCTGCGAGGCTAAATAGGGGGAACCCCCAAAACCACTCTCCCCTCTCCCAGCAGGAGAGGGGGATTAAGAGGATGAGGTAGATGGATAAAAAGAAGGCAAGAGAATTACTGAAACAAGCTCTAAATGAGATACCTCGCCTCAAAGGGTTACACTGCAAAAATCCAGAATTCTACCCTTGGGATCAGAGAGTAAAAGAAATCCTTAGAGAAACATTTGGGAACAACTCAAACGAATATGCCCGCTACAATGGGATTATCCTTCTCAAGCGTGTACACACAGAGGAGGATAAGCAGCGGGCGTACATTGATTGTCTCAATCAACGTGAAGTGGCTTTGAAATCAATAATACAAAAACATGAGATATTAGGAGCTGAAGAAAAGCCAGTTACTAATGACAAGAAATCCATTTACCAAAAGATTTGGCTATGGATTGACACACATAGAGTATTAAGTATTTTAGGAGCTATTGCTGCGATAGCCACAATTGTTGGTGTTATTATTGGATTAACCTAAAAAGAGGAGCAAACGCTTGAACAACAAACCATCTAAAGTCTTGAAACAGCTAACGGCTTCTGTAACTAAAAATGATGAAGTTATGCCGGGGGTTTTTCTCTTCTGGCTGGAGTCTCCTGATATAGGGACAGAGGCACAGCCGGGGCAGTTTATCATGGTGCGCTGTGATGATTATCCCCTGCCCCGCCCTATCAGCGTCCACAGCCTTGCTGATAACGGGAATAAAATGGCCCTTCTCTTTGCGGTGATGGGAAAAGGTACTGACTGGTTATCACAACGTAAAGCCGGCGATAATATAGATATTTTCGGGCCGCTGGGAAATGGCTTTTCTATACAGCCTGCTGCCCGCAACTTGTTACTGCTGGCGGGGGGCATGGGTATTGCCCCACTATACTTTTTAGCCCTGGAAGCTGTAAAAAAGGGCTGCTCAGTAAAACTGCTCTATGGCACACCAAACAAGAACAGGTACCCAGAATCCCTTTTACCTTCCCAGTTAGAGCTGATTTCTGTTACCGATGATGGCTCTATCGGCACCAAAGGCATGGTAACCGACATCTTGCCGGATTTTGCCGACTGGGCAGACCAGATTTTTACCTGTGGACCTCTGCCCATGTATCTTGACATTGCATGCAGAAAACAAGAGCTTAAACTTAAAGACAAGTCAGTTCAGGTTTCACTTGAGATGAGGATGGGGTGTGGTCTTGGAGTATGTTATTCCTGCACAATCAAGACAAAAAAGGGTCTGGAGCAGGTGTGTAAAGATGGGCCGGTGTTTAATCTAGATGATATCCTCTGGGATAAACTGGTCGATATCTAAGGTAGCTTATTTACCACTATCAGCAAGAGGAGAGCAAACTAGAGAACAGTATGATACAGTTATGAGATATTTGATTACAAAGGAGAGTGCAACTTGAAAGTTATTGGTATTGTTGGCAGTCCGAGGAAAGGCGGCAACACGGAAAAACTAATAGAACATCCCCTGCGAGCTATAGCAGAGGAGGGATTGCATACAGAAATAATAAGTTTAGCCGGTCTGGATATCCGCCCTTGTAACGCCTGCATGGTCTGCAAAGCTGAAGAGCGATGCCCCATTGATGATGACCTCTTCCCGATATACACAAAAATGAAGGAGGCGGAAGCCATAATTCTGGCTACGCCGGTATACTTTGGCTCAGCAACAGCTACGATTAAGGCTCTCATGGACAGGGCCGGCTATCTTGCCTACAACAACGGTAGAGTTTTTGACGGAAAAGTAGGTGGACCTCTGGTAGTAGCGCGCCGCGCTGGGCAAAACTTTACCCTGGCTCAGCTCATGTACTGGTTTCATATTCAGGGGTTTTTCATGCCCGGTTCAACATATTGGAATATAGCCTTTGGTC
>CAZNEL010000030.1:0-6458 GCA_964572285.1 uncultured Dehalococcoidales bacterium | reverse complement strand
GGAGGTATCTATGGTAATTATCAGGAAAATCAGCTTGCAAACTAAGGGGCATTGCGATATTATTGACATCACCCATCAAGTAGAACAGCAAGTTGCCGAGACAAATGTAAATAATGGGGCTGTTACCATATTTGTCTCTGGCTCAACTGCTGGAATAACTACCATTGAATTTGAGCCTGGTCTAATTACCGACCTTCAAGAAATGTGGCAGCGCATTGCCCCGGAAAACGTTCCTTACCACCACGACCGCCGCTGGGGTGATGGCAATGGTTATTCCCATGTCCGTGCCTCGCTACTGGGTGCTTCATTAGTGGTTCCTTTCAGTGATAAAAGGCTAACCCTGGGTACCTGGCAACAGATAGTACTGGTTGACTTTGATAACCGACCCCGGTCAAGGCAGCTTATATTGCAGATTATGGGTGAGTAACCATTTTTTTGACACTAGCCTGAACCATAGCCTATAATATGTTACTATCAAGAGGTATAAGAGCCCCTAACTGAAGTAAAAGGTAAAAAAGAGGTAGTGTAAGATGGCAAATCAAGTAGGTAAGAGGTACCGTTGCTCTAAATGTGGCTCTGAATTCATTGTCACTAGAGCTGGGGAAGGTACACTTAGTTGCTGTGGGCAACCTGTGGAACTAAAGAAATAAGGCAATCAGTTGGAGAGTATTTATGGCAAATCAATTAGGTAAAAGGTATCGTTGCCAGATTTGTGGCACCGAAATACTATGTACCAAGGCCGGTGAAGGCATTGCGACCTGCTGCGGGCAGGAAATGGAAGCCCAAGAACCCAGACCAATCCCATCCTCAGATTAACTAGGCCGACCACCCTGTATTAGAGAGAAAAATTCAGCCCGGCTGGCTGCCTTCCGCCGGAACAGCCCCCTGATAGCAGAGGTAATAACATTGCTACCCGGTTTTTTAATGCCACGCATAATCATACACAGGTGCTCTGCTTGAATAACAACTGCTACTCCCTCTGGTTTAAGACCGTCAACAATAGCATCGGCAATCTGAGTGGTCATTCTCTCCTGAATCTGGGGCCGTCGAGCTATGATTTCCACCACTCGGGCGAGTTTACTGATACCAACGACACGCCCTTCGGCATTTGGGACATAACCGATATGAGCCACACCATAAAATGGCAAAAGATGATGCTCACACATAGAGTAGAACGGTATGTCCTTAAGCACTATCATCTCCCGATGACCCACTTCAAAACCTATGCTCAACTCTTTGCGGGGGTCTTTATCAATTCCTGCAAAAAGCTCGGCGTACATCTCAGCCACACGCTCTGGAGTACCCACAAGCCCTTCTCTCTTTGGGTCTTCTCCAATAGCTTTAATAATTGAGTCTACCGCTACCCTAATTTGAGTTTTATCAACCAAACCAGACCCTCCTTTAGTATTTTTACCATAGGTTTCACAGCCCAGGTATCAGAGTGTTTCTTTTAATTCTTAAACTTTCGCATCTCCGCCTTAGTGCTGCTAGCCCCAGCCTAAAGCCTGCTCTACCGCAGTTAAATCAGCCGGTAATTCCAAAAGGGGCTCAGCACTTCCCATAGCAGTATCGGGATCTTTGAGTCCTGTGCCAGTAATCACACATACTATTTTCTTACTTGAAAAATCCATACCATTACGAGAAAGTTTAATAAGCCCGGCCAGTGAAGCGGCTGAAGCTGGCTCGCCAAAGATTCCGCCTTTAGTAGCTAGAAGCCGGTAAGCTGCTAAAATTTCATTATCGCTAACCATATCAATAATGCCGCCAGACTCATCACGAGCGGTAGTTGCTTTCTGCCAGCTAGCTGGGTTGCCTATTCGTATAGCAGTAGCCACCGTTTCTGGCTTATCAATAATATAACCCCGAACAATGGGAGCTGCACCCTCAGCCTGAAATCCCATCATCTGGGGTTTCTTAATTGTCTTGCCTGCATTATAGTACTCTACAAAACCTTTCCAGTAGGCGGTAATATTGCCAGCGTTACCCACTGGAATAAAAAGATAGTCTGGAGCATCACCTAGAGTATCAATAATCTCAAAGCTAGCCGTCTTTTGTCCCTCTATACGATAGGGATTAACCGAGTTTACCAGAGTAACTGGATATTTCTCCGTTAAGCGGCGCACTATGTGCAGAGCTTGGTCAAAATTTCCATCGATAGCAATTATCTTAGCACCGTAGACAATAGCTTGAGCGAGTTTACCCAGAGCAATCTTGCCTTTAGGCACAATGATGATAGCGGTAAGCCCTAAGTAAGCAGCGTAAGCAGCCGCTGAGGCGCTGGTATTACCGGTTGAGGCACACATCACCGCCTTGCTGCCAGCTTCCAGTGCCTTGGCCGTCGCTACTACCATACCCCTATCCTTGAATGAACCGGTAGGGTTACACCCTTCCAGCTTAAAATATAACTCGCCACAGCCAGTTTCTCTTGCCAACTCTTCACATCTGACCAGGGGAGTATCTCCCTCTCCCAGGGAAAATAAAGGCGTATTGTCAGTTACTGGCAGAAAGTCTTTATATTTAGTCAGGACTCCGCGTTTTATCATCACTTTTTCACTCTACTTCTACATATTATAGAAAGTACTCGGGGTATCCGATCTCCTTTCCTTACTTTTAAGCTTAGTAATCTCCATACTCTTTTACTGTCTCATACATAATGGCTGAACTAGACTATCTTAAGTATAAGCCCATGGATTGTATTTCGGATTATGCCTACAGCTAATAAAAATTCTAAGCGAATGAATAGCTATTGTCAACCAATTTATTCATGCAGTGGATTAAAAGGACTTATTGTAGGCTTAACGTTGGTTCTGGCCTACAGGAATAGTTGTGCCGGTAGCCTTGGCAATAAGTTTCCCATCCTGATTGGTCACCACCATCTCGGAGATGCCGGCACGTCGACCATTCTTTATTACCCGACCCTCTGCAATTAACTCGTCATTCACCTTAGCCCCAGCGATGAAGTGGATGTTGAACTGAGAGGCTATACTGGGATGAGCCAGGGAATTAGAGGCATAGGCAAAAGCTTGGTCAGCTACTGCCACGACAATACCACCGAAGATCAAACCGTTGAAGTTTCGATAATCAGATGTTAGCTTCATCGCCACTTTGGCGTAGCCCGGGGAAAGCTCCAGCAAGCGCATATTCAGGAACGAGGCGATAGGCTCTCCCTCGGCTTTAGCTCTCAACTGTGCCAGATCATCAGAAGTTCGGCTTTCCTGATCTAACGGTTTATCCATAATTTCTCCCTTTGAACTCTTCTAGACCTTATTGAAAATAAAGAAAGCTATAGAACTAACCTAGATTGTATTTTTGGGCTAATTTTCGGAAGGCAGTCATTGACCCCTCCAGCGTCTGGTCACCAACACAGTATGATATGCGAAAATACCCCGGTGCTCCGAAGCTACTGCCAGGAACAGTCAGTACCTGCTGCTGCTGTAGCTCGCTAACGAAAGTAAAATCGTCTTCTAACGGTGATTTGGGAAACATATAGAAAGTTCCTTGTGGTTTTGTTACTGAATAGCCCATCTCACTAAGATTATTATACAGGAAATCTCTTTTCTTCTGGTACCCGTCTATGGGTACGGTTATATTCTGTAAATGACGCACTATATTTTGCATCAGGGCTGGAGCATTGGTATATCCCAGCGCCCGGTTGCAGTGAGTACAACCATCTATCACATCCTTACGATTATCACAGTCAGGATGTACAGCAATGTAACCAATACGCTCACCTGGCAACGCCAGATCCTTGGAGTGAGAATAGACAACGATACTTTGAGAATAATGGTTAAACGGTGAGGGATATTTCAACCCGTCGTAGATAATCTTGCGATACGGTTCATCACTAATGAGGAAAATCTGTGTCTTGTATTGAGCTTCTTTTTTACGTAACAGCCCTCCTAACTGATGTATCATGTTTTCACTATAGACAGCACCAGTTGGATTATTGGGAGAGTTTATAAGTACCGCTTTGGTATTAGCCCCGATCGCAGCTTCAAGGGCATCAAGCTTAGGCATAAACTGCTCATCTGTCGGCACAGCCTTGATAACACCACCATGGTTATCAATAAAAAGCACATACTCTAAAAAGTACGGCGCAAATACAATGACTTCTTCTCCCGGATTGAGTATCGTTTTTAGCACTACGTTTAGTGCTCCCCCAGCACCACAGGTCATAATAATTTCTGCCATAGTGAATTTGATGCCGGTATCCAGCGAGAGCTGTTCTGCCACTGCTGTTCGCGTTTCGGGGTACCCGGCGTTTGGCATGTATCTATGCATCCCCGGGAAGGGCTGCTCCGCCAGTTTCTTCAACTCTTCACGAAACTCAACCGGAGGTTCCATCACCGGGTTGCCTATAGAGAGGTCGAAGACATTCTCATCACCGTATTGCTTTCTGAGAATAGCTCCCTCCTCAAACATCCTTCTTATCCAGGACCCCTCCGTCATACTTTTTCTAACCTTATCAGATATGGACATTTTTGATTTCCTTTCTGCCCTCATCAAAGGCAGCAATATTGATTTGCCGTATACCTGGTGGCAGACGCAGAGAGATACAATCCTTCCAGGTTTTAACCTTGAGCGGGAGGAAAGATGAGACACATCCCAGCATAAACATATTAAGCGTTCTGATATTACCCAGTTCTTTAGCCCGGTTGATGCCATCGACGAAATAGATACGCACTAACCGTTGCTTCAGAATATTGGTTATCTGTTTGTCACTGGGATAGCATTCGTTTCCTAAATTGACCGACAACGGCGGCAGCGCCTGATTATTAATAATAGCTATCGCTTCAGGTCGTAGAAAGTGGCTCCACCGCGCTGCCTCCAGCTTCTCAAAGGCAACTAATATGTCAACCTGTCCCTCTTTGATTAGGGGCGACCAAACATGTGAGCCAATTCGTACATGACTTACCACACTACCCCCACGCTGTGCCATGCCAAGGGTATCTGTCTTTTTGACATCGTATCCGGCGGTTAGAGCTGCCTCGCCTATTACGTCGCTTGCCAGGATAACGCCCTGGCCCCCTACACCCGTAACAAGGACATTTATATTTTTCACGATGCTTCCGCCGCCTCGATTTCAGATTGTGGGCCTATCGCCTGCTGTGGACAAATCTGCTGGCAAATAGTACAAGTGTTACCGATACACATGGTAGTATCGATATAGACACGCCCATTTTCACATTGAATAGCCGGGCATCCGATAAGAAGACAAACACCGCACTGATTACATTTCTCGCTATCGATTGCCCTCGGTTCAGTACGTCTTGGCACCTGCACTGCGCAAGCGCCACGGACAATGATAACTGAAAGCTCCGGGTTATCCAGTGCGCTCCTGACGCTAGCTCTCAAAGCTTTTATATTAAAAGCGTCGACCACCTTAACATCTCTGACACCAATACCCTGAACCAGCTGTTCCAGTTTCACCGCCCTGGTCTCTTTACCCTGTGCCGAGACACCAGTGCCCGGATGGTCTTGGTGTCCTGTCATGGCGGTGGTACCATTGTCAAGTATGATAACTGTTATTTTTCCCTCATTGTAGACCGCATTCACCAGTGACGTTATACCGGAATGAAGAAAAGTAGAATCGCCGATAACCGCTATCACTTTCTCGCCAATGCCGGCCTTCTCCATACCCAGGGCTTGGCCAATACTGGCGCCCATACAGGCAGTAGTATCCATAGCCGATAGCGGTGGGTAAGTAGCCAGCGTATAGCAACCAATATCCCCGGTGATGACTAATTTCGGCTTCTTTTTTGCTTTACCTCTGGAATGTAATGTGGAACGCTGCCCCATGCTGCTGAGTACAAAGAAGATTCCAGTATGAGGACAACCCGGGCACAGGAGCGGAGGGCGTTTGGGTAATTCAGAAGCAATATTCATCTTTGGCTGAGAAATAGTCTCAGCCAATAACCCAGCAGCACGACTTCCTACCTCAATAATACTTGGATTTAATTCACCCAGCCTGGGGACAAACTCCTTCCCGGTAATCTTTATCCCCATAGCCTGGATATTTTCCTGGAGAAATGGGTCGAGTTCTTCTATTACTACTAGTTTATCTACCTGTGCTGCAAAGTGATGAATTAGCTTTTCGGGAAGGGGATAAGTCATACCAAGCTTAAGAAAAGATGCATTGGGGAAAACTTCTTTAGCATATTGATACGCTACACCACTGGTCACCACGCCCAGATGAAGCTCACCCCACTCTACCCGATTAAGCGAAGATGTCTCAGCATAAGCAGCTAGTTTCACCAGACGCTCCTCCAGCAAAGGACGCCGCAGACGAGCATAGGCTGGCAGCATTACATATTTTTTTACATCATATTTAAAGTTCGCAGGCAACTCAGATGAAATCCGGTCACGGTTTATGTTAACTACTGACTTAGAGTGAGAGATTCTAGTGGTGGTACGTACCAGCACCGGGGTATCAAACTTCTCACTGATATCAAAAGCAT
>CAZNEL010000029.1:0-18798 GCA_964572285.1 uncultured Dehalococcoidales bacterium | reverse complement strand
TCAGGCTGATCGGTATCCAAATCAGATAAGTGCTGGCGAACCAGGATATGCCGAATATTCCGGCTGTGTTACCCTTTATTGCTCTAAAGGTCATATAGATTACAGCAGGGATGATTAATGCCCAGATAGTAAAGCTAATGGCCCCGATATAGCGGGGGGTATACCAGTAGAACATAATCTTTGGCAGTAATACCCATTCCCAGGGTCGGCTGGCAGCAATATGGTCGACGTTGGCGAAAGTCAGGCCAGCGCTTGAGCTGAGCATAACATATATCCGGCCGATAGGATTAAGGAATTCCCCGAAAGCAACATAATCAAACAGAGGCATTAGTAACAGGAAGGATATATACGTGGTTAGTATTATAACTACAAATTGTATCGGGTTCCCTCGTTTGGTTAATAGCCAGTGCAGTAATATGACGGGCAGAGCCAGCCCGCCGGTGAGTTTTGCCATGGCGCTAAGCGCTACTGATACTCCGGAGAGCAGATATTGACCCTTCAGATAAAGCCAGAAAGATAGCAGCATGAAAGTCAGACTAGAAACGTCGAGCATGGCTACACTGGCCTGGATAAAACTCATATTTTCCAGCGCCAGCAGGGAAGCTATCATAAATGATATCCCCTTGGATAGCTCTAATCGACGGCAGATGAGATAGAGGAGAACAATACAAATAGTGCCGAGTAAGACGGAGAAAAACCGCCAGCCCAGTGGATTATCACCAAATATAAGTATGCCGAAGGCGATGAACAGTTTCCCCAGTGGCGGGTGTTCCGGGCGTAGGGTACCGTCACCTTGAAGAATAGAGTTGGCATCCTCAACGTAGAATTTTTCATCAAAGATTACTTCAGCGGGCTGCATAATGACACTAAAATGTAGCGCCAGTGTAACTATCACCAGCAGACAGAGCCCGAAGTATTCCCATTTACGTAATCTGTTAAACAGTTGCTTTGCTATTTCCATGTCCACAGCGTATTTACAAGGTAGTTCCATAGAGTAGCCACTGCTATTCCGCAGAGGTTAGATAGCAGGTAATACATTCCGAAGACTTCGGTGAGTAACCAGAGCACTCCCATATTGATTCCCATACCAACCAAACTCACCAGGTTGAATTTCAGCAGGTAATTAAAGAACGATTTTATGCCTGATGGCCGCCGATCGCTGAAAGTAAAATAGTTGTTGAGGATGAAGTTGGAAATGATAGCTGTTTCTATACTGATGGCTGCTGATAACAGGTAAAACAAGCCACCAAACTCGGTTAGCAGCCATAATAGACCCATATTGACCACGATGCCGCTCAGTCCAACTAAACAAAACTTGAGGAACCTCCGTAGCTCGCCTTTTCTTTTCATCAGGCTATAGACGTGCTTGAGATAGTCTACCTGCTGGCGGGTATTTAACTTGCTCTTACCAACACTTCTAACCCTGAAGTTATAGGGCACCTCGGCTGTGCTTTGGAATTTGCCCTCCATTAATATTTCCAGAAGTATCTTAAAGCCGGTTGGTTCTAGATGAGCATGAGCTACCACTTGCTGATTGAACATAAAAAAGCCGGACATCGGGTCTTTAACCGTTCTCGTTGCCGGTAGGAATAAGTGGGCTATGATGACAGCACCCTTTGATATTATTCTCCTGATCAATCCCCAACCCTGGCAGCCACCCCCCTCGACGTATCGACTGGCAACGGCTATATCTACACCGCTGCTCACTTCCTGTAATAGGTTAGGCAGGACTTCCGGCGGATGCTGTAAATCAGCGTCCATTACCCCGATATACTGGCCGGTGGCATGTCTAATCCCTTCAACCACGGCTGAAGCCAGCCCTCTCTCGTTTCGGCGGACTACTACCTTAACCGGGTACTTAGTTGACAGTGATCTCGCCAGTTCAGCAGTTCCATCGGCGCTGTTATCATCAACGAACACAATTTCGTAGTCGTAGTTAACCAGGGCATGGTCAATTTGTTCAACCAGGGGAATGATATTCTCCTTTTCATTATAGGTAGGGATGATAATAGAGAGCACCTCATTCACTAAGTAAATACCTCCTGTGATGTCTTCGAACTGCCTGAGAAAAGTAACTAAAGTATTTTACCACAACAGCTCTGTTATGTACCTGCTATATCTGACAAATGTGAATATACTTTTATCCAGCCATTGACTAGTTCTATTCGGGGTGCTACTATCGAATTAGTGGTTGGTCCAGTATTTTGGCTAAGGTTAACCACTGATTATTCTTAAGAGGAGGCAGTAATCATGGAAATAGTGGAGAACCTGGTTAAGACGACCCTGGGGGAACTTGAGAAAGTGCTGAGCACCAGGACTGTGGTGGGAGAGCCAATAACGATAGAGGGTGCGACACTTATTCCCTTGATAAGTATTGGTTTTGGTTTTGGTGCTGGTGGTGGTGAGGGTAGAGGGGAGACCAAACAGAAAGGTGAAGGCGCTGGTGGTGGCACTGGTGGTGGGGCATGGGTGAGGACCCAAGCGATAATCATCATCGATAAGGAGGGTGTGAGGATAGAGCCCATCAGGGGAGGACTGACAGCCACCATAGAAAAACTGGGTGAGATTATACCCAAGATGGTGGAAAAAAGCGTGGAAAAATGGGCGGAAAGGAAAAAGGAAGGGTAAAGCTAGTTGTGGGTCATCGTTGCTCTAGCTAGTCTGGCTGTAGCTATCATCCTTGTTCTTTGTATTCCACTTGATACAGTGTTGTCTGTTGATGTCTACGGTAGACCAAAATTTCAAATAAAGTTGGCATGGCTCTTTGGTCTGGTCAATAAGGAAATAACGACAGGAAGGGAAAAACCCGGGAAAGAGAAGCGAGTAGTCGAAGGTAAGCGGAAGACAAATATAAAGACTGTATTCCAGATCTTGCGGACCAAGGGATTGCTGAAGCAACTAAAACGCTTACTTAAGGACATCTTTAAGAATCTTAAGATTAGAGACCTCAGAGTAAATTTCAGAATAGGACTTGACGACCCGGCCGATACCGGGCTTCTGTTTGCTTTTATTGGACCTGCCACCTTCTTTCTTGGCTCTTCTCGGGTTCACGAAATTAAAGTAGAGCCATCTTTTGAAGACAGGGTTGTCTTTGAAGGTTATTTATCCGGGGCGCTAAGGCTAATACCCATTCGGATGACTATGAGTTTGCTAAAATTCGCTTTTTCACCCCCGGCAATAAGAGTTTTAACAAAGCTGGCTGTGGCTAAATGGAAAAGAAAGAAGTAATAGTCGAAAATCCGGTAACTGTCGCCGGAGTAACGCTAGTTCCAATAACCAGGGTTTTATCACACCACTGGTGCCGTAAGCACAGTTTTTCATACTTCGACATCAAACAGCCGGTTGCTGTGGTAGTAATTTCTCCATCAGCGAAGAAGGCTTTCCGGATAACCGGTGAAGAAATCTCATTAGACCAGTTTATAACGGAATTCCCTGGTATAAAAGAGGTAGTAGAGAGAATCTGATTATTCTATACTTAAGGTAGTTTTGGTAATGAGAGTAAAAGAGCTAAAAGATTTAGTTATTTCGGCACTCGCTTTGGCGCTGGCCTTTGGCATTGCCCTCTCTGGCGGCTATCGTGCCTTCTTTGCCCCGCAGAGTTTGGTTATTGTATTCCTTATGTCTATAGTTGCTGTCTCCTTGGGTTTCGTTCTTCACGAGCTTGGGCACCGCTTCGTTGCCAGGAAGTTTGGCTGCTTTGCTGAATATGCCATGTGGCCTACAGGCTTAATAATAGCCGTTGTCATATCACTCTTTGGCTTTGTCTTCGCTGCCCCCGGCGCTGTTATGATATACCCTAGGGGGAACGCTGGAGGAAGAGCCACTCTAACCAGTCAAAAGGCTGGCTTGATATCTATAGTCGGTCCAGTAATGAACCTCTTTTTAGCACTGGTATTTCTCTTATTAAACATGGCATATCCGATGTTACTCTTTTCGCTGGGGGCACGGATAAATACCTGGTTAGCAGTTTTTAACCTGATTCCGTTCGGGCCGCTAGACGGAGCCAAGATTTTTAGATGGCACAAAGGAGCTTGGTTAGCTGTTGCCGCTGTGGGAATCGGATTATTTGTTGTGGAAAATTTCGTCCTCTAGCTTGCCTGAGTAGTGCGTTGCTTCTCAAAAGCGCATAGTGATATTATAAGGGGAACGTTCAATCAGGCATTAAAATGGTAACGGTATATCTTAGTTTGGGCTCTAATTTAGGAGACCGCCACTATAATCTGAACCGGGCATTAGATTATCTGTCACAAAGGCTATGGTTGGAAAAGGTTTCATCAATCTATGATACCGAACCGGTAGGCAATACTAAACAGCCACGCTTTCTCAACCTTGTTTGTCAGGTTTCCACCGGGCTGGAACCAATAGCACTGCTTACTGTGGCCAAAGGTATTGAGAGCAAGATGGGAAGATTACCCCACACCTCCGGCGAACCTCGCCCCATTGATATTGACATTCTTTTTTATGGCGACCGGGTTATTGAAACTCCAAAGCTGGTTATCCCCCATCCCCGGCTGATAGAGAGAGCATTTGTTCTTATTCCTCTGGATGAGATTGCCCCAGACCTGGTACATCCGGTAACTGGCAAAACAATAAAAGAGTTAAGGGAAAATGCAGTCAACGTGCAGGGTGTGTTTAAGTGGGAAAATTAGGAGAAATAAATGTATGAAATATCTATAGAGCAACATTTTGATGCCGCTCACTTTTTACGAGGCTATCGAGGGAAGTGCGAGGCATTGCATGGGCACCGTTTCGGGGTAGTGGTAAAGGTAAGATCTTCTGTGGTTAATGATATTGGCATTGCCTATGATTTTGTCGAGCTAAAGCAACACCTGGCCGCTATCCTTACCCGGTTTGACCATGTCTGCCTTAATGATGTGCCGCCATTTGACGAAATAAACCCCTCTTCTGAGAATATTGCTGCTACAATCTATAACGAGCTACAGTCTAAACTGGCAGAAGCTCCGGTTTCCCTAGCCTCCGTGGAGGTATGGGAATCGCCAAATAGTGGTGTAGCTTATACCCCGGATTAATCACGCTGGTTTGGTGGCAATAGATTGGGGATGGTATCCGCAATTGGATAGTGTACATCGCACTTGGGGCAATAGAGGGAGCCGGTAACTATCTCCTGCTCATTTTCCTCCGCTACACTAAGCTCCAATTCTCCTTTGCATACCGGGCAGGCTAGAATATCCATCAACTCTTTTTTCATAGTTCAATTATAGCACGGTTGATTTGTATTCTTGAATAGCATTGTTTGAAATATGGACTCCGTTTGTTTTTCTTGGTTAGCTTCTATTACAATTAGGTTAGTTATGAAAGGGAGGTTTTAATATGGCTCGCGTTAGCTTAATAGAGAAGGAACAGGCGTCACCTGAGGTTAAAGAGGTATTTCAGAAGATTGAGGACAATGGAGCCAGGATTCTTAATCTTTACAAGGTAGCCGCCCACAGCCCCAAGGTTCTGCTCAACTTAATCAGGTTAGGCAATTCAATTATCGGGCGAATGGAGCTACCCCCGAGGCTGCGAGAAATGGTGATCCTGCGAGTGGCAACCCTCACCGGTAGCGAATACGAGTGGGCGCAACATGTTCCCCTTGCATTACAAGTAGGGATAACTCAGAAACAACTTGACGCTATATCAGATTGGGAAAAATCATCTGAGTTCAATGACGAGGCGCGTGCCATTCTGCAATATACCGACGAGGTAGCTAAAGAGGTTAATGTTACTGACCAGACTTTCAATGTACTGAGAGGTTTATTTAATGAGCAAGCTATCGTTGAGATAACGATTACTGTTGGTTATTATGGAATGCTGGCCAGATTGCTCGTTCCTCTCCAGGTGGAAGTAGATGAGAATTCCGCTGGCTCGGCCGGTGATTTGATAGGTCAGCATAGAGCGCAAAAAGGCTAACATCCGTAAACTGATTTAACTATATTTTGCCGTAGATGGAGGGTTGTCAGCTTCAAGGGGCTACCTATTTTACTGGGGTGGTATAACCACTTTCCAATCAATTTCTTTTATCTCTTCGTCGCTAAACTTATGTGAATAGACAATATCTCCTTGGGTATCATACGCTTCAATTAAATACCAATCGTGACCTGCAAAAACTCTATCATTCTTTATTTTGCCGTTAGGTTCAACATTTCCAATATGATACTCATCTATGTGAATCGTCAAAACCTCGCTAGTTTTGTTCTCTATCTGGATGGGAGCTAGTAGTTCACATGCAACACTTCCAATAAGCAGCATATTCACGATAAGTAGCAACACTATTACTCTAAATAACATAGTCTTGTATTTATAGGTATTAACCATTATCTGCCCAAACCGATAAGAATCGATTACGTTCATAGCCAGGATACTGCCATGCCCCCATCCACACCAAGTACCTGCCCGGTGATGTATCTCGCCTCTTCTGAAGACAGAAAAGCGACTGCCTCAGCTACATCACGAGGCGTACCAAAATAACCGGCAGGGATTCGCTTTTTTAGCTCTTGCTGCCAATTATCTTCTAACTTCTGTGTCATAACGGTCTCAATAAAACCGGGAGCGATGACATTAGCTGTGATACCGCGGGAAGCCACTTCTTTAGCAACCGTCCGCGTGAAACCAATAATACCGGCTTTAGTTGCTGCATAGTTTGCCTGTCCGGGGTTACCCACTATCCCTACAATACTGGCAATACTTACAATTCTGCCCCAGCGCTGTTTCATCATATGTCTTAGCACTGCTCTGGTACAGATAAAAACGCTGTTCAGGTTAATCCTGAGCACATCGTTCCAGTCATCGTCAGTCATACGTAGCAGAAGGTGGTCTCGGGTAATGCCGGCGTTATTTACCAGAATATCGATCCTGCCATAGGTAGAGATAGTTGACTCTACCATTCTGGTGACATCTTCAGTTGAGCTTACATCAGCTAAAATAGCCATGCTTTGTCTGCCCATAGCTTTAATTTCTTCGGCTACACTTTCTGCCGGCTCAGTTTCGCCTACATCATTAACCACAACGTTAGCCCCGACCTCAGCCAGCTTCAGGGCAATAGCTCGTCCTATACCTCGTCCACCACCGGTTACGATAGCTATTTTGTTATTTAAGTCCATTATTACTCCGCTAACTGAATTCTAGTGTATGCTTATATTTTTAACTGACTCTGCATCGCCAACGTTTAGCAATTTGACGCTGCTGTTTATTCGTTTAGTGAGGCCGGTGAGCACTTTACCCGGCCCTATCTCAATAAAAGTTGATACCCCGTTAACTATCATATATTCAATAGAACGCTGCCATTGAACACAATTGCATAACTGTCTGAGTAACTCTTCTTTAATCAAATCAGCCGTAGCAAGTGGTTGAGCAGTAGTATTGCCGATAATGGGAATTTTCGGGTCATTAAAAGAAAGGGTAGCTATAATCTCGGACATGCCATCCATGGCCGATTGCATCAGCGGAGTATGGAAAGCGCCGCTCACCTGTAATGGAATGGCACGATGCGCCCCCTTAGACTTGGCCAAGTCCGTAGCTTTGCCTAAATTCTCTACTGCCCCGCTGATTACCAGCTGACCCGGACAATTAATATTGGCAATCCTGGTGTCAGTCTCCTGACATACCTCAGCCAATAAAGCCTCATCAAGACCAATTATCGCTGCCATACTCCCGGGTCTTTCCTGCCCGGCTTCGTGCATTAGCCGCCCCCTCTCCCAAGCCAGATGAACGGTAGTGGCAAAATCAAGTACTCCGGCGGCTGCCAGTGCGGTATATTCACCCAGGCTGTGACCGGTCAGGAAAACGGGTGAGGGTAAATCATTGTTACCATCTGCCTCTTGTATAGCTTTCAAACAGGCAAAGCTTACAGTGAGTATTGCCGGTTGGGCATTAATGGTCTGTCGCAGCTCATCCTCTGGTCCTTCAAAGCATAGTTTGGAAAGAGGAAACTTTAGGGTATCGTCGGCTTGTTGAAAAACATCTCTAGCTGAATTGAAGTTCTGGTAGAGATCACGCCCCATGCCTACCCATTGAGAACCCTGCCCGGGAAAGACATAAGCTACCTTCATTCGCTTAGCCTCTATCCGCCAGCTTTCTTCGGGTTTTCAACCTCGACAACTTCCCTACCCGCATAAGTTCCACAGGTAGGGCAAACATGATGAGATAACTTGGGACTATTACATTGAGGGCAGTAATCCAAGGATGGAGGGTCAACTTTTATATGACTACGTCGTTTTCCCTGGCGTGCCTTAGCATATTTTCGCTTTGGTAAAGCTCCCATAATCTAACCCACTCCTTTCTATCTATTTACTATGCATTATTGTTTAAAGTCAATTTATCTAACTCAAACCAGCAAGGGTCTGCTTCTTAAGGCAAACAACCACAAGGACCCTGATTAAGGTTATATCCACATGTGGAACATACTCCGGCGCAACTTTCGCGGCAAAGCGGCTTCATTGGGATAGCCAGCATTATATACTGATGTATTGCCTCGGCTAAATCAAGCACATAACACTCATCTATGGTAAAATAACCTGGTGTCTCAGGTAAGGGTAACGAAGCACCACTAACTAAATCCATGATAGGGAAATACTCCTCTTCAATGTGTAGAGCCAGGGGACAACGAAATAAACTCAAGCAACGGCTGCAGGTAACCTCAACCTCAGTATGCAGTGTGCCCTTAACCAATATACTCTGGCCAGCACGCACCAGTTTAATCTCACCCTGAATCTCATGGTTGCCACCATCAATATCAATCGTCTCATTTATTTCATACTGCCGTGTCGAACCTATAGGTTCCTTAAACAGTTGAGATACATTTATCTGCATCACAGCCACCTCCACTCCAGACAGACCCAATTCATTATAAGCCAAGAGGTATACTTACCGCAAGCTCGTGTAGAGATTGATTAAGCAAAAACCTTCATCTCAAAAGACCTGTTCGAATAATATCCGTTTCCCCCGATGGACTACGAACGGAATTTGGAGTAGAAGACAGGAATTAGCAATAGTGCTGCCATTGACGAGGTAACCATCGCTACCCACATCACCGAAGCTGCCTGCATATGTATTCTCAAGGGAGAGAAGAAGAGGGCAGACATTCCGATGGCTAACCCGAAGGCATTGGCCAAAATCGGTCTGGAAACGCTTGATAGAGCTGAGTCCACCGAGTCACCCCTGTTCATGCCCTGCTTTCGGAAATAGTAGATACCAGAGATAAGGTGAATAGAATAATCCACACCCACACCAATAGAGATAGCCGACAGGTTAGCAGTCAGAACATTGAGATAGAATCTACTTATGACTAAAAACCCCATGATAGCCATGATGGTGATAACAATCGGTATCAAGGCAACAAGAGCCGCTCTGAACTTTCTGATGGTTATTAAAAGCATGAGAAATATTAAGATTAAAGCTAAACCCAAACTCCGGATCTGGCTTTGTACTACCAGCCGGTTCATCTCGTCAAAAAGTACTGGCATCCCACTAATCATCCGAATATCAGGGTGCTCAGCAACAAAATCATCTAGCTCATCTATATCTACGGAATCGAGATCCCCGGTGGTGATCATCATCCTGAAGCCATCATCAGAAATCCAGGTTTCCAGGTCCTCGGCATCTAGCCGCATCAAGAGTCTCTGAACAACAATAGGATTCTCCGGATAACCATCCTGGCCAGTTGCCATCTCATTAAGACCAGCTATCATATCAAAAAGCGAGATGACACTCTCTACCCCGGGGACTCTTTCCAGTTCCCTCTCGGTCTCCAAAATCTCATCAGCAAAATTGTAGTCTCTCAAAGTGTCCGCGCCTCTATCAGCAGCTATCTCCGCAGTAAGCGGTAATGCTCCACCAAAATAGTCTTCAATTTTATCAAAGGTCTGTCTAATCTGTGAATCTTCCTTAAAGAACATCAGTGAATTGGATACTACTTCAAGTTTAGGTATATTAAAGGCAGAAATGGCCACAATAACCAGAAAAACAATGGCAATCGGAACGTTATATTTCTGTGCCGATAGGACGAGCCCGGTCAAACGGCTTTCCCGAACACGCTGTGGTTTCGAAGGTAACTTTACCCTGGATAGTAATGCCGGCAGAAAGAAGAGAGAGAGAATGCCCGCATAGCCGATACCCAGAGAGACGAATATACCCATCTGCCTCATAGGTAGCACTCCTGTCCAGATAAGGGAGGCAAAGCCCGCCATGGTAGTGATAGTCGTTAAAAATATCGGCATACCAACAAAACGTAAGGTTTCCACGTTAAGCCGACGTCGGTTAGAATACCTGCTCGTGTTCTGTATATAATGACTTACATAGTGCAGTCCATCAGCCGCCCCCATCACAATAACGAATATTGGGCTGAGTATGGTCACCAGATTCAATTCCTGCCCGCTCCAGAAAATCGTACCTAATGTCCATAAGGCACCAAGCCCGGCGGGAATCATGGCCATGATGGTGAATTTACGGTTCCTGATAACCGAGTAGAAAACCAGAAACACCAGGACCATGGCGCAGGGCGGCAGGATAAAAAGTATCCTGAGCAGATCATTCCAAAGGGTATCCTTGATGATTTCATTGCCGGCAAGAGAAAGGGTCAAGTGCTCTTCGCTTTGAGCTATTGCCTCCAAAGACTTGATTACATCTCCAGCATTGGCATCTAATTCCAGATTGACGATGATAGCACCCTTACTCTTATCGGAGGAGAGGAGCTGCTCTGCAAAATAGTATTCGTCCTCGATAAAATCTTCTAGAAGGTCGGGGTGTCTTTCAATAAACTCATCAGTGACTGAGAAAAGATGGCGCTCCACGGATATTTCGGACGGAATAAAGCTCTGCACCCGAGAGATACCATCAATTTTTTCAATGTCTTCCTGCAGCCTGAAAACACTGTGAAGATTATCTTTCTCCAGAAGAGAGCGATCCTGTTCGATAAGCACCGAAATAGCTTCGCCAATCTGATATTTTTCATTCAGCCGGTCGAATTCTTCTGCCTTGGGGTTTCCGGTATTGAAAAAATTGAGGAAGTCTGCGTCAAGTTCAAAACGGAAGAGGGAAGCCAGGGCAACAATATTCAAGACAACTACGATAGTAATAATCAGCCTTGCTCTACGGTAGATAAAGCTGGCAATTTTCTCCATGATTACACTTTATCGAGTTGGCTTATCTTAGCCACTATGCCCCTCAGTAAAGTCACTATCTTAAAAAGATACTAACAAAATCCCCTGCTCGAAAAAAGACACGGCTATCTCATAAGCAATACGGCAATTTACTAAAACGCCTTTTTCTTGCGTAATTCAGCAGCGATAACATTTCTCAGAACCTGGTTAGCGCCTTCATATATCTGGGTGATTTTAGCATCTCGCATCATCTTTTCCACCGGATAATCACGCATATAGCCAACACCACCAAAAATCTGCACGGCATCAGTAGTAACTCTCATTGCCACATCTGAAGCAAAAACCTTAGCTATAGCAGACTCCATACCAACATGCTTCACTCCACTATCCACAGTCCTGGCTACGGCATAAACCAAAGCTCTGGCTGCCTCCACATCGATAGCCATATTAGCCAGCATGTGCTGAACTGCCTGAAAAGAAACGATAGGGTGTCCAAATTGGACGCGCTTCTTGGCATAGTCTACAGCAGCTTCCAGCGCTCCCTGGGCAATCCCAAGTGCCTGAGAACCTATTCCGGGACGTGAGGAATCAAAGAGCTTCATGGTCATAATAAACCCCATTCCCTCTCGGCCGATAAGATTCTCTGCTGGAATGAAACAGTCTTCGAAAACCAACTCTCTTGTTACCGACGTGCGAATACCCATTTTCTTTTCTTTCCTGCCAAAAGAAAAGCCAGGGGTATCCTTCTCCACTATGAGAGCACTGGCACCACGGGGTCCTTTTTCCTTGTTAGTCAGAGCAATAATGGTATATATCTCAGCCTCACCGCCGTTGGTGATGAACTGTTTGGCCCCGTTAATGACATAGCCCTTATCCGTTCGAGTAGCCGTTGTCTTTATAGCGCCAACGTCACTGCCGGCATCAGCCTCGGTTACCGCAAAAGCAGTTAATCTTTTACCACTAGCAATGTCAGGAAGATATTTTCGTTTTTGTTCTTCGCTGCCATAATCTAATAAAGTGAAGGTGCCCAAGGCAACGTCAGCATAGGTGACACCCACTCCGGAGCACACTCGACTTAACTCCTCAGTCACCAAACATAGTTCCAGGCAACCACCACCCAAACCACCATACTCCTCAGGAATAAAGACTTTGAACAAGTCAGTATCAGCCAGGTATTGCATTATAGCCCAGGGGAACTCTCCACTTTCGTCAAGCTCCGCCCGAACCGGTAGTATTTTTTCCTCAGCAATGGTCCTCGCCATATCTTTAACCGTTCTTTGCAAGTCATTCAGGAAATAATCCAAGATACCCTCCTTACTTATCAATACAAAAAGAGAACTTAAAGTCGATCGAGTCGATCGACTTCTACTAAAACAAACCTATTATAAACTGAGCTATATGCCTGCTGCAAGCCATTAGCTAACCTAAATACACCACACTAAAAATATGGCCTATTCTCGGACTAAAGCCTTACCTGGATAATGCCCAGCCCAAGATAGTTCAGATAGATAGGTGACAGTAACTCTACCAACAGTTGCACTTCGTTGCTTTGGTTATAATAAGTGTGATATAATTAAAGATGACAATAAAGACTATAGCTACCAACCGCAAAGCTTACCACAATTATCATATACAGGATAGCCTCGAAGCTGGTATCGCTCTGACTGGTACCGAGATAAAGTCGATCCGCGCCGGGAGAGTGAGTTTGCGCGAGGCTTTTGTTAAACCCGAAGCAGATGAGCTATGGTTACTAAATACTCATATCGCCCGCTATGAACAAGGCAGCTATCTAAGCCATGAGCCAACGAGACCAAGAAAGCTACTGCTACATCGTAAAGAGATTGATAATCTCATCAGCAAAATGCAGGAAAAAGGGTTTACTTTAGTACCGCTAAAACTATATATTAAAGGGGATGTCGCCAAGGTTGAAGTGGCATTAGCTAAAGGTAAAAGGCTATATGACAAGCGAGAAGCTATAACTCGTCGTGAAATGGACAGAGAGCTTGGACGAGTCATGAAGAGACAGAGATTGCGAAGTGGATAATTTACCGCTAAACTGTCCATGATCATTGGGGACGCAAGGGCTCGACAGAGGAGGTAGGCTACAGAATCGCAAGCCGAGGTGCCACTAATCTCGCAAAATAAGTGGCGAAAAGTAACTGGCGAAAATCCAGTATTAATTGCTGCCTAACTAAATAGGCAGCACATCCAACCTGACCCTGCCTCAATGGGTTGGGATTGGGTGCCGAAATATTGAGGTGCCGCAGTCCAGACGTCAATAAGGACTACGAAAGAAATTATTGACTGGCCCGACTAAACTCGGTCAGCAGAGGTTAGTAAGGCAAGATTAAAGAGCTGACTAAGCTTGTAGTATATTCTGGGCAGCCTTTTTTGGACGGGGAGTTCAATTCTCCCCCGTCTCCACCAGAAACACAGACGAGCCTTCAAGAGGTTCGTTTATAATACGTATATTAGACTCAGTACGAGTCGCCGCCACCTGGAAGATTGGTCTGAAGGGTGGTTTTGGTTTTATGGCTATCACCGATTTGGTCTTCTTTGCATCGACATATACAGCATCCAGCATAATGAGAAGTAGCTTCCTTCTCTCTTCTTGGTTAGCTCCTACCCACAACTGTGGCAGGTTCAGGATTAACTTTCCAGCTTCCTCGGCGGCATCTGCGTTTGGTACCACGAGTGACTCAAGTTCCATCTCCAAAAGTTTTTTCTGCCTATGGTACTCTTGATCAGGGAAAACACCGTCAATATAGGCCTTTGCCATCCGGCGAAGCTTCTCGTTCACAGCCTGTCGCCTTTTTCGAACCTGATCTACTTCGTCCTTTAGACTGATAATAGTCAGCACTTCTTCAAGCCACTGCGGTCCTAATTCTATGGCTTCTACTAAACCGCTAATCTGTGCGTCCAATATAGGGCATGTGATAGATCCTCCGCCTGAACATACTGCATGACCCCTTGAAGCCTTATGCTCCCGATAGAATGGGCGTCCACTTTTATATGTCTGTGCCCACATCGGCATGCCGCAATAAGCACATCGGACAATTCCTTTAAGTAAATAATGCCTTTCTGATTTAGACTGAAGTGTTTCCGAACGCCCACTGTTTTTCTTAAGAGTAGTCCGTACCGTCTCAAATATATCCTGGCTAACGAGAGCCTCATGTAGTCCTGGAAGCAACTTGCCCCTATAACTAACTTGTCCGGTATAGAAATAGTTATGCAAAATACCACGTACTGAGGCTGTGGTAAATAGCCTGGGACCAGCAGCCAGGTTGCCATCGGGACCACGTAGCTTTTTTGTATTCCTGGTCCGGAAACCTTGTTCATTTAACCATACTGCTAACTGACTCAGTGTGGTAGTTCCGGAAGAATACCGGTAGAAGAGTTCTGATACAGCAAGGCCTTCTTTTATATGGACATGTATCCCACCGGGATGCTCCGGGTTACACCTGCGCTTTCTTTCTCCTTTCTCACCATCAGCCCAACAAGACTCATAGCCAAAGGGGATACCGCCGGTGTGCTTGCCCTCCTGGGCGCGCTGCTCTAATCCTTTACTGACATGAGTAGCTAAGGCACCGGAGAAGTACTCGGCAAATGATCCCAGCATCTGGGTAAAAAGCTTGCCCTGGGGAGTGGAATAGTCTATGTTCTCGGTTATGGAAACGAGGGATACATTGGACTTAGCCAATATAGACAGGGACTCAAGCATGACTCTCTGGTTACGAGACCATCTGTCCAGGGTATGGACCACCACGATATCGAACTGGTTCTTACCGGCGTCTTCCAGGAGTCGCTTGAAGACAGGTCTTCGAGCAATGGTTTCCACATGAGCGGACATGCCTTCTTCCCGGTAGATCCTGACAGGTTCCCAGCTCCGGTTCTTGCAAAGCTCTTTAAATATCCGCTCCTGGGCATCCAGAGAATGGCCTTCCAACTGAGATGCAGAGGATACCCTTAGATAGCCGACCGCTCTCACTTATTAACCTCCGTCATTTGATGGTCGCTCACTCTTCTGGATGCAACTGCCAGGGCGACTTCGGCCAGCGTATCAAGGAATTGCTTTACCATCAGCCTGTCGACCTCACTTGCGTCTTCATGTGCGGCGGCCAGTGTATACGCATTGCGTATACACGTCAACGCGTTTCGGCGGCTATTTTTACCGTTCGTCGGAAATCTCATTCTTTTCTCTGGCATCAATAAGTCTCTTTAATGTGGCATATCCTATGCCGAGTTCTTTAGCTGCTTGACTCCGCGACACCTGACCTTGTTTAAGCTGCTCCAAAACTGCTCCAAAACGGCGTTTAAAGCCATGCCTATCCATTACCCTTGGCCTACCAATACGATGGCCTTGTTTCCTGGCTCTATCCATGCCTGCCTTGACTCGTTCACGCAGGATCTCCCTCTTTCTAATTGGGCATAAGCAACGGTGATGTAATAGAGAGCTTCTCCGAAAGTAGAAGTCGTATCAAGCCACGGTTCTGAATATGAACGCAATCCAACGCCCCAGGCCCTTAATCTTTCAAGGGTATTTGCGGCGTCGAGAACAGAGCGGAAAGCCCTATCCATTTTCCAAACGAGCAACAGATCGAAACGTCTCTTGCTGGCGTCTTCCAGAAGCTTACGCCACTGGTAACGATGAACCAGGTCTGTGGCCGGAACTTGATCTTTGAATTCTCCGAAAACATCCCAGTCCTGCGCTGAAACGAATTCTCTCAGTGGTATCAGCTGAGTATTCGTATCCTGGTCCTTATCGGAAGTTGAGACTCGAACATAAATAGCAACTTTCATAATTACTCACCAGTTTGTGAGATGGGAATTGCCTCTAGATTATCTATTACCTTCTCTACATAAGGCCGGTGATTGATAAAACCGCGGAAGTGACGTCCATCTTGACTACACACTAGCATCACGAAAGGTTTTCCTGACTTGCGTCCCGTGACTAACCTGATTGATAGAGCTTTATTGCAAATAGGGCATCTAGGACCATTATTTTTCATTACTTCTTTCCTTTTCTATATAAGCTTTGCAGAGGAGATAAAGGGCATTACCTCGTAGATTGGGGTTTTCCCCTCTCTTTTTCTGGGAGTGCGAAAGTATCATAGCAATTGCTTCCTCGACCACTTGATACTGGGCTGGTGTAAGTTGAAATTGCATGTGTTTCAAGCGAGCGGTCTGGGCTAACTGCTTTTTTTGAAGGTACTCAGCTATGGTTTCTGTCCCCAGAGAAACCATAGCTTGCAAGCTACAACCTGTTTCCGGCAGGATAGCCAAGACATCCTTCTCAGGAATTTTATCCAGTACATGACGTATCAGTTCGGCACGTATACCAAGATTATCTTCGCCCTGTATATTGTTCAACGCTTGGGCAAGAAGTCTGGCATGAGCATCATCGAGATCAACTACTACGCAAGGAACTTGATTACAATCTGTCTGGTGGAGAATGTTAAGACGCTGGTTGCCAGAAATAACCTCAAATGTATCATCGGTTACTTTTCTTACTACGAGGTTTTCTACAAGACCATAACGCCTAATACTTTCTTTAAGTCGAGCTAGCATGGCTTCGTCCATACAGTTAGCATTCCATGGGGCTTCTCTTAGTTTGGCTACAGGCAAGTCAATTATTATCATGATTAATCTCCTTTTTTGGGATAGGGTAATACCCGTGGTTTTAATCGTGAACACCATTCCGGATCAAGAAAATAAACGTAACGATATTTTTGGGATTGCGGTATCACTTTTATATTGACGCCATGTTGGGAAAAGTACCGGATGGAGTGACTGCCATAAGAATGGGATAAAGAGCGAGAGTGGCGGGGAACTCCATCGCCAATATCAAAAAGAGGCATCGCCTGAGAAAGACCTGAATAGAGCCAGCCTGTGGCCTGATATATAGTACCATTATGTCCCTGGGCAGGATCGGCATAGGAAATCAGAAACTTATAGTTTTTATTCCATCTTAACTCTCGAAGTACAACACCGATAGTGCGGGATTCGCTATTACGTGGCAGTTCGTCAGAAAGCCACAGGCGGGAGAGGATTAAACATTGATCAGATACCGCACCTTCAACCAAGCGATAGGCATTAGCCGGACCGGAACCGAAGGTCATAGCTCCCAGCAGCTTGCTTCCGACAAAAGTACCGAAGGCCAGTATGGTACCACCAGGGAAGGAATGCAGGTAATGATGGCGCTCCAGGATCCTCTTGGCAATTATGAAATGAATAGGTTGTACCCAGATGGACTGGAGCGCCGCCGTCGGTTTTGAACCGCGACCTGCTTCCTGGACAGAAGCTATGCTACCAGTTACATCAGCGGCGCTCATGCCATTTACTCCTTCATTATTTGCCATATCTATTTATTCCTTATATACTCACTATATACCCCGTCATGAGTCGCCTACACCACGACATTTTGCTAGAATTATAGCTATAAAAATAATTATTTTTAGTGACAGCAAATGACATTAGATAAAGAAAGTAATTGGGCTAAGAATAGGTTCGAAAAAATAATTCATCCCAGTAATGAGGATAAAATAGCTATTTCCAACTATTATCAGGCTGCTCTCAAAACAGGAAGGAGTAGCGATGAAGTTCTTGAGGAACTCGAGGTAAAGTACGGCAAGAGTACCAGGCAGATTCAGAGATATATTAGAGATATTGAGGCAAAGAGAACAGAGCAAGCGATTCATGCGGCAGACAGAGCAAATCAACTGGAGCAAATGAGACATATCACAGACTTGCAGGGAATTGTTAGGAATTTCCTGCACTCTGTTCAGGAGATTACTACTGACTTGAATTTTAATGATATTTCCCAGAGTAATGAAGCACGCACTCTGCTGTGGCAAGCGTTTAAGGAGCTTACCGGTAATGCTCTTTGGGAGAGTCTATCTGAACACTTGGGAGCATATGGAGACTGCTTGGTTGATATGCTTTACGAACTTGAACCAGAAGAGACAGAAAATAGGGATCCTACTAAATCACAAGTCCTCGGAACCGGTTCTGAGGACGACTCCAAGGTAATAGAGCAAGCTCTTGAGCTTATCTCAGGGGGTGACTTCTATGTGATTGTAGAAGCTTCTGATACAAAATACTGGGCCTTGAATGGATTCCAACCGATTTGCCAATGGTGTCCTATTCAGAAATAGACTCACTTATGTAACTTTCTTGAGGCAACTTCCGGCAACTATACTCCTCACCACACTCATCACATTGTATAATTAGGGAATATTTACCTTTTGCCCCGCAGGCGCACTCGAACGGATCGAGAAGACCCGATAGCGGCGTGCCGTATATTAGGCCTTTAATGTTCATATTCTCATCGAATAAAAAATCGAGTATATCCTTCATTTCCGCCATCTTGTCTTCCATGGCTGCTATACGCGACTCCATATTTATAGGTGCATTGGTCTCGGCAAGTTGTTTACGTAGCTCAGCTTTCCGCAATTCTTTCTTTAAATCCAGTATCTCAGGGTCACTCTCAATTTCCACATTGTCCTGAAGGCTTTCTCCCCTCAAAACGTCAGAGTCTTTACCGCTGCTTTCCTGCCTTAAACCTTTTGGTACCCCCTTCTTGACTTTGTAAATCAACCCTCGCTTGTAACCCTGTTTAATTAGTTGGCAGTGTCCCGAATGTGGTGAAAAAAGGAATCGGCATGTCCTACCCTATAGAAAAGCAAACAAACAGAAAGGGAGG
>CAZNEL010000028.1:0-19156 GCA_964572285.1 uncultured Dehalococcoidales bacterium | reverse complement strand
GCATATCTACGCGAGAAATATTGTGGTGTGTTATGTTCATCACCTCTTCGAGGCTAGCTCCAGCCTGGGCTGCTTTAGCAGCAGCAATAACTATGAATCCCTGTGCCATAACCGCCCATTGTGAATCAATCACTTCCACCCGGCATTTCCGCTTCATTAAACCCACGCTTTGTAACGCCACTTCATAGGTACCACTGAGTTTAGCCGAAAGAACAATAGACAAGATTGCGTCTGTCTCCTCAGTAAGCTTATCATAAGCCCCAGCGAAAGCCGCCGGCGTAGGCACGGAAGTAACTGGCAGAATTTGGCTATGTATTAACCTGTCGTAGAACTGTTCAGCCGTCAGGTCGATGCCATCTCGATAGACCTCGTCCCCAAAACGAACGTTCAGCGGAACTACTGTGATCCCCAGTTCCTCAACTACCTCAGAGGGTAAATCAGAAACACTATCAGTGACAATCTTTACCGCCATAACCGAAACCCCTATTACTACTCCACCGAAACAATATAGTTGTAGTGGGGTTGACCACCCTTGACTACCTCAACCTGGAGTTGGGGGTGTTGTTGACAAATAGTTAAACTAACCTGTTCTGCTTCAGCCAGCTCGGTACCAGCCCCATAGTAGATAGTAATGACTTCAGCTTCATCTAAGTCTAGCTTAGCCAACGTCTCATTAAGAACACCGGCAGGAGTAATGCCCACAGCTAATAAATCACCGTTTAGAAGGCCCATAGCCTGGTTCTTCTTAATTTTCTGTCCATTTAGCCGAGTAGAGCGCACTGCCCGAGTAACTTCAATAGACCGTACAGCTGATTTTGCCTCTTCCATAAGCTTAGTATTCGTTTCCAGATCAGCCTCATAGTCAAAGGCCAAAAGTGCAGCTACTCCCTCCGGGACTGTTTTCGTAGGCACCACCTTGATGGTTTTGGTAGTTAGAGATTGCACTTGATTAGCCGTGAGCACTATATTTTTGTTATTAGGTAGAATAACGACTTTGTCTGACATCACTGACTCCGCTGCCTTGAGCAAATCCTTGGTACTAGGGTTCATTGTCTGCCCCCCATGAACAACAGTTGCTCCCAAGCTCTTAAAGACTTCAGTAAGTCCATCGCCTACAACTACGGCAACAATAGCAATATCAATCTCCGCTACTCTCTCTCTCTGCATTTCCAGAAATTCTTGGTGTTGTTCATCCATATTCCGTATGTTTATTTCATGCATAGTACCAAAGGGGCCAAGGTAATGAAGAATCTTACCCGGGTCATAGGTGTGGATATGAACCCTGACCGTGGATTCATCACCGACTACAACCAGAGACTGCCCCTTTTTGTTCAGTTTCATTCTAAGCTTATCCGGGTCAAGCCCCTGTCCCCTGAGGAGTATATTAGTACAATATCCATAGGGAACTTCTTCTGCTGCGGCTATCTCCGGAAACCGAGCAGACGGTATATCAGCGACAATTAGCTGCGGTTTACGGAACTGCATTTGCTCTCCCTCACCCCTAAGATAGCGAAGAGCCCCCTCCAAAATGACATACAGCCCTTGTCCACCTGCGTCTACTACTCCGGCTTCCCTCAATACCGGCAGAAGATTAGGAGTATTAGCTACTGCTTCGCTGGCAGCATTAACCGTAGCCTCCAGAACAGAATTTAAGTCGTCACCACAAATAGAAGCCTGTTTCTGAGCAGTTACAGCAGCTTCCTTAGCCACAGTGAGGATAGTTCCTTCGACAGGATTGCTTAATCCCTTATAAGCCATCTTTGCTGCTTGTGCTAAAGCGCCAGCCAGGTCACTGCCAGTAAAACTTTCTTTTTCAGCCAAACCCTGTGCTAAACCACGCCAGATCTGCGATAGAATTACCCCACTATTACCCCGAGCTCCCATCAATGAGCCCTTAGCCATAGCTTGAGCTACCGCGCAAGCACTCTGGTCAGGTGCCCGATAAGCCTCTTCGATCCCAGAACGCATAGTAAGTAGCATATTGGTCCCGGTATCACCGTCAGGTACCGGAAAGACATTCAAAGCATCAATATCTGAAGCGCTCTTCTCTAACCAAGAAGTAGCTGCAGACAACATTTCCCTTAAATCCTGCCCGTTGGCAGACTTAGTCTGTTTCATTATTCCCACCCTTGCCAAACTTGCTTGGCTATGATAGTATTATAAGCAGCATTGTACAAGAAATGTATTTGATAGTCAAAGGGGAAGAAATTTTGAAGTGCGATTTCTGTAACAAAACACCCCAGTTTGGGCACAATGTAAGCCACTCCAAGCGTCATACTAATCGTCGCTGGATGCCTAATATTCACCCGGTTACTATTATGATTGACGGCAAACCAAAGCGGATTACCCTGTGTACTAGATGTCTACGCACCCAGCATAAAGTAATAGCCAAAACTAGCTAGAATCTGGTTTTATGGTTCTTTGTCAGTATTGTGATGAACCTAAGCCGATGAATAGTTCTACCTAAGTTTAAACTGCGGATTCCTCTTTACTTGCTTCCTCAGTCGATTTTTTGGCAATGGCTAATGCCTTCGCTACCTGCTTCGGAGCAGTGCCACCAATGACATCCTTGCTAGCCATAGATGACTCTACGGTAATAGAGTAAACTTCTTCCCCAAACAAGGGAGAGAATTTTTGATATTCACCAAGGCTAATTCCACTGAGTGACTTACCTTTTTCCATAGCATAGCTTACCAGTCTGCCTACTATACCATGAGCAGTCCGAAAAGACTCACCCTTTTTCACCAAATAATCAGCCAGGTCAGTGGCCAGCAGATAGCCGCACTCAACCGCTAGCCCGGTGTTCTCAGCCTTTATCCGCAGGGTTTGAATCATGCCGGTAAAGACATCTAAGCTGGATAGCAGCGTATCTACAGTATCAAAAATACCCTCTTTATCCTCCTGCATATCTCTATTATAGGCCAAGGACAAACCCTTCATTGTAGTCAACAGAGCCATAAGATTGCCATAGACTCTACCTGTTTTACCCCGAACCAGCTCGGCAACATCAGGGTTCTTTTTCTGTGGCATAATACTGCTACCCGTAGCATACGCCTCATCAAGCTCGATAAAGTTATACTCGGCAGAAGACCACAGAATAACCTCCTCAGCCAACCGGGATAAATGCATCATGGTAAGGCAAGCAGCTGCCTCGTACTCCACCACAAAATCCCTATCGGAGACGGCATCCATACTATTCCGGCTTATCTCACTAAAACCTAATTCTGCTGCTATGAAATCCCTATCAATATCATAGGCTACACCAGCCAAGGCGCCGCTGCCCAGGGGCATAACATCAGTGCGCTTTAGGCACTCGCTAAACCTGCCAATATCCCGTTCGAGCATCTCGAAGTAGGCCAAAAGATGATGGGCTAGCAGTATTGGTTGTGCCGGCTGTAAATGGGTATATCCCGGCATTACTACATCCTGGTTGGCCTCTGCCAGGCTAACCAGCGCTTGTTGAAATTGCCTCAGCTTGCTCAAGGTCTCCGAGATTGCGTCTTTAGTGAACAGACGCAAATCCAAAGCCACCTGGTCATTCCTAGAACGCGCTGTATGGAGCTTACCACCCACTTCACCCACCTTCTCGATGAGCTTAGCTTCAACATTCATATGGACATCTTCCAACTCCGGCTTGAACTGAAATTTACCCTGCTCTATTTCTTCCCTAATAGCAGCCAACCCATCAATAATAATCCGGGCATCTTGCGGCAAAATTATGCCCTGTTTGGCTAGCATCTTGGCATGGGCAATTGAGCCAGCAATATCATAGCGGTATAAACGCCAGTCAAAGGAGATAGAGGTAGTATATTTAGTTACCAGTTTATCGGCTGCCTTACGAAACCGACCACGAATATGATTCATTTATTATTTTCTCTCCAGCTTCTTTGGTGTCAGGGTAATGGACCCTTAGCCTTATCTATTAGCTGTATCTGGGCTTGGGTTCTAACTGGTAGTCCCCAGATATGAATGAAGCCGGCGGAGGCACTCTGGTCAAACTCATCACCCTTATCATAGGTAGCCAGGCCAAAGCTATAGAGTGATTTTGGTGATTTCCGTCCCACCACACGGCAACTCCCTTTAAATAATTTGATCCTCACTGTCCCGGCAACAAAACGCTGTGAACTTCTAACATAAGCAGTTAAATCCTGATGCAGTGAGGTAAACCATAGTCCATTATAAACAAGGTCAGCATACTCCTGGGCTACCTTCTGCTTAAAGCGTAGCTGGTCTTTAGCTAAAGTCATTGCCTCCAAAGCTTGGTGAGCCTGGAGTAGCACTGTTGCCGCTGGTGCTTCATAAATCTCCCGTGACTTTATGCCCACTAATCTATTCTCTATATGGTCAACCCTGCCTACCCCGTGTTCACCAGCTATTTCATTCAAACGCTGGATTAGGTTAATCCCGCTCATCTGCTGCCCATCAATAGCCACCGGAATGCCTTGCTCAAAGCCAATTTCCACATAGCTTGGTTTATTTGGCGCTTCATCAGGAGACTTTGTCCAGGCAAATACATCTGCTGGTGGTTCAGTCCACGGGTCCTCCAGAACACCACACTCAATGCTTCGTCCCCAGATATTTTCATCAATTGAATACGGGCTTGAGACAGTTATTGGCACCGGTATGTTATAACGCTGGGCATAGCTAATGGTCTCCTCACGAGTCATCCCCCATTCCCTGGCCGGAGCAATAATTTTGAGACCAGGAGCTAGAGCATTAACTCCCACCTCAAATCTGACCTGGTCGTTGCCCTTGCCGGTGCAGCCATGAGATACCACTGAAGCTCCCTCTTCCATAGCCACATCTACCAGCAACTTAGCCATTAGCGGACGCGCTAGGGCAGTAGCCAATGTATACTGTCCTTCATAGATTGCATCTGCTTGCAACGCCGGAAAGATATACTGATTGACAAACTCTTCTGTAACATCTCTTACCAACGCCTTCACTGCACCGACATCTTCTGCTTTCTGGCGAATAGCATCCAAGTCAGGTACATTACCTACATCTACAGTAAAAGTGATAACATCCAAATTATACTTTTCCTTAAGCCACCTAATAGCTACCGAGGTATCCAGCCCTCCACTGTAAGCCAGCACTACTTTCTCCGACATTATAACCCTCCTTTAGTAAAAGTTTTATCGCTACTCAAATCCGAAATTCTGTCCTATAAAACTGGTTATTTGAGAATAGACCTCAGGGTCTTGCCACCAGTATTCATGTCCCGGGGCACGTAGATAAATAAGTATTCTCCCAGCTTCGTTTGGGGAGAACCCGAATAACCCCTCCAAGTTAGCACAAATAAGAGTAAGAATATCTCCCCGGCTAAAGTAATCAGGCATTATACTATTACTTTGTAAAACAAGTGTCCTCTCCAGCATAACATTCTTATGCCAGAACGGAGGGCCAGTCTGGATACTATAAACCTGTGGATTTTCCCGTAAGATACTCATCGCGCTATCAGCGATAATGGTACCAGTACTTTCTCCAACTATGATAACCCTAAGGTCGGTGATATGCTTGGTGAGAAACTCAATTTTGCTGGCCAAATCGGTAGCCTGCGACGGATAAAGGCTCATCATGGACATGAGCTCGTTGAAATATCCTCCCACCGTGTCTGTGGCACGCTGGTAGCTCAATAATAACGAGGTATAACCTAAATCAGCTAACTCAGATTGTATCCCAGCAAAGATACTAGTCCACTGAGGGGAAGCTTCAAGTATATTCCACCCCCAACCACCCGAGTTAAAAACCACGACAACATCTTTGCCCTCTGTCTCCAAATATGCTGTTAGCAACTGGTCAATAAAATCGCTACAATTTTCGTTATAGCTCCCGCAGACTTCGGTGGCCAATCTAGTGGCATCCTCTACTACATACTGCGGCACAGTCGAAAAATCGCTATTCGGTAGGGGAAGACCCTCAGGCCCTACTTTTAAGGCTATACCTACCACTGATGATGCCGGTACCATCACTACAAAGGCTAGTGATATAATTACCGTTAAGGTTACTGCTATTTTAAGTCTACGAACCTGAGTTGACATCCCAGCCTCTTGTCTTTTTATTTCCAGCTGACAATGCTGGGTAACGCTTCATCCAAAATGCTTATCGCCTCATCAACTTCACTGGTACTAATAACGAGAGGAGGCATAAAACGCAAGGTGTTAGGTTTAACGCGATTAACCAGCAAACCCCTATCAAGACAAGCCTCTACTACTGAATTAGCAACATCACTACCAAACTCCATGGCTATCAAGAGCCCACATCCCCGTACATCGGTGATAAATTGAAATTTCTGCTTCAATTGCTCCAGTTTAGCAATAAAATACTGTCCTACTCTCTTGGCATTCCCGGCTACATCGTTATCAATGATGTATTTCATGGTAGCATAACCAGCAGCACAAGCTACCGGATTCCCTCCAAAGGTAGAACCGTGATCTCCAGGAGTAAAAACAGACGCTCTATTTTTAGCTAGTATAGCCCCAATAGGTATACCACTAGCTAGCCCCTTAGCCAGAGTCATTATATCAGGTTCAACACCATATTTCTCATAGGCAAAGAGCGTTCCGGTTCTGCCCACCCCGGTTTGAATTTCATCTAAAATAAGCAGGATACCTTTTTGGTCGCACCAATCCCTTACTGCAGCCAAATAGCCATCACTAACCAGATTTACCCCCCCCTCCCCCTGCAGTGGCTCTAACATCACTGCACAGGTTTGATTGGTAGTAGCCTCTTTAATTGCCTCAACATTGTTATATTCCACATTGACAAAGCCTGTAGTCAGCGGAATATAGGACTGCTGATACTTTGGTTGTCCGGTAGCTGCCACCATAGCTAAAGTACGACCATGGAAGGAGCTCATCGCAGTAATAACCTCATAGGCTCCATTAAGGTGACGCTTCCCATACCGCCGAGCCAGCTTAACTGCCCCCTCATTAGCCTCGGTTCCGCTATTACAGGGAAAAACCTTATCCAGGCAGCTATGCTGAACTAAAATCTCCGCTAGCTGAACCTGGGGAATGGTATAGAATTGATTTGATGTCTGAATAAGTGTACGCACCTGTTCCGTTACTGCCTCAACAACCACCTGAGGACAGTGTCCCAAACAATTAACCGCCCAGCCAGCTACAAAATCCAGGTACTCCTTTCCATTCTCATCCCATACCCGCGACCCCTGACCTCTAACTATAGTTACTGGGAGGCGTTCCACGGTTTTCATAAAGTATTTGCCTTCTAGTTCTTGCCACTTACTCACGTTATTGCCCCCTATGGAAAGACTATTTTCGTGCCACCACCACCACTTTCTTCAACCTCCTCGAGCAAAGCATATGGCTTTCTACCATCTATAATACATGCTGTCGCAGCACCGGCCAGGGCCTTTAGACAAGCTTTGATCTTGGGAATCATCCCCCCCGAAGCGACTCCCGAAGCTATTAAAGCTTCTGCTTCATCTATTGATAATCTGGGTAGCAGCTTGCCTGATTGGTCGCAGACGCCAGCCACATCGGTTAAAAGGACAAGTCTCTCGGCACCAACAGCAGCCGCAATCTCACCTGCCACATCATCAGCGTTAATATTTAGCCCCATCTCACGCGCCTCCGGCACAGGATGAAGACTAATCGGTGATACCACCGGTATATAGCCGGCATCAAGAAGCATTTCCAGCAACTCAGTGTTGACCTTTGTCACAATGCCAACATAACCCAAATCCGCATTCTTGATTTTAGCCTGAATCAAACCGCCATCAATACCACTAATTCCTATCGCCTGCCCTCCCCGATTTTGGATGCTGGACACTATTTCCTTATTGACCAGCCCCGACAGTACAGCGATAACTATCTCAAGCGATGCCTGGTCAGTTACCCGCTCACCATGGATAAACTTGGTAGTTAAGCCCTGTTTCTCCAGCCATTTGCTCACCAGCTTGCCCCCACCATGGGTAACAATCATCCGTTTGCCCTGTTTCTGCAAGGCAACAATATCATCGATACTGGTATCCTCAGAACTAAGAGCAACGCTACCTATCTTAACTACCATCACTTTATTACTCAAAACTACCCCTTATTACGCGATATCAGGAGGTATACTGGCTGTTAATAGCTACATATTCCTCAGATAAGTCACAGCCCCAAGCAGTGGCTGCCCCGTTTCCCAAATTAAGATTCAGGCTCACATGAACTTCGTCATCACTTAGTATCTGAACCAACCCCGGTCGGTCAAAAGGTAGAGGCTTACCAGCTTTTACCAGACAAACCTGCCCGATATCAAGGTCTATTTTTGACTCTACCACCTCCGCACCACTACGCCCCACTGCAGCAATAATCCGCCCCCAATTAGGATCACTACCATGCACCGCCGTCTTTACCAGAGGTGAGCTCACTACTGTCCTGGCAGCTAATCTTGCCTGGGTTACATCAGTTGCCCCACTAACGGTAACCTCGATAAGTCGGGTGGCACCCTCACCATCACGAGCAATACACTTAGCCAGATAGATACACACCTGCTCAAGTGCCTGCTGAAAAGCCCTGGCTGGCTGGCTATCCGAGGAAACAGGTTCGTTACCAGCAATTCCGTTAGCCATTATTAACACCATATCATTAGTGCTGGTATCCCCATCTACAGATATCAAATTAAATGAAATATCCACAGCCTTCTGCAGCGCGGACTTGAGAAAATCCGCCTCTACCGCAGCGTCAGTGGTTAGAAAGCAAAGCATGGTTGCCATATTGGGATGAATCATGCCTGAGCCCTTGGCTACTCCGCCGATAGTAAACTGGCTCTCGCCAGACTTCACTGTTATCGCTATTTCCTTGGGGATAGTATCAGTGGTCATTATTGCCCTTGCCAGATCATGGCCTCCATCTGGGGAAAGAACAACCTGCTCGATGCCAGCCCTCATAACCTTCACTGGTAACCTCTCACCAATAACCCCAGTACTGGCAACCAGTACATCCCCGGTAAAAAGACCTATACCTTTAGCCACAAACGCTGCTATCTCCTCGGTATCGGCAAGACCCTGCTCACCGGTACAGGCGTTGGCACACCCACTATTGGCTACTACCGCTCTCGCTCTTCCTGATTTTAGCAACTCCTGACACCAAAGTATCGGCGCTGCCTTAACACGATTGGTGGTAAAGACAGCGGTAGCCACACAAGGTACTTCAGAAAAGAGAATGCCTAAGTCTAAAATACCTTTAGACTCTTTCTTTATTCCAGCGTAGGTAGCACCGGCATGAAAACCCCGGGGTGAAGTAACACTCCCTGAAGCAATAACCTCAATTTCGTCTTCCATTACTAAAACTATACCACACTGAACCTGACCAAGGCAATGTGCTATAATATTCTAAATCTGTTTTTCGAGGAGGTTCGACTATGGAATCAAAGATACTCTACTTTGAAAAACCGGGTAGAGAAAATACCGAAGCCGTATTAGGCATCGCTAAACAACGGGCAGAGGAGTTAGGTATCAAAACTATAGTGGTGGCAACTACAGAGGGCGATACCGCCGTAAAAGCTGTGGAAATCTTTAGCGGATTAAAAGTAATTGCCGTAACCCACGTTACCGGCTTTCGTGAGCCTAACATCCAAGAATGCACCGAGGAAAATCGGAGACTGGTTGAGAGTAAGGGAGGCATAGTGCTCACTGCTGCCCATGCCTTTGGTGGCATAAGCCGCGCCATGCGTAATAAATTCAATACTTATGTCACCGGGGATATAGTTAGTAATACCCTGTACATCTTCGGGCAGGGCATGAAAGTAGCCTGCGAGATTGCTCTGATTGCGGCTGATAGTGGATTAGTACATACTGATGAGGAAATTATCTCTATCGCAGGCACTGACCGAGGTTCTGATACTGCAGTAGTCCTCACTCCAGTAAACACACACAACTTCTTTAACCTTAAAATCAAAGAGATTCTATGCAAACCCCGTTTCTAGTTTGTTAATCCACCGAACATCAATAAGTCCCTCCCCTTCAAAGAGGAGGGACTATTTTTTATGAAGGGAGATTATATATACCGCTGCTGTATTTCACCACTAGTCGGTGAAATACTCCTGTACCTCATTCTTCGTTAGGTATATGAGAATGAGTATTCCGATAACAGTACCAATGGGAACCCAGAAGAAACTAAGAGCAGCCTGAACAATACTCACAATTCGCCCCCACTCCCTTCCCTTGAGCAATCCAATGCCACCCATCAAGGCTAGAACAAAGTAGGCTACCATTACCAGCAAGACAACACCCGTCGCAATGACAGCGAAATTGCCTATCCGAGGCATATCCCACATACCCCATCCCCCCATCATCCCATCCCACCAAACACCTGGGACAGTGAAGAAAAAGAAAGAAGAGACAGCGCCTATACCAACAAGAACCCCAAATGCGCTCAGGAATTCCCAGACAGCTATCAATACCAGCAGTTCAGGTCTTTTCATAGTTCCTACCTCCTTGCATACTATATCTTACTCAATCACTTCAATCACACAGGGAACTGCGCCGCAATCTTTAACGTTGCTCACCGCGCCAATCCCACAAAGAGGCTGGGGTTCTGAACAGCAGGAAAAATCAGGAGTAGACCAGTGATAAGAATAGAGGCCAGAGCCAGCCAATACCATCTTACTTGCCATCTTTCCTTCAGCAGCCAATATCCACCGTATACTACCTGGAATGCACCAGCCAAAAGAACCATTATCAGTTTGAGGACAAAGGACCCGGGGAAAAACCAGTAGAAAAGGAAAACGGGAGGATAAAAGGGGAAGAAAGCACCCGTAAGACATACGATGCCGTGGGCAATCAACAACCCGGAGAGCAAATAAATCATCGTGCCTACCTCCCCATGTGATGTCTATTCTAGGATTAGAATACCTGCCTGTCAATAGAAGTGCCTATCTTGGTTATCTTTGGTTGTTAAATACAGCAAGGTGCTATAATATCAGGTTTAATAGCCCTCCTGTTACAAGGGCTGTAGTAACCATTACTGCTGCTGACTTGAGCATGCCGATAACACCCAGTTCTCTGAGAAGCACAACAAAGGTAGCGATACAGGGGAAAAACATAGCTAAGACTACGCTGCCAGTAACCAGTTGCCCGGCACTTAACCCTAAAGGAGCCAGCATACCGATAGCGACATCCTTGCGCAGGAAGCCAATAAGTAAGGCAACAACTGCCTCTTTGGGTAGTCCCAGGAGACCGGTTATTACCGGTGCGGTAAAATTAGCGATAACATCGAATATCCCCAGGACATAAAGTATATTTATTACCAGGACTGCAGCTAAAATTATGGGCATGGCTTCCTTCAAAAAACCATATACTCTCATCCATAGCTTTTGTAATAATGCTCGCCATAATGGCAGGCGGTACGGTGGTATCTCTATTAAAAGCTCCGGGCTAAATCCTTTCACCAGCCTATTAAGTATAAATCCCAGGATAATCCACACTATGAATAGCGTTCCATAAACAATTGCCACATATTGTCCCCCACGCTCCCCAACCAACCCAAAAATCATTGCTTGCAGGGCAGCACAGGGAATGGCAATAGATATCAGTGTCGCCGCAATAAACCTCTCCCGCTTACTCTCCAAAATGCGGGTAGCTAAGACAGCGGGTACATTACAGCCAAGCCCCAGTAGAGTAGGAATGATAGCATAACCATGCAGCCCCAGCCGGTGCATAATAGTATCCATAAGAATAGCCAGCCTCGGCAAATAGCCAATATCTTCAAGGATACCCAGCATGAGGTAAAAAGAGAAAATGTAAGGCAAAACCATAGCTAACGGTACATAGAGCCCGGTAGTCAGCAGTCCGAATGATTCAACATAAGCCACTTCGCCACTGGCCATGCTACCTATCAAAGCGTCGTGGATAAAACCGGAACCACCGAGAAGACCGCTTAGCTGCAATATTACCGGTGTCCACAGATTCTCAAATAAGGGGTCAAAGACATAGCCAATCAAGCCCTCACCGATGAAACGGACTAGAAAAAAGGTGCCGACCAGAGTAATTAAGGCTATAAAACCTCCGCTGATAGGTCTGGCGCTAGCATCTCCCAGTCGTTCCGGCCAGGTATGATGACGGTGTGTAACCCGCTGCACCTGCTCTATAATATTGCCGATGGTAATCCAGCGCTCATCGCGACTACGCGGAGGAAACTTACGTGAACTGGCGCGAGGTATATTCTCTACTAAGGTCTTTATTCCTTGACCAGTTATAGCTACAGTAGGGATAACCGGCACGCCCAACAGCGCCTCAAGTCGACTCAAATCAATGTGTATTCCCCGGTGACCAACATCGTCCCATATATTCAGAGCTACTATCGTCGGGATTCCCTTCTCTAGTAACTGCAAAGTTAAATTGAGGTTTCTCTCCAAATTAGTGGCATCAACTACATTGATGACCATATCCCCGGTGCCAAGCATCTTTAAGGCTATTTCCTCAGCTTCAGAAGTAGGTTCCAGAGTATACGTGCCGGGTACATCAACAACTTCAGCCGTTTCATCCCCTATCTTCATAGACCCCTGCGTATAACCCACTGTTGAGCCAGGATAGTTAGAAGCAATCACATGAATTCCGGTTAGACGGGAAAAAACAACACTCTTGCCCACATTGGGATTTCCCATCAAAAGTATCTTCATATTCTATACTACCTAATATAACTCAACTATTATCTTGTTAGCCATACCAAAACCAACAGCCAACTGCGTATTACCTGACTGAATAGTTACAGGGCCCCGCATAATCATCGAACTAAGTTTAGTTATCCCCACACCCGGCCTCACTCCCAGAGCATTAAGACGATTAGTCAGTCTGAGCCCCCCTTGAATTTGAACTACTTTACCCTTTTGCCCAAATTGCATCTGGCGCAGGGTTACTAGTTTTTCATCAGCCATAAATCTTCCCTTTCCTTCGGCCTTTTACTCGCTTAGCGGTATGATAACCATTTCACGTCCTACTCGTTCTTCGTTTCTACTGACCTTTTCCCCAAACTGGTAACCCAAGCAGTAGCTACCTAAAACCAAACAAAATTAACACATCGCTAATATATTTTTTAGGGTGTCCTTATTCTCCTGTTATTATAGCAAATGTCCGAGGGCATGTCAACATCTCCTGACGGTAACCTTTGGCTATCCTAAATAATAATTTGACTTATCCGAATAAACAGGTTAAAATAGACTAGGCTTATAATAAGTCACCTGATAGAGGTACAAGTGAGCAAACGAACAATAGAGGAATACTTGGAATCGGTAGGAGCACTGGAGCGGCTAGAGAACCCGGTCAGGACTTCATCCTTAGCACAGGTTCTAGAGGTATCCCCGGCTTCAGTCAGCGAGATGCTGCAACGTCTCTCTAAAAAAGGATTGGTTGAGTATACTCCCTACGGAGGTGCCATCCTTACCGAAGAAGGCAGGAAGCGCGTTCTAGAGTTAACTCGCCGTCATCGCCTATGGGAAGTATTCCTCAACCGGTATCTGGAGATAGGTTGGGAAGACGTTTATCAAGATGCCTGCAACCTGGAACACGCTACGTCTGATCTGGTAACCGAAAAACTGGCTCAATTTCTTGATGATCCTGATTTTTGCCCGCATGGCAATCCTATCCCCAAGAACAATCGCGAATTGCCGGAGCTACCAGGGGCACCGCTATCTGAACTTGAGCCGGGACAAGTTGGCAAAATGGTTAGCGTTGTGAGCGAGAGCAATACAAAATTTCTGCACTACCTGACCGGTCTGGGCTTAATCCCTGGAACAAAGGTGAAAGTGCTAGAAAAAGCGCCCTTTGATGGTACCTTGACTATCAAGATCAATAACGCCACCAAGGCTATAGGACCTCAAGCTGCCTCTTTGGTAATGGTAGAGCCGTGCTGAAATACGATCCCTTTGCAATTAGTTTGCTCTACCAAGCTTGCCTCTAGCAATCTGCCAACCTTGGTCAGGGTAACGCTTTCGTTTCACTGTATGCGTACTACTGCTTCTGAATTCTTCCCCGGAACTTTAGCGTAGCTATTGTTTACTATGCCAGACAGGAACTGGAAAGCGAACGCCATCGGTATCCAAGAGAAGTTTACCACCGGGACAAAGAGCAAAACATTCTCTACAGCTGTCGCACACCTTGGGGGCTACCTCTGGCAAGAAAGCAACTTCTCGGTCTATCCCTCTACCTATGAAGCCAATGGCATTGGCCTTCTTTACCTCGGCACAGTAACGAACGCATAAACCACAAAGGATACAAGATGTCTTATCTGCAGTGAATCGTGACTCTTTCAGTCCGTATTCTTTAGCCAGGCTTTCTATTGGTCCTGCTGGGGCTAAGGGCAACAGCAATTCTAGAATCATCTTGCGAACTTTTTTCACGCGCTCCGAGTCGGTTTTCACCACTAACCCTTCCTCTACCGGGTAGACGCAGGAGGCTACTAACCTCGTTCGCTTATTCTTAATTATCTCTACCGTACACAGTCGGCAGGCGCCATAGGGAGCCAGCCTCTCATCGTAACAAAGGGTAGGAATATCAATACCTGCTCCTCGTGCTGCCTGAAGAATAGTCATCCCCTCCTTAGCCTCAACAGCCTTGCCGTTAATTTCCAACCTTATGTTCTTCATCTTACTTCCTCACCTTCTGCGTGCTACCTTGGTCCCACCGGGAACAGGGGGCGGTAAAGACTCACCTGAGAGCTTAACTACAGCATCAAAGCGAGAGGGGCAAACCTCAAAGCAAGTTCCGCACTTGGTACACTTTCCCTGATCTATGACATGAACAAAGCCCTTGCCTCCAGTAATCGCCCCCACGGGGCATTCTCGGGCACAGATGAGACATGCCTGGCATTTGTCAGGGAGAATGTAGTAAGTGATGAGCTCTCGGCAAACACCAGCGGGACAGCGTTTCTCCTTGATATGCGCTTCATACTCATCCCTGAAGTACTTAATAGTGCTCATCACCGGGTTAGGAGCAGTAGTCCCCAAAGCACAAAGAGCAGCATCTCTCATTACCTCAGAGAGCTCTTCCAGAAGTTCAATATCCCCCTCCTTCCCCTTCCCGGAACAAATGCTATTTAAAATTTTGAGCATTTGCCTTAACCCCTCACGACAGGGAACGCACTTCCCACAAGATTCCTGGCAGAGGAAATCGGTAAAATATCTGGCGATATCTACCATACAAGTGTCCTCATCCATGACGATCATACCACCCGAGCCCATCATCGAGCCAACTTCAGCAAGCTCATCAAAATCTACCGGGAGATCAAGGAAACTCTCAGGAATACAACCTCCGGAGGGCCCCCCGGTCTGCACTGCCTTAAACTTCTTTCCCTTAGGAACGCCACCACCGATATCATAGATGACCTCTCTTAGTGTCATCCCCATAGGCACTTCAACCAGGCCAGTATTACTAACCTTACCCACCAGAGAGAAAATCTTGGTCCCTTTACTCCCTTCAGTGCCTATGCTCTTGTACCAATCAGCTCCATTATTGATAATAAGAGGCACATTTGCCCAGGTTTCCACGTTATTTAGATTGCTTGGCTTCTCTTCTATACCACTAACCGCAGTACGGATATATTTAGGTCTCGGCTCTCCTACTCTGCCTTCTATAGCAGTCATCAAGGCACTCGATTCCCCTGATACAAAAGCGCCAGCGCCACAATGTATCTGAACATCAAAATTAAAATCCGACCCCAAAATATTATCCCCCAACAGCCCATACTCCCGGGCTCGTTCAATAGCTATAGTTATGTTCTGTACTGCTAGAGGATACTCCTGACGCACATAGACAAACCCCTGGGTGGAACCAATTACATAGGCGCCGATGATAAGCCCCTCCAGCACACTGTGGGGGTTCCCCTCAAGTAAGCTTCTATCCATATAAGCCCCGGGGTCTCCCTCATCAGCATTGACAATAACGTATTTCGGTTCTCCCGGCGCGTTGCGGGTAGTTTCCCATTTTATCCCCGCCGGGAATCCACCACCCCCTCTACCCCTCAGGTTGGCGTCTTTTATTTCCTGTAACACCTTATCTCGACCCATCTCGAACAGCGCCTTGGCAACTGCAGAATAACCGCCAAGGGCAATATAATCATCAATCTCCTTAGGATCAATAAGTCTATTATTGCCAAAGATAATACGCTTTTGGTTCCTGTAGAATGGTATCTCGTCTTCGTGAGCTATGTGCTGACCGGTTTCCACATCCCGGTATAGCAATCGCTCGACTAGCTTATTCTCGATCAGTGTTTGGGTGACAATTTCAGGGACATCCTGAGCGCTCACTCCCAAGTAACAAATCTGCTGGGGGAAAATGACCACTAGAGGTCCACGCTCACAAAAACCATGACAGCCGGTACGGCGAAAGTCAACCTTATTTTCAAGTCCCTGGTGCTTTATCTCGCGAACAAAGGCGTCAGCAACTTCTTCAGAACCTAGCGCCTGGCAGCCTGTACCAGAGCAAATGGTAACACAAAGACGATTAGGGTCACGCTGGGAAAGTATCTTCTGCCTTAGCTTTTCTAAGGCTGCTGGGGAACCTAATCTTGCCATAACTCTATCCTCCTATCTACTCACAGCGAGCGACTGTTTGTTTGATCTGCTCCGTGGAGGGATTACCATAGTAACTGCCATCAACTACCATCACCGGACCGAGAGCACAACAGCCCAAGCAGTTTACCGTATTCAGGGTAAACCTCTGATCCTTATCAGTCTCCCCCGGTTTTATATTGAGAATATCAATCACTTTCTCCAGCAGCCGTGGTGCCCCTCGCACCTGACAGGCAGTTCCCGAGCATACTTGGACTGTGTGACGGCCTCGGGGAATGAGGCTAAATGCCTTATAGAAAGTAGCAATGTGGTATATTTGTGACCATGGCACACCAAGTCTTTCAGCAACCCACATCAAGGCAGATTTAGGAAGCCAGTGGTTCTGAGCTTGAATATCAAGGAGTATCTGGATGAGAGCACTTTTTCGCCCCTGATATTTATCTATAATCTTATCCACTTCACCCAACTCCTGAACCATCTGCCCGATAGCTTCCTCTTTCTTCCTAATTTGTCTTAAAGCCTCGGCATGTCGTATTGCCTCACTCTCAAGGTTTCTTAACTCAAGGTTTAGCGGAAGCTGGTCAAGCCCAAGTGAATAATACTCACTGAGGAGCTCTAAACCTCTCAGTAAAATTTCACTCTTACTTCGGCTAGAATTCTCTTGCAGCTGGGATAGGACTCGGTTCTGCTCTTCGCTCAGCCTCATTCCCACAAACTTGGGCTTACTCCTCTCCTTTCTCATCTCTGCCTCCTTGTGTTTTACCGTTTAACCCACTGTCAAAAACTACCACGAAACAGAAGTTTTGTCAACAAGTCATGCTCGTTCCGTACTGAATTTTACGGAAAATAACGAGCATTAAGAATCCCACGGCACAGCAGAATATACGAATATCAAGGAAAGAACGGGTATTGTTAGTACTTGTATAAACAAGTACACAGGGTTATGGTAAAAAACCAGATAATGATGGTGTTTCACATCAGGTGGAGTAATGGCCAATGTGGCCATTACTATCCCACTTAGCGCTACACGCAACTGCAACAAAGCCGTTTTCCAGCGTGGGGTATCAACTAATACGATGAAGGTTCCACTCGCTCGGGCGACACCACCTGCTTCCAGGCCTCGAAGCCAATCATGAAGGCAGGTACGCTGGCGCCGGGAAGACATATCTCCAAGGCTTCAAGAACCTCTTGCTTGGTAGCACCATAATCTAGTGCTAGCTTAATATGAGCTTTAATGTGGTCTACATTCGCCTTCACCGCCGTTAGAATTACCGTATAGACGATTTCTTTGGTCTTGGCATCAAGTGTTCTCTGTTTGGTATAGCCAGCTTCGATTAACTGATTGTAGGCCTTGAGGTAATCAAAATCCTCAGCTACCATTACCTTATGGAAATCCAGAATGTAGCCGCGATCCTGGTACATCTTGTCCACAAAGGCCTGCTTCTCATCTTCTGTCATAATGGTTAACCTCTTTGTTTGTTTTTTATCTCGACACCACCCCAATCATCGATGAATTTAATAATGGCAGTGTGACAATCATCCCCGCTGCCCTGACCGACGGCGTAGTTGTAAAGCTGTTGAACCATTGCTCCAACGAACATGGGAACATGTAGTTCGCGGCCGAGGCTCGTGGCTATCTCCAGGTCCTTATTCATTAGACTGATGGTAAAGCCAGAGTTAAAGGTATTATTCAGAACGAAGTTGGGGAACTTGAACTGACTGGACCAGCTTCGCCCGTTGCTGGAATTTATGACATCGATAACCTTCTCTGGAGAGAGGCCTAGCTTAGCGGCTACCACTATGGCCTCCGAGGTTATGACCATGCTGCAGGCTGAGCAAAGGTTATTGAGGGCCTTCACTATATGGCCCGCCCCTATCTTACCTACATAGTAGATATTCTTTCCCATTGCCTCGAAGATGGGGCGGCACTCCTCATAGTCCTTTTCCTCACCACCCACCATAACGGTCAAGGTACCCTCATGGGCCCCTTTCGTGCCCCCACTCACAGGCGCGTCCAGCATCCTGATACCCTTGGAAGCCAACTGCTGCCAGATCATCTTGGTGCTAGTGGGGTATGAGCTGCTCATGTCGATAACAATATTACCAGACTTGGCACCTTTGATTACTCCTTCCGGTCCAAGCACCACCGTCTCCACATATGGGGAGGCAGGAAGCATGGTGATAACAATCGAGCTGCGGCTGGCAAGATTCTGTGCTGAAGAGACTTTCTCGGCGCCCGCTTTCGTTAAGTCTTCTATAGCCTGTTTTCTGAGGTCATAAACCACTAATGGATAGCCCGCCTTGAGCAGGTTCTGTGCCATGGGTGCACCCATTTTACCGATTCCAATAAAGCCAATTACTGGTTTCATCGCTCCTCCTTTTCCGTCGGTCGTTACTTCCAGATGTTCTCCACCACGTCACATTCTAATTAACCACCCCTTAATTACCTCGACCTCTACCAGTAACTATCATAATCCTCTCTACCTCACCGTTTCTTACACCATATATCTGGCCATGTATATTAACAACGAGGGTGGCATTATTAGGCACGATTTCTAAGCGCTCGCCAAGGCTTAGCTTCTTCTCAGTATCCATATAGAAAACATGACCGGTCTCAGCGCTAAGAGAGCCTAACCATAGGTCC
>CAZNEL010000027.1:0-19162 GCA_964572285.1 uncultured Dehalococcoidales bacterium | reverse complement strand
CAACGAACACCGGCTGCAACCGCCGCTCCAAAGCCTTATCTTTCTCGATAAACTTACGATACTCATCCGAGGTGGTCGCACCAATACACTGTAGCTCCCCGCGAGACAGTGCCGGCTTAAGCATGTTACTGGCATCAATAGCCCCCTCCGCCGCTCCGGCACCAACTACGGTATGGATCTCATCAATAAATAATATTACTTCGCCCTGTGCCTGCCGTATCTCGTCCATCACCGCCTTGAGCCGCTCCTCAAACTCACCGCGAAACTTACTACCAGCTACTAACGCCCCCATATCCAGAGCTGCTACCATACGTCCCTTAAGAGAATCAGGGACATCATCAGCCACAATCTTCTGTGCTAGCCCCTCCGCAATAGCAGTTTTACCCACCCCGGCATCGCCGATAACCACCGGGTTATTCTTAGTCCGCCGGGTAAGCACCTGCATGACCCGCTTGATCTCATTTTCTCGCCCAATAACCGGGTCCAGCTTGCCCTGGCGAGCTAGCTCGGTCAGGTCACGGCTATACTTTTCCAGCGAGCGATACTTGCTCTCTGCCCGGGCATCAGTAACCCGGTGCCCACCTCGAAGCTTCTGAAGAGCAGCGTATACTTTTTCCTGGTCAACACCCGATTGACGAAGCATATCAGCTACTTCTCCCTTTACTTCCGTAGTCATAGCAATGAAAAGATGCTCGGTACCGATAAACTCATCTTTAAGCCTGTCGGCTTCTTCACCAGCCTTTGTTAATAACCGGGCAACATCCGGGGTGGCATAAATCTGCCCTGTCTCATAAGCAACCTTCGGGGCTTTGTCTAAACCTGCTTCAGCCTGTTGCTTCACAGTTTCAACATTAACACCAAGCTCCTTTAATATATCACCAACCAGACCTCTCTCCTGCCGGAGTAGAGCCAACAGAATATGTAATACACTCCACTGGCTATGGTGATACTGACGGACTATTTCTTGGGATAAGGCCAGCGCCTCCTGCGCCTGCTCAGTAAATCTCTCTTGCCGCATAAATCACTCACCTCCCCTCAATCTCCCCAGTTCCGACTCCAGTTCATCCACCTTACGTTGTAGTTCGTTCATACTACGTACCATTCGCAAGATAACCTCACACCCGGCAAGGTTTACTCCCATATCATCCATTAATGTCTTTACCTTGCGAAGCTGAGCTATATCTTTTTCCGAATATAAACGGATATTCCCCCCGGATCGAGACGGTTCTATTATGCCAACCTTCTCATAATATCGCAAGGTGTAAGTCTGAATACCCACCATCCTGGCAGCTACACTTATCACATAACAGGGTTCATTCTCTACTTCCATAACCACCTCACACTATATTAATCCGGCCTCAACTTACCAAGCTGCTCGAAGAGTTCTCTCTCCCTTGAGGATAGCTTGGTCGGCAGTACCACATTCACCTTGGCAAACAGGTCACCATAAGTAGCATTACCTAGATGAGGCATACCTTGCCCTTTCAAGCGAAAGACACGCCCGTTCTGAGTCTCCGGCGGCACTTTCAAGGCTAATTTACCTTTAAAAGTAGGTACCTGCACTTCACCACTCAACACCGCCACTACCAGCGGAACCACAATTTCTACATGCAAATTATCACCCTTACGTTCAAACAAATGGTGTGTCTTAACTGATACCACCAAGTAGAGGTCACCATTCCTACCACCATGACCCGGACCACCTTTACCGGCAATCCGCACTCGAGACCTATCCATAACCCCGGGTGGAATTTTGACCTCAAGACGCTTCAGCCGGGTTACACTACCCGTACCCCGGCACACTGAACAGGGCACATTTTGGATATGACCGCTACCTCCGCAGCCAGAGCAAACCTCGGCAGCTTCAAGGCTAATAATACGGCTGGCTCCCCGATAGGCTTCCTCCAAGGTCACCTCAACAGGGTGCTCTACATCTTGCCCTCGTCGGGGACGAGCCCGACGGCTGGAATTCTCAGCACCGAATCCTCCAAACAGGTCACCAAAGATACTGCTCAGATCACCCTGTTCAAAGTGAAACCTGGGGGAGCCACCCTTAGTACCCCTCCCAAAAGGTGTCTGCTGCTGTGCTCCGGCAAACTGGTCAGCATACTGCCATTGATCCCCAAACTGATCATATTTACTACGTTTTTCTTTGTCAGAGAGAACTTCGTAAGCCTCATTGATCTGCTTAAACTTTCCCTCTGCTGATTTATCACCAGGATTAATATCAGGGTGATACTTGCGTGCCAGCTTTCGGTAAGCCTGTTTTATCTCCCGCTCACCGGCACTTCGACTGACGCCCAGTATATTGTAATAATCTTTACCAGCCATTTTCAGCCTCACCAATTTCCATTAACATTATAGACCAATTATGAGAAGATGTCAATAATTCTTGCAAATAAATTTAATACTACTCAAGAAGAAAATTTGATAAACTTTATTAACTATGCTATATTTATTGTAGTATAATTTAAGAAAGGAGGATAGAGATGACCACAAGCCTGTTACGCTACCAACCATTTACTGAACTGAGGAGGGCGGTAGACAGTTTATTTGATGAGAGATTCTTTACTCCCTACCGGCTCTTCAACTTTGGGCAGAGCGAGATTACACCCATTGATGTCTACCAGACCGACAAAGAGATGGTAATCAAAGCTAGCGTGCCCGGAGTCAAACCGGAAGAGGTTGATATTAGTATCGCCGATAACATACTGACTATCAGGGGCGAAACCAAGGCAGAAGAGAAGATAGAACATAAAGACTACCTCTACCAAGAGCACCGATACGGAACCTTCTGCCGCTTAGTAGCTTTGCCTAGAGGGCTAAAGACGGACAGAGCTGAGGCAAACTTCGACGATGGCATTCTAACCCTGACTATCCCCAAGGCCGAAGAAGCCAAGCCCAAGCAAATAAAGGTCAAAGCCAAAACCAAGGGTACTGCCCAAGACAAAAAGTAAACTTCCACAGCTGTGGCCGGCTTAGCCGGCCACAGCCAACTTACTCCCGACTAAATACTGACCCAAATATCCAGAAACTGTTTCAAGACCCGAGCGGTAACCCCCCAGATAACCCTCCCCTGATAACAATAAGAATAGGAGATAACCACTTCATCACCCATCGTTTCGTCTTCCTGACACTGACAAGCTCTATCCAGAAATGCCGAAACGGGCGCTTCAATCAGCTCGTCTATCTCTTCTTCGCTCACCTTAAAATGATATGGCCAGGGAATCAGGGCAACAAAGGGAGAGATAACATAATTTGAAGTCACGCTTATAGTGTCATCCAGCTCCCCTAATATCTCAACATCTTCAGCCACCAAGCCTATTTCCTCGGTACACTCCCGCAGGGCAGTACTAACCAGCGTCTCGTTACCTTCTTTAGCGCCCCCCGGAAATGATATCTGACCCTTATGTTCTTTTACCTTCTGGGTACGTTTCGTAAACAGCAGGTAGTATTCTCCTTGTTTAAAGTACATAGGCAGTAGTACCGCTGACGATACACGGCTGGCATCAACAATACGGTGTTTCTGCCTCCGGGACAAAAGCTGCTTCAGATTTTGTTTCACAAGTTCATAATAACACTCACGCTATCTTCAAGACAAACTGTTTGTTAAGTAAATAGTGCTTGAGTCAGAGCTAGTGTAACAGTCCGTCTCCTGGGGCGAAGAGGTTGAGAAACAATCTGGAAAACTCTTTCCTTGCCGACAGGCTAAAATTATGATAGAATTCCATAATTAAAGTAGTGGTTTTTACTCACCGGAAATATGATTTTCACAAATCCTGTTTTTAGAGGTTATAGGTAATGGTAAACAATGGATCCAATAGGGTCGTGGTTACTGGTATGGGTGTTGTCTCCCCACTTGGTTTAGATGTTACCACCACCTGGGAAGGACTCATCGCTGGTAAGTCCGGTATTGACTACATTACCCTGTTTGACCCGGAGCCTTGTAAAACCAAGTTCGCCGGCGAGGTAAAAGGGTTCGATCCCACCAATTACGTTGGTCGTAAAGAAGCCCGCCACATGGACCGCTTTGCTCAACTGTCAGTAGCTGCCAGTCTGGAAGCAGTGGAAAAATCAGGAATCCAAATCAACTCTACCAACCAGGATAATATCGGTGTCATAATCGGCAGTGGTATCGGCGGATTAACCACGCTATTTGAACAAGCTAAGATACTAGTAGAAAAAGGACCGGATAGAGTGAGCCCATTCCTGGCACCGATGATGATATCTGACATGGCGGCTGCTCAAGTATCTATTACACTGGGAGTTAAAGGGCCGAATCTCTGTACCACATCAGCCTGTTCCAGTGGTTCAGACGCCATTGGTGTAGCCTATGAACTTATCAAGCGAGGCGGTGCCGAAGTAGTACTAACCGGTGGCAGTGAAGCCATAATAAACCCGCTAGGTATTACTGCCTTTAACGCCCTCAATGCTATTTCCACCAGAAACGACGAGCCACAACTAGCATCCCGCCCCTTTGATGCTAAACGTGACGGTTTCATCATTAGCGAAGGCGCCGGCATACTTGTTCTTGAAAACCTTGCCCACGCCCAAGAACGAGGGGCTAATATCCTGGCTGAGATTATGGCTTATGGTGCTAGTGCTGACGCCTTTCATGTTACCCAGCCGGTTGCAAGTGGGGAGGGTGCAGCCAGAGCAATGCAAGTAGCACTTGATAAAGCAGAACTTACAGCTACTGAGATTGATTATATCAACGCTCATGGTACCTCCACACCACTTAACGATCGTATGGAGACTCAAGCAATAAAAACCGTATTTGGCGATAGCGCCTACCGCATCCCCATAAGCTCCACCAAGTCAATGACCGGGCACCTCATCGGTGCTGCTGGTGCAGTCGAGGCAGCAATATGTACTATGGTTATCCAAAACGGAATAATACCGCCGACAATAAATCTTACCAACCCCGACCCCGATTGTGATCTAGACTATGTGCCTAATATCGCCCGCCAGGCCAAGGTTACCACCACTCTATCCAGTTCTTTTGGTTTTGGCGGCCATAATTCAGTCCTAATCTTCCGGCGATATTCCGAGGCATAGCTTGAGACGTTGTCGTTGGCAGGTTCTACCACCAGCTCCGACTGAATATTTAACCGATACACCAGGCTTTTCCCCGCTCATAGCTCAACTCCTGTACAACCGGGGGCTAACCCAACCATCCCAGATAGATTCTTTTCTTAATGGTGATAGACGCTTATCAGGTGACCCGTGGTTATTACCGGATATGCACCAAGCAGTAGCCAGAATTTACCAGGCCTTACTTTCCGGAGAAAATATTGCCATCTATGGCGACTTTGACGCTGACGGCATCACCGGAACTGCGCTACTGGTTCAGGGGTTATCCATACTCGGCGGCAAGGCCATGCCCTATATACCACACCGCTTAAATGAAGGCCACGGGCTCAGGACTGCTGTTTTAGAAAACCTCTACCAACAAGGCATTAGCCTGGTTATATCTGTTGATTGTGGTATTACCGGCTTCGCCGAAGTCAAACGAGCCCAAAAGAAGGGGCTTGATATAGTTATTACTGACCACCACACCCCTCCAGAGGAAATACCGCCAGCAGTAGCAGTTGTGGATCCAAAACTATCCTACTCCAACTATCCCTTCTCCGAGATGGCCGGAGTAGGAGTAGCTTTCAAGCTCCTTGAGGCTCTGTTCCAAGGGATTGGTAAAGAAACAGAGCTTGAGAAACTAACTGACCTGGTGGCCTTAGGCACAGTAGCCGACATGGTGCCACTACTGAGTGAGAATAGATACCTGGTTAAGCAAGGGTTAGATTTAATAAACACAAACCCCCGCCTGGGTATCAGGGAAATGATAACCCAAGCTGGACTCAATCCAGGTAATATTGATGCAGGCAGTATTTCCTGGACACTAGCACCACGGCTAAACGCCGCTGGGCGGTTAGCTCATGCGATGACCAGCTATAACCTGTTGATGACAGAATCGCCGGCAGAGGCACACCAGTTAACTATGCTACTAGAAAAGACCAACACAGAGCGGCAAAACCTGACTGCTAAAGTCTTCGCTAAAGCCAAAGAGCAGATACTGGCTCGGGGAATTTCACCGCTGCTGATAGCCAGCGATAGAGAGTATCCGTCCGGTATCGCCGGACTGGTCGCTGGCAGAATATCCGAAGAGTTCTATCGTCCGGCTATTGTTATCCATACCGGTGATACGGCGAGTACCGGTAGCTGCCGCAGTATCCCTGAGTTTAACATTATCCATGCCCTGAACCAGTGTCGCCACCTGTTCTCCCGCTTTGGTGGTCACGCACGGGCTGCTGGTTTCACTCTACCAACCAAGAATCTGCCTGAACTTGAACAAAGTCTCCAGGAATTAGCTACTACACAGCTATCCGGGCTTGATCTCTATCCTCAACTGGTTATTGATGCTGAGATTACCCTACCTGAACTCAGTGGTAACACCTTCCCGGCAATTCAAAAGTTAGCCCCCTTTGGTCAGTCTAACCCGACGCCTACTTTCCTCAGTCACCGGGTAGAAGTTCTTGATTGCCGCACTATCGGCGGTAATGGAGACCATCTGAAGTTGAAGCTAAAGCAGGGAGGGGCAATATGGAACGGAGTAGGTTTTAGGCTAGGCAAATACCTAGTTGAACTAGCCTCACCCCTTGACATCATCTATAACCTTGAAGTAGACCATTGGAACGGGGAAGAAAGGCTCAGGTTAAACATCCTGGATTGTGCGCCAGCTGAATAAACACTGTTACTGCTCTAACCCCGCCGATAATACCTTGCGCAGGGCAACTATGGCACTGTGCTGCAGCGCCTTTACTGCCCCCTCATTTTTGCCCATAATCTTAGCTACTTGAGTAATTGGTAGTTCACTGGTAAAACGAAGGGAAATCACCTCGCGTTGTGCCTCAGTCAAGCGTCTGATAGCAGATATTAGCTGCTCAATATTCACCTTCTGTTCTACTAACAGTTGTGGGTCATTACCAGAACTTATCGCTAAATCATCTATGGGAACAGTAGCCTGCTTCGTCTTCTTCCGTAGATAATCAACCACCTGATTATGGGCAATACGAAATAGCCATGCTGAGAAGGGCGTACCTTTCCACCGGAATGAGGAAATAGACCGGTGAGCTTTCAGAAAGACTTGCTGGGTGATATCCTCTGCCTCAGTCCTACTCCCTATCTTGAGAACTACATAGCGATAAATCTTATCAAAATGTTCCTCATATAGCTGGGCGAACGCCTGCTGGTCTTGTTGTTGCGCCCGGCGAACCAGATTCTCCTCCTCGGACAATTGACAGCCTCCCGCTAGTCAACACTTGGTTAGTCATTCTATTCCCCAAGAATAAAGCTGACAATATGGGGTTACTCGTATATAGTATAGTGGAGAAAAGTCCAAAAAGATAGGTTCGAAAGTATCTCCTGACTGCGCTTCCTTCATACTACCATTAGTAGATAAACTCAGGCGTAAATCTTTGACAAACGCTAGCCAATAACAGTAGAATAAACATATAGCTTGACTCAAATTACTAACCACACTATCTGGCGCTAGAGGTCAGTAATATTAAGGATACCCTGGAAATGCTAGCCAAACAAGGGGTAGCCCTCGTTGACGAAAAGCCGAGAAACGGCGTCGAGAATACGAGAATAGCCTTTCTGCACCCCAATGGAACCAAGGTGCTACTGGAACTGGTTGAGCCAGGAGAGTGATATAATGGATGAAGACAGGCAAATAAAAGACAGTTTACTAACTGAGCTGCAGGAGCGCCGAAAGAAAGCTGAACAAATGGGAGGTGGGGAAGCGGTAGAAAAGCAGAAAAAGCGGGGTAAGCTAACAGCACGGGAGCGAATAGACCAGCTACTTGATAAAGGGACTTTTTGTGAGATTGGCAAGTTCGCTAAAAGCAGGAGTGCTACCTTCGGCATGAGCAAGGTAGAGATTCCAGCGGATGCAGTTATTACCGGGTACGGCAAGATAGACGGCAAGAAGGTATACATTTTCTCCCAGGACTTCACCAGTGTCGGTGGCACCCTGTCTGAAATACATGCCAAGAAAATCTGTAACGTCATTGACAGCGCACTCAGCACCGGCTGCCCGCTGATAGGGATAAGTGACTCCGGGGGCGCCAGAATCCAAGATGGCGTGGATGCCTTGTCAGGCTACGGGCAGATTTTCTTTAGAAATACCATGAGTTCCGGAGTAATCCCCCAGATATGTATCATCCTTGGACCCTGTGCCGGTGGTGCTGTGTATTCCCCAGCATTAATGGATTTCATATTCATGGTCAAAGGCATCAGCCATGCTTTCATCACTGGGCCAAGAGTAGTTAAAGCCGTTATGGGGCAGGAAATCAGTGATGAAGAACTTGGTGGTGCCACTGTAGTCCAGAAAAAGGCCGGTGTTGCCTGCCGTTCAGAAAACAGCGAAGCAGAATGCCTGCAAAATGTACGGGAGCTGTTAAGTTATCTACCGCCAAGTAATAGGGAGAAGCCACCACGGGTTGACTGGGGAGATGACCCGGCACGCCTCGATACCACCTTGTTTGACATTGTTCCGGCAAACCCGAGTAAACCATACGACATGCACAAGATAATTGAGCAGGTCTTCGACCAGAGGCACGATGGTAAGAATAGCTACTTCGAGCTATTCCCTGCGTTTGCCACTAATATAATCACCTGTTTTGCCAGGCTAAACGGATGGTCAGTGGGTATAATAGCCAACCAGCCAATGTCAAAAGCCGGGTGCCTGGATATTGATGCTTGTGATAAGGCATCCAGATTCATCAGATTCTGCGACGCTTTTAATATCCCGGTTATCAATCTGGTTGATGTCCCCGGCTATCTGCCGGGGACTGACCAGGAGTGGGGTGGCATAATCCGGCATGGAGCCAAGATGCTCTATGCCTACTCGGAGGCTACTGTACCCAAGATAACCCTTACCATCAGAAAGGCCTACGGAGGTTCCTATCTAGGCATGTGCAGCAAGGACTTAGGAGCGGATGCAGTGTTTTGCTGGCCTACCACCGAGCTGGCCGTAATGGGACCAGAAGGAGCCGCGGCCATCATATTCAGGAAAGAGTTAGCCAAAGCAGATAATCCTGAGGAATTATTGCAACAGAAAATAAAGGAATACAGGATTGCCTTTGCCAATCCATACCGAGGTGCAGAGCACCTCCACGTTGACGATGTTATTGACCCCTCAGAAACTAGGCCCAGAATAATAAGGGCACTGGAACAAGTAATAAACAAGGTCGAGCAAAGACCTGATAAAAAGCACGGCATTATCCCAACTTAGTTGCAGGCAAGCAGATGAAGCTATTTGAGTTTGAAGCCAAAGATATATTAAAGAGTTATGGTATACGAGTGCCGGAGAGCGGCATAGCCACGAGCCCGGAAGAAGCTGAGGCAATCGCTAGACAAATAGACCATCCCGTAGCCTTAAAGTCGCAAATATTGGTATCAGGCAGGGGTAAGGCTGGCGGCATAAGATTTGCTGCAGATGCTGCCGAGGCCAGACAGGTCGCCTCAGAATTGCTTGGCAGCACCATTAAGGGATGCCAGGTAACAAGTCTGTTGGTTGAAGAACAACTCGACGTAACCCTTCAATTTTATGCCTCAGTAACTATAGATAGACAAGCCAAAACTTACATTGTGTTAGCTGCTACCAACGGCGGGGTTGATATTGAAGAGCTAGCTCAAAGTTCTCCAAACAAAATAGCACGACATTGGATTGACCCTACCACCGGTTTTAGCCAAGAAGATGCTCAAACCATGCTTAGTGGATTTAGCTTGAATAATAACGATAAGACCTCTTTTGCTACTGTTATCAAAACTCTCTATAAAATAGCAATGGACTATGATGCCGAAATGGTCGAGGTAAACCCTTTAGCCAAAACAGTTGCAGGCGAATTCGCTGCTGATGCCAGAATAATAATAGATGACAATGCCCTTTTCCGACATCCTGAATTTAGGAAAAGGAAGTTGGTAAATGCCGAAGATACCCCGAGAGAAGCCGAGTCCAAAAGGCAAAATCTAACCTATGTTGACCTGGACGGTGATATCGGTATTATTGGTAATGGCGCTGGTTTGACAATGGCAACCCTAGACCTGGTACATATTCTCGGTGGGAGGCCAGCCAACTTTCTAGACATAGGCGGTGGTGCTCAGGTAAAGATTATCAAAAAAGCAGTTATGCTTGTTATGTCTAAACCAGAGGTAAGAGCAGTCCTGGTAAATATCCTGGGGGGTATAACCCAGTGTGATTTGGTTGCCCAAGGAGTTGTTGAAGGACTATGCGAGGCAGCTATAAAAAAACCGATAGCAGTGCGAATGATGGGAACCAATGAGATGGAGGGAGCCCAGATACTACGCCAAGCTGGCATCCATACCCATGCCAATATGGAAGAGGCAGTTGAAGCAGTCTTGAAACTATAGGTTAGTGATGAGTATTATAATAGGCAAAGATTCAAGGGTAGTGGTTCAGGGGATAACCGGAAATGAAGGTAGATTCCACACCACCTCAATGCTACGCTATGGGACAAAAGTAGTTGCCGGTGTGACTCCGGGTAAGGGCGGACAACAGATCGGAAGCGTACCTGTCTACGATACAGTTTTTGAGGCAGTCGCCAGACACGAAGCAAACATGTCCATCATATTCGTTCCTGCCCAATCTGCTCAACGTGCTGCCTTAGAAGCTATTGACGCTGATATAAAGACACTGGTGGTTATTACCGAAGGCATCCCACAAAGAGACGTTATCGAATTTGTTGCCCAGTCCAATAAAAAGGGTGATGTGAACTTTACCGGTCCTAATTGCCCTGGTATAATAAACCCATCACACAAAATAAAGGTAGGCATAATGCCAGACCACATTTTTCGCCCCGGGAGTGTGGGCATCGTTTCCAGAAGTGGTACTTTAACCTATGAGATTACCTGGCACATTAGCCATGCTGGCCTAGGACAAAGTACTTGTGTGGGTATAGGCGGAGACCCCATTGTCGGGCTGGACTTTATCAAGGTTCTGGAAATGTTCAAGGAAGATGAGGAAACGAAAAGTGTGGTCTTGATAGGTGAGATAGGTGGTAATGCTGAAGAGCTGGCCGCACAATACATTGCTGAAACAAGCTACCCCAAGCCAGTGGTAGCCTATATTGCTGGCAGGTCAGCACCACCGGGAAAACGCATGGGACACGCCGGGGCAATAATAATGGGTAACGCCGGAACAGCCGACAGTAAGATTGAAGCCTTTACTAAGGCAGGGGTGCCAGTAGCGGAGAAACCTAGCGATATAATCAACTTAATGAACATGTGATATCAACCTTGCTAACAATCGCAAGCAAGATAGCCCCAGAAATCATCCTACTAGTAAGGAGACACAAATGGAAGAATATATTAAGATAAAGGTAAATGCCCTACGGGAATTCGCTATCAATGTTTTTAGAAAATTTGGTGTCCCGACTGAGGATGCGAAAATAGTCGCTGACATACTAATAGATGCCGACCAGAGAGGTATAGGTTCCCATGGTCTCCAGAGGTTGATTAGATATACGAGCGGTTTGAAAACAGGAGTGATGAAGTCACTTGCGGATATAAAGGTCTTGAAAGAAACACCAAACACACTCCTTATTTCAGGTGGAGACGGACTTGGTCAGGTTATAGCCTATAAGGTTATGAAGCTTGTTGTAGAGAAAGCGCTCAAAAATAATGTTGCCTTTGCTGCCGTCTGCGATTCTAACCATTATGGGATTGCTGGATACTATTCAATGATGGCACTCAAGCATGACCTTATCGGAATTTCGTTAACAAATTCTAAAGCATACGTGGTACCAACACATGGTAAAAATGCAGTACTGGGGACAAACCCGATTTCAATCGCTATCCCTGCAGGCAAAGAAAGACCGTTTGTGCTGGATATGGCAACCTCAACTGTTCCAAGCGGTAAAGTTGAGGTCTATAAACGTGAAGGCAAAGCAATGCCAATTACCTGGGCAACAGACGAATTAGGAAACCCAACACAGGATGCAGCAAGGGTACTGGCGAATTTTAGTAATAGGCAAGGAGGACTACTACCACTTGGTGGCGCCGAAGAAGAAAATGGCGGCCATAAAGGATATGGGCTAAGCCTGGCGGTAGATATACTTTCAGGAGTACTCTCGGGTAGTGCCTTTGGCCCTAACCTCTATGCCGAGAAAGACGTACCCGCCAAGGTATCTCATTTCCTCGGTGCTATAAAGATAGACGCCTTCGTTGAGCCAACCCTATTTAAGAGCCTGATGGATGAATATATAAATACGCTTAAGAACTCAGAAAAGGCAGCCGGCAAGGACAGGATATTCATCCACGGAGAGAAGGAGTTTGAGCTCTATGAGCAACAAAAAGAAGAGGTGCGCCTTTACTACAAGGTAGTTGATGAGCTAAGAAAGATTGGAGAAGAAGTCAATATAACAGCACCGTTTTAAGAGTACACTTTCCTGGAGAACAACCAGCAAATTGAAGAGGGGGAAACGGGGTAGAAGATAAGTAAAAAACCAAAGACTTAATACCAATTAGAAAGGAGCCTAAGTAAAAATGGTAGATAATCCCTTAAAAATCACCGATGTTACCTTTCGTGACGGGCATCAATCCATGTTCGCTACACGAATGCGAACCGAGGATATGGAACCTATCGCTGAGGAGATGAACAAAGCCGGCTTTCACTCCATGGAGGTCTGGGGTGGTGCCACCTTTGATGTAGCCACCAGATTTCTAAATGAAGACCCATGGGAACGACCACGCATCTTGAAGAAATTAATGCCCGATACTCCGCTACTAATGCTGCTTAGAGGGCAAAACCTGGTAGGGTATCGTAACTATGCCGATGACCTAGCTACAGCCTTTGTGCACCACGCCGCTGAGGTAGGGATTGATATCTTCCGGGTGTTTGATGCCCTAAATGATGAGCGCAATTTTGAAACTTGCCTGAAAGCAATTAAGGAATGCGGTAAGCACGCCCAGCTTTCCATCTGCTACTCTCTCACTGAGCGCAAAATGGGTGGGCCGGTATATAATCTAGATTATTATGTCAACAAGGCGCTCATCCTTCAAGATATGGGAGCCGACAGCCTGTGTATCAAGGATATGGCCGGACTTATTGCTCCTGATGATGCTTATACGCTAATCAAAGCCCTTAAAGGGGTATTGAAGATACCAGTACAACTGCATACCCACTACACCAGCGGCATGGCGTCTATGAGCTGCCTGAAAGCTATTGAAGCTGGAGTGGACATTATTGATACTACACTAGCTCCATTTGCCTTATGCTCATCCCATCCTGCTATTGAGCCCATTGTAGTAGCCCTTCAAGGAACTTCCCGAGACACCGGACTGGATTTAACTCATCTATTCAAACTGGGAGAGTACATTGAGTCCATAGCCCCTAAGTATCGGGACTTTAGGGATACCACTCGAACAGCGGTTATTGATACTGGCGTACTCATGCACCAGATTCCCGGCGGTATGACCACCAACTTGGTAGCCCAACTACGAGAGTCCGGCGTCCTGGATAGAATTGATGAGGTATATGAGGAAATACCGCGAGTACGAAAGGAGTTAGGCTACCCACCTCTGGTTACCCCCACCAGCCAGATTGTAGGGGTTCAAGCCGTTCAGAACGTGATTGCTGGCAGGTATAAACTGGTACCAACTCAGGTGCAGGACTACTGTTACGGACTATACGGTAGGCCACCAGCCCCTATTGACCCTAAGATTCAGAAAATAGTGCTCAAGCACTATAAGCGAGGGCAAACCCCTATTACCGGCCGCCCGGCTGATATGCTCGAGCCCGAATTAGATAAAGCTAAGGAGGCTGTAAAAGACCTCACGCAGGATATTGGCGATGTGCTCATCAGTGCTCTTTATCCCATCACCGGGCTACGCTTCCTAAAATGGAAGTACGGCTTGGAGACCCCACCCCCTGAACTGAAGCCAAAAACCATGGAAGATATCAGGCGTGAAGACGAGCTCATTGCCAAGGCAAAAGCTGGTAGGTTAAGAGAGAAGTAGATATTTACGCTGTTGTGTGATAAGATATTCGCAGGCTAGTACACCAGAAATAGCAAGCGTGTGCTGACTTAAGACACATTTATTGAGAGAGGGGGTACATATATTTTGGCCGAAAAGATAACCAAAGAAGAGCTCTTAGCCAAAGCACGTAAACCAGCAGAGGATGCTATGAAATTGCATCCATTTTATCAGGGAAAGATGCAGACTATTTCCAAGTGCGTAGTCCGTGATTTTAATGACTTCGCTATCTGGTATACCCCCGGTGTCGCTGCACCCTGTAAGGCTATCCAGGAAGACAAGGAAAAGGTTTATGAGTATACCAACAAGTGGAATACCGTAGCCATAGTATCTGATGGCACCCGGGTTCTTGGGCTAGGTGACATCGGCCCCGAGGCCAGTCTACCGGTAATGGAAGGTAAAGCACTCCTCTTTAAATATCTGGGAGGCGTAGACGCCGTACCGATTTGTCTTGATACCAAAGACCCCGATGAGATAATTCGAACAGTGAAGTTGCTGCAGCCATCCTTTGGTGGCATCAATCTGGAGGACATCTCCAATCCCAAGTGCTTCTACATCCTTGATACCCTGCGAAAAGACAAGGAAATGAAAATACCCGTGTGGCATGATGACCAGCAAGGAACGGCAGCGGTTACTCTGGCTGGACTGGTGAACGCTCTCAAAGTGGTAGGCAAGGAAAAGGAAAAGGTTAACCTAACCATGATTGGAGTGGGCGCAGCTAACATAGCTATTTCCAGAGTTCTTTTTGCCGCTGGTTTCAAACCAGAAAACACAATCTTTGTTGACAGTAAGGGTATTTTACACACCGGTAGAGCAGACCTTGAGGCAAAGCAAGCCGAAAACCCCTATAAGTGGGACTTGTGTCAGCGAACCAACCCGGAGAAGAGAAACGGGGACATAGCTGAAGCTCTCAGGGGAGCCGATATCTGTATCTCACTATCCAAATCAGGGCCAGGTACTATCGAGCCAGAGTGGGTAAAAGGGATGGCCAAAGACGCCATCCTCTTCGCTTGTGCCAATCCTATTCCTGAGATATGGCCGTGGGAAGCCAAAGAGGCTGGTGCAAAGATTGTAGCTACAGGTAGGTCTGATTTCCCTAACCAGGTAAACAATTCCACCGGTTTCCCTGCCATTTTCCGTGGCACCCTGGATGTCAAAGCCAGAACCATCACCGATGAGATGTGTATCGCTGCTGCCTATGAGCTTGCCCGGTATGCCGAGGACAAAGGTATCAGTGAGGACTATATTAGCCCCACCATGGACGAATCTGAAGCCTTTATCCGAGAAGCAGTAGCCGTGGGCATGAAAGCCATCGAGCAGGGTGTAGCCCGGGAAAAACTAACCCGTGAAGAGCTGACCAAACGAGCAGAAAAGATGATTAGAGAGTCGAGAGAAGCCACTGCTCTGCTGATGAAATCGGGGCTAATACCGCCGGCGCCGGGCGACTGATATAGCTTAGTCTTTCTGCACAAGTCGTATCTAGCTGCTATCAATGGTAAAAGGAGTACGGCAACATGAGAGATATAGAAGCCAAAGAAGTAACCATGACCGTGTCTCGGCTTTTCCAGGAAGCCTGTTATGAACTTCCCGAGGATGTATCACAAGCCCTCAAGCATGCACGAGAGGATGAGGAATCGCCAGTCGGGCAAGAGGTGCTGGATAGGATATTAGAAAATGCTGAAATCGCTGTTAAAGAAGGGATCCCATTATGCCAGGATACCGGCACAGCGCTAGTTTTTCTTGAGCTGGGCCAGGAGGCACATATCACTGGTAATGACCTTTACACTGCGGTGAATGAAGGGGTGAGCCAAGCATACGATAAAGGCTATCTGCGAAAGTCCATGGTGCGTCAGCCTTTTTCAGCCAGGGTAAACACCAAAGACAACACACCCGCTGTCATCTACACTGATATAGTTCCCGGTGACAAGCTCAAGATTACGGTACTGCCCAAGGGGGGTGGTGCTGAAAATATGGCTCGTTTGGCAATGCTGAAACCGGCCCAGGGCCGCCAAGGGATAATAGATTTTGTGGTCAACGCTGTTGATGAGGCGGGTAGTAATCCCTGCCCACCGGTTATTGTAGGAGTAGGCATAGGTGGTACTGTTGAAAGAACAGTAATGCTGGCTAAGAGAGCACTGATGCGAAAGGTAGGTGAGCCTAATCCAGATGCCGAGGTCGCAGAACTGGAGAAAGAGCTCCTGAAACGAATTAATAAACTGGGCATCGGGCCAATGGGATATGGAGGCAGGGTAACCGCCCTGGCAGTTCATGTTGAAGTTTTCCCGGCTCACATAGCCAGTATGCCTGTAGCAGTTAACCTGCAATGTCACAGCGCTCGTCATAAAGAGGCAACTATCTAGGTGAGGTTAGAAAATGGCAGAACAAGCTTTGGGATCCAGGAGAAAGAAACGGTCCTCCCCAGTAGTGCCACCTCCCACCGAAACCAAACCCAGAGTTCTCTTCCCTGAGTTCACCACGAAGTGCAACAAGTAAACCGAATACTCGCCCAAGGAAGCTTTTAGTTACAAAGAATTTAAAAGCTAGCTAGGAGGATGATAATGGTCAAGAAGATGACACTCCCATTAACTGATGAGACCTTAAAAGACCTCAAGGCTGGGGACAATATTTCGCTCACCGGCATTATATATGTTGGCCGTGATGCCGCCCATAAGAGAATAGTGGAAGCACTGGACCAGGGAAAGCCTCTGCCTTTTGATATCAAAGGGCAGACGATATACTTTATGGGTCCTTCACCAGCCAAACCGGGGCGCCCTATTGGTGCTGCCGGCCCTACCACCAGCGGCCGTATGGATGCTTATTCACCAAGACTCATAGAGGAAGGGCTGAAAGGAATGATTGGCAAGGGCATGCGCTCTCAAGCCGTGAAAGACGCTATGACAAAATACAAAGCTGTGTATCTGGCAGCTATTGGTGGCGCTGGTGCACTCATAGCCAAGAGCATTAAGAAATCAGAGGTGGTCGCCTATGGGGAGCTTGGCGCAGAGGCAATTCGCCGCCTTGAAGTAGAAGATTTCCCGGTTACCGTAATCAATGACATTTATGGCGGAGACCTTTACCAAGAGGGCAAAGCCAAATACAAAATTAGCTAGCAAAAAGAACACACTCCAGCCAGAAGAGAGTACCTTAATCTTCACTAACACTGGTTAAAAGGCTAATCTGGCATTACCTTGGTATTCTCTTGCCAGTTACTGGTATAGTCCACAAACTCTGCTGCCTTCTCTGGCGGCGTGGTTACTAGGCTGACTACTACATATATTACCGTAGAAATAATAAGCCCCCACACTGGCGGCCAGAGACCAAGGGGCTTCATCCCGGCCATGTAAAACCAGCCAATTACTATCACGCTGGGAATGGCGCTAAAGATAACAGCCTTCGCTGTGCCTCGTTTCCAGAAAAAGGCTCCTATCAGTGCTGGCAATATGCTCATCAACCCGCCGGCAGACATTGTTGACAAGATACCAATCATCCCCAGTTTAAGCTGAGCAAAGCCCCAGGCTATCAGGAACATTATCGGGATAAGCAGCTTGCCCCAGAATAGCTCTCTCTCCTCCGATATCTTGGGAGATAACGCCCGGTAAATATCTCTGCCCGCGATAGAAGACAAGCTTAATACGATAGAGTTAATCGTAGAAACAGAAGCAGCAAATATGCTGATAGCAATAACCAAAGCTAGTGCCGATGGAACCAAACCGAGTAAAGCTGACATAGCAGAATCGGCTGTCTCAAGTCCGGGGGCAATGTTAACTGCTATCAGCCCAAAAATGGTAACCAGCACAGTATAGATTAGCCCGAATATACCAAAACCGATAATCATACCCCGTATTGACCTGACATCTTTCAGTATGAAAAACCGCTGACTTACCTGAGGAATCAGTAACATGAAGAATATCCAGGGTAAACACAGCCCTAGCCACATATTAAACCCCCAGGTAAATTCCAGCTTTTCCGGGGATGAGGCAGCAATAGTATTAAACATCCCTTCTGGAAAAAAATTAAACCAAGCGAAAGTAAGCAAAGCGATGCTACCAATAAGCATAATAATGCCCTGTAAGGCATCGGTCCAGGCAACTGACCTCATGCCCGCCCACCAGGCATAAACAAAGGCGATAATCGGCAGAATCAAACTCCCCAGCCAATAAGGAATCCCCCCTCCCGACAGCCCCTCTGCCAGAAGACCCGCACCCATGAGCTGAACGGAGGTATATGGTATCAGCGTTACAATAAATATCAGGGCTGCAATTACCGCTATTGCCCTATTTTCATACCTATCGCCTAATAGTTCTGATGGAGTAACATAGCCGTATTTCTTACCCGCCACCCAAAACCTCGGTACAAATAGTGCCAGCAATACCAATGAAGCTACTAAGAAAACAATCTCGAAACCAAAAGCCGCTATACCACCGGCATAAACCAAACCCACCAGACCTATCATCATGAAGGCGCTGTACACAGTAGCACTAAGAGTAAAAGCTCCGATTACACCACCAATCCGTCTGTTGGCCAGGAAATATTCGGTTATTCCCTTCCCTAACCTCTTCCTGGCTTGCCAGGAGATTAGGAGACCAAAAGCGAACCAAATTACAATGGCTAAATATATCCAGAGTGGATTCATTCTACAGCTCCTTCCATGACTTAGCCATATAAATGGCTATATATATAATCACCGCCAGCGGCAGCAACAAGAAAAAGGTAAATCCCCCGCTAAATGCCGGCGTATGCTTGAAAACAGCAAACGGCAAGACAAAAGTCAGTATGATTAACACAACAAAAACCAGAAACAGCTGCAGTTCACTTCTTTTCATTCTTATAAACTCCTTCTAACGTAAGTGGCTGCTTAACAATTTTATTTTGTAAGTATACTATTGAATCGCTCAGGCTATCAACTTCGGCTGTGCTTAAGAAGGAAAGAAGACAAAATTACTGTGTCGGCTTTTCATCTTGTTCAGCACCCCTGCATCCCAACAAGCCTGAAAAGCAGCAGGAATTACTTGGGTAAAGATTATAGCATTATGTAGTGTCAGGTGTAAAGAATGAGTCTCTTCCAATACAAGATGAGCTTGGAGGGGGTATCGATTTCTACCACAAG
>CAZNEL010000026.1:16106-19208 GCA_964572285.1 uncultured Dehalococcoidales bacterium | reverse complement strand
TTGCCTTACTTTTTTTCGCGGCTGTAATTGTTCGTGAACTTATACTCGGTTTAGCAACTACTCGTAGAGAAAACCCGATTAGGGACATGACTTTGTTTGCTTTTGGTGGAGTGTACCAGACAACCGGAAAAAGCATTGCTCCTAGTCATAATCTGCTTCTGTTCTTTGCTAGATTTCTATCTAATCTTACGATAGTCGCGATATTTTGGGGCGTATACGCTACATTCATAAATGCTGGCAACTTAACGATTGCCGGACTTGCCCAATGGTTGGCCCTTATCTACTTCATGCTTTTCTTGCTACACTTTGTCCCCGTTTTTCCTCTCGACGGAGGCAAAATCCTGCAGTTGTTTTTGTGGAAATCGACGGGAAATTACTACCAGGCAACATATACCGCGAGCTCAATAGGATGGTATATCAGCTTATTCCTGATTTTCGTCGGTGTTTTAGCACTTATTATTACACAGCAATGGGTTATCGGGCTTCCGGTCCTATTTATTGGGTGGTTCCTACAGATTGCGGCAGGGCATACCCGCCGTCAAGCAAGAATGCTTATTTCTCTTCAAAACATCGTGGTTCGAGATATAATGGCTAGGGAATTTCCGGCCACAACCCAGCAGGTGAGCATTAGCCAATTAGTCCGCGATCATATTCTCGTTCAGGGCTGGCGTTATGTCATCGTCGTTAATGGTGTTAAGTTAGATGGGATGCTTACCGTACGCAGCATAAAATCAGTACCCATGAGACATTGGAATTCCACACTCGTGGGCGATATCATGACTCCATCTAATCAGCTTCAGACAGCTCATCCCCAACAATTGGCAGCGACCCTACTTGAGCAGATGGACCAGTTTAGAATCGACGGCATGCCAGTATTAGAAGATGGCAACGTGACTGGCGTTGTGACTCGGGATGCGTTGGTTCATTTGGGAAAGACTCGAGCCGAATTTGGAGTCTAATCTGACCTCGATGTGAGTCATGGTCATCACTCCATACGCTTGTAACCTAACTTCCGTATCCTATTCCCGACAAAACCTGGACAGGGATGTCGTCAATGACTCTCCTTTGTCGGCTTTCTTTTAAGTAGACTTTCCACTGGGTCTTTAACCACCGCAATGGGCTTTCTGCCTTCGCCCATATACGCAATCTCACATCACGCGTATCATTCGTCTCCCAGGATACGCGTTCAATACTAGTGAGGGGGGCGCCGGTGGCTATTTCAACTTCATAATGGTCTCGCTCAATCCCTATGGGGAGCAAGCCCTGTTGATAGACACTCCAATCGACCTGTACGGTACTTCTGGGGGCAGCTCCAGTACGCAAGTAGATTCGGCAATCCTCAGGATTATCAGCATTAACCCAGCGCGATTGCCTAGTACCTGTAAGTAATGGACAAGAGTTCAATTGGGTAGTCTGGTAACTACTCCGCTTACTCCCGAGAGAGGACTCGCCGACCACATCGTCCCACTCTTGCCACTTGATATAGGAATCATTCGTGTGCCTTAGAGTGCCACTACTGGCAAGAACGGCGCCGACAAGATCCTCCCAGTAATCCGCTCCAGGGAAGAAGTCAGCTTGATGTTCAAAAGAGCCAGCTCTGGCAAGGACGGAGCATTCTATGTTCGCCCCAAAAATATAGCGAAGCATCTGATCCGCCATATAGTCGGCCACCTCATTCAAGACTGCAAAATCGCTGTGGCCGTACTCTCCATAGTAGATTACATCTGCTCCATTAGAGTATTGAGCTGAGATAGGCACAATGCCATCATCCATGTTCCTGGGCAGGGGGTCAAGTCCATCAACGACGAATTGATCAAATTGGCTGCTAAGTGGCGCAGCTTCTGCTGAGATGAAGGCTAACCAGTGTTTATTAAAACCTATCCACTGCCCATCTTGAGAACTGTCATTGTAGACCACGGAGTTAATTACTCCTCGGTCTGAACTTAACCATTTGGTCGCCCAATAATCCGCTGCAGTTATCCCACCGGCAAAATAGTAATTCTGTAGACTCTTAATGGGGCTATTTATAGTCACCACCATAGCCACCTTGCTTGCCAGATTGCCTATGTTGTGTGCCACAGCGTAGACGGCAGCCTTGCCCCCCATACTATGCCCAATTAGGATCAAGTTCTTTTTGTCGGGGAAATGCTTGTCTATGCTATCAGCAATATTGTTGGCCCATGTATCGATATCTACGTCGTTCAGGTAGTGTCTCTTCAATGTATTGGCACGGACCTCAACGCCTGGGTGGTCCTGTTCGTAAATAGTAATATATGCTGGCATCTGCTCTGTAATAGAATCCTCAAGGAGCTGGAAAGAATCAGAATAGCCACCGGCGCCATGAAGAAAAACAAAATTCAACTCTTTCACCATAGCAGAACTATCGGCTGCTGCTTGCGCCGTGCTAAAGAAGAAAGTACTGACATATAATAGGGCAACTATGAGGAGTAAGAGTCTTTTCTTGATGGCTTTGAACATTTAACTTGTCGACCAAGAGCTGAACCGGCTCATCGCTTGTATAACTGACATCGCAGGGTATTATAGCACCGACACGAACCTCATTTCAAGATAAGGACCCTATCTAACACAGTGGAAGGGAATCGAGCACAAATAATAGCATGTATAGTACCCAGACTAACATGAGCACCTACCTTTGACTGCGCATACCTAAATACGCAGATAGCATACATTTCCCCCATGCCTGCTTTGGCTGGTCCAATAGTGCCACGAGTCGTTTTAATGCCATTTATATTGAGAATTGGGGAGACTAATAGATCTCAGTACATATCGCGATGCTTCTATGCAGGGTTGATATTGGTTTACATTAATGCTCGGTTTCGCTAAAATTATAGACAGCAGAAACCAAGTTTATCCCCCTTCCTGGAGGTGGGTTCACGATATGGGAGTGAAAAGCAAACGGCAAATTTGCGCTTTTATGATCGCTACCTTGGCACTCATCTTCTTGTCATCTACGTCAGGTTTAGCCAGTAATTTCGCGACTTGGAGACTAATAAGTAGCGGCACTACAAATGACCTTCAGGGCATCTGGGGAAGTGCCAGCAATGATGTCTTCTCGGTTGGGAGCTCCGGTACAATAATACA
>CAZNEL010000026.1:15556-16006 GCA_964572285.1 uncultured Dehalococcoidales bacterium | reverse complement strand
CTACGATGGCAGCACGTGGAGCCCAATGAGTAGCGGTACTACAAACGACCTCCGGGGCATCTGGGGAAGTGCCAGCAACGATGTCTTCTCGGTTGGGAGCTCCGGTACAATAATACACTACGATGGCAGCACGTGGAGCCCAATGAGTAGCGGTACTACAAACGACCTCCGGAGCATCTGGGGAAGTGCCAGCAATGATGTCTTCTCGGTTGGGAGTTCCGGTACAATAATACACTACGATGGCAGCACGTGGAGCCCAATGAGCCGAACTACCACCCGTGAACTCCAGGGCATATGGGGATTCTCCCCTTCCAATGTTTTTGCCACGGGATCGTCTGGCACGATAGTGCTCTATATGCCACCGATCATAACGTCAATTTCCCCCAACTATGGCGACCAGGGGGCAACCATGGATGTTGTTATTACCGGCACGAATTTTGGCGGGGCCAG
>CAZNEL010000026.1:0-15456 GCA_964572285.1 uncultured Dehalococcoidales bacterium | reverse complement strand
GCGTAGCTATTAACAGAGTCACCGTTCTTAGCTCGAACCAGATAACGGCTAACATCACCATTATCCCTGGTGCCGTGATAGGAGCAAGGGATGTCTCGGTCACCACGCCAGGAGGTACCGAGACACTTTCGGGTAGCTTCACGGTAATACAGGCACTACCGACCATTAACTCACTCAGTCCTAACCAGGGTAACCAGGGGGCAACCATGGATGTTGTTATTACCGGCACGAATTTTGGCGGGGCCAGTGCGGTAAGCTTTGGTACCGGCGTAGCTATTAACAGAGTCACCGTTCTTAGCTCGAACCAGATAACGGCTAACATTACCATTGTCGTCAGTACCGCAACCGGAGCAAGGGGTGTCTCGGTCACCACGCCAGGAGGTACCTCAGCGCTGTTGGGTAGCTTCATAATAAAACAGGCGCCACCGTCCATTAACTCACTCAGCCCTAACCAGGGTAACCAGGGGGCAACCATGGATGTTATTATTGCCGGTACGAATTTTGGCGGAGCCAGTGCGGTAAGCTTTGGTACTGGCGTAGACATCAACAACTACAGCAACCGTAGCCCAACCCAAATAGCGGTAAACATATCCATTGATAAAAACGCCACAAGCGGAGCAAGGGATGTTCTCGTAACTACACCAGGCGGCACTTCCACGCTAAACGGCAGCTTCACCGTGAAAGAAAAACCACTTGGCGCTGTTCACATCGCTTTGATTTGGACGGGAATCGCTATGGTAGTAGCGCTTTTCGGTTTTACTCTCAATCGCCTCAGGCGCAAAGGAGCTGCCAGACTCTGAATTCTATGTGAGTTCAGGATGGAGCCATGCTCGGAAAGGTTCTCATTCAGCACACCGGAGAGTTGGGTGCTATGAGAACAACCTATGCATCCCTATTTTCGAAAATGGCAGAGTCTCGACATACATAACGGCGACCTTATCTTACTATTATAACCCGTGAAATGAGCCTTCTTCAAAGGTCTCAATTTACTACTTTGTGCAATCAGGCCAAAAGTAGTATGTTATGCTATCTACTCGAAGTGCTAGACTCCTTTATTTTGATGGCGCGTATCTTTTTTAGACTCTATTTCATGTAACCCTGATATTTATCAAATAGACTTGTTTTTTAAGCTGTTCTGTGGTAATATATCTTTGAAATATAATACGGATGGGGTGCCCGAGCGTGAGCGAGGGCCTAACTAGATAGCAAGTCGGTGAGAATCCGACGCGGCCGCGCCACTGTGTTTGATGGATGTTCCGTCAAAAGCCAGAACACTAACCCCAGAAATCCTACATGACTCCGCGGGGGGGAAGTAGGTCTTTTTGTCTTTTGAAATCCCCTCGCCAGAGCGAGGGGATTTCTTTTTAGAGTAGAAGGAGGAGTAGATGCCAGTAAAAATACGCCGATCGGTAGTATATGTTCTGATTTCAGTCATGCTGTTATCTCTTGTCTCTGCTTGTGCACCGCAAACAAGAGACGCGCTACCCCAACCCTCCGGGGCAACATCCTTCCCCCTGGAAATAACCGACCAGGCTGGCAATGTGGTGAGGATAGAAAGGGAGCCGGAAAAGATTGTTTCTCTCGCCCCGAGCAATACGGAAATAGTCTATGCTTTGGAACTGCAAGACAAACTGGTTGGTGTGACCGGGTACTGCAATTACCCTGAGGCTGCGCAGCAGAAGCCGAAGATAGGTGGTTACTCCGACGTGGACATCGAAAAGGTGGTTGCAATGGAACCGGACCTGGTACTGGCTGCCAACATGCACAAGGATGAAATAACGCCAGGACTTGAGAGGCTTGGCATTACCGTCCTTACTATCGACCCCCAGACAATTAACGACGTCCTGCTGGCAATTGACCTCGTCGGCATAGCCACCGGCAATAGGGAGGTAGCCGCCTCGGTGACCACCGAAATGAATAACCGTATCGAGGCGGTCACCAGCAAGACGGCAGAGCTATCCGATGTACAAAGAGTGAAGGTTTTTTATATTCTCTGGCATGACCCGTTAATGACGGTTACCTCAATAACACGTATCCACGAGATGATAACCAAAGCCGGCGGTATAAACATAGCCGCCGACCTTGGGGGCGATTACCCCACAATCAGCCTGGAGGCAGTACTGATAGCCGACCCGCAGGTGATTATAGTTGGCAGCGGCCACGGTAGCGGCGAGGACATACCTTTTCAGTTTGCCTTAACCGAACCAAGATTAGCCGAAGTGGAAGCTAGATTACAGAACCGAATATATGAAATCGATGCTGACTTGACCAGTCGTGCCGGGCCACGGATAGTGGAGGGTTTGGAAATAATGGCAGAATTTATTCACCCCGAGTTGTTTGAGGATAATATCAATGGTAATTGAGCCGCCAACCTATCTCCTGCACTGGCGTAGCCGGGTGTATAGCATTATCGGCCTTATCATCTTGCTAGTGATTATAGTCATACTGGCTGTAACTATCGGCAGCGTTCATATTCCGTTTTCGGCGACAATTGGCGTTCTGTTTTCCAGATTGCCCTGGGTGAGTATGAACCCTACGTGGACCGGTACTATGGAGACGATAATCTTTGATATACGACTGCCCAGAGTTATACTGGCCGGGCTGGTCGGTTCGGCTCTGGCTACTGCCGGAGCTACATACCAGGGACTCTTTCGGAATCCGCTGGCTGACCCTTATCTTATCGGTGTAGCCCAGGGTGCAGCGCTGGGAGCGGTCATTGGCTTCATGCTCCCACCGGCATGGCATAGCATAGGATTCGGAATTATCCCTCTGCTCGCTTTCTGCGGAGCAGTAGTCAGCACGGCTGTTGTTTATAATCTTGCCCGGGTTGGCAAAACTCTTCCGGCGACAACGCTTATCTTGGCTGGAGTGGCGATAAGTGCGCTTCTGGCCTCAATCGTTTCCTACTTGGTCATCTCCAGTGGCGAAAAGATACACGGCATAATGTTCTGGTTAATGGGGAGTTTCTCGTTGAGCCAGTGGTCAGATGTAATCGTCACCCTGCCCTACGTGATACTCGGAGTGACCATAGTCTTACTGTACGCCCGCCCGCTTAATCTGGCACAACTCGATGAAGAGCAGGCGCAACAGCTCGGTATCAATGTAGAAAGGCTCAAGCTCGTCCTGATGGCCGCAGCCACTCTGATTACGGCGGCGGCAGTCTCATTCGTGGGCATCATCGGTTTTGTCGGCATCATCGTTCCCCACGCAGTGCGTCTGATCTGGGGCGTTGACCATCGTTTCCTGTTACCGCTGTCCGTCCTTACCGGGGCGGTGTTTCTCATACTCGCTGACATGATAGCGCGCACGGTCATGGCACCCACCGAGATTCCAATAGGGGTAATAACGGCCATTTGTGGTGCACCATTCTTCCTCTATCTACTGAAACGCCGGAAGAGGATAATATTTTGAGGCTGAAATGATAAAGATTGAAGCGCAGGATGTCTGCCTTAGCTACAACCGTAAAATAGTCTTAAGCGGGCTTACATTTCAATTAAGACCGGGAGAGATGGTTGGGCTTATCGGACCGAATGGCTGCGGTAAGTCAACAGTTATCAGGGCATTAAGTCACACCATCGTTCCCTACTCTGGGAAGATATTTCTGGATAGACAGGATATTACCCGGTTGCCAAGGCCGGACCTGGCCCGGTTGTTGGCTGTTGTGCCCCAAATGCCGTTACTGCCAAGCGCATTCACGGCCTTTGAGATAGTTCTTATGGGCCGCAACCCTCATCTGGGCCTTTTTCAGTATGAAAAACAAAAAGACTTGACCATAGCCTGGCAAGCCATGGGAAAAACGGGCACACAACCGCTAGCAGAACGAAGGGTAGGCGAACTATCCGGGGGTGAGATACAAAGCCTGCTTATTGCCCGTGCCCTGGCCCAGGAAACAAAGGCAATCTTGCTGGACGAACCTACGGCCAATCTGGACATCGGCCGGCAGTCAGAAGTCCTGGAATTGATAAAGGCTCTTTGCCGGGAAGATAACCTGGTAGTGCTGGCAGCGCTACATGACCTGAACCTGGCGGCTCAGTACTGCGACCGGCTGATATTGATAAATAACGGGCAAATATATGCCGAAGGGACACCGGGTGAAGTCATCACGGCAGATACTATTGCCGCCGTCTACGGTACTGAAAGCTGCGTATATAAGCACCCGGCAAACGGACTACCTTGCGTTCTGCTTGGTGCTGATATAAGTCGGAACAATAGCGACCGGAGAAAAAACTTGGAAGATACTAGGTAACTGCTATGGAAATGATGCTCATTATGCTGCTGGCCTTGGCCCTTGATCTGACTTTTGGTGAACCACCGAATATCGTTCATCCGGTAGCCTGGATGGGGAAAGTAGTGTTGTATCTGAAAAAAATATACGGCGGTCACTCTCCTGTCAGCCAGTTTATTCATGGTGCTGTTATCACTCTGTTTACCATTGCCCTGTTCACTGTTCCTGTCTGCTTTCTCCTTGGTTACTTGGAGGGCTTAAATTCTGTAATCTATGTGGTCGTCGGAGGTGCCCTTTTCAAGTTCACCTTTTCCCTGAGAGGTCTGCGGCAGGCCGCCATCAAAGTAAAAAAACTCCTAATTGAAGATAAACTGAATGAGGCCCGCTTCGAGCTACGCACCTTGGTAAGCCGTGATACCCGGAATTTATCCCGGGCGTTGCTGATCTCGGCTACCGTGGAGTCGGTAGCTGAAAACCTGAGCGACAGCTTTGTAGCACCCTTGTTTTACTACCTGATATTCGGCGTGCCCGGTGCTGTCGCCTACCGCATGGTCAACACCCTCGATGCGATGATAGGCTACCATGGTGAGTACGAGTATCTGGGTAAATTTACCTCCCGGCTGGATGATGTGCTCAACTTTATTCCGGCAAGATTGACGGCACTGCTACTCGTTTTATCTGCCTTTATTTTACGGCAGAACGGCCGCAAATCCTGGCGTGCAACCCTTGGTGAGCACGCGAAAACGGAGAGCCCCAATGCCGGCTGGCCGATGTCGGCCGTGGCCGGTGCTCTGGATGTGCAACTGGAAAAACCTGGTAGCTACAAACTGGGCAGAGTGAATGCACCTATAGTTCCGCAGACTATCAACGATTCACTGAAGATGGTTCAAATTGCTATGATAATGTGGGCTTTAGTATGTTTCGCCACAGGGGGTATACAATTTGTCATTAGAGCCTAGACCAGAGATAAAAAACCTGGACGAATGTCTTCATGGAGGAATTAATTACGCCGAGTTACAAACGGTGGGTATTGCTCCGGAAGAAATTATTGACTTCAGCGTCTGCACTAATCCATACATGCCACCGCCGATAATAAAGGAGATACGGCTCGATAGCATAAGCATTGAGCAATACCCAGATACCGAAGCCACAGAGTTCAGACAGCGGCTCTCCAGGAGATTACAGGTGCCCCCAGACAATATTCTAGTCGGGAGTGGCACTACGGAGCTTATCCGTATCTTCGCCCTGGCATATTTAAGGCAGGGAGACCATGTTCTTATACTCGAACCGACCTACGGTGAGTACGAAGTCGCAAGTGTAATCTCCGGAGCAATATTGGTAAAGCAATGGATGAGAGCTGAGGATGGTTTGACACCGCGTCTGGAAGAGACTATGGCTCTCATTAAAAAATACCGGCCCAAGGCCATTTTCCTCTGTAATCCAAACAATCCTACGGGGAAATACCTCTCGCGGTATGAGATAGAAATGGTTCTAGATGCTGTAGAAGATGGTCTGCTTGTCCTAGACGAGGCCTACATTGCTTTTGCCGAACAAAGCTGGCCATCGGCCGACCTTTATTCCCGGGGGAATATAGTAATCCTGCGCTCGATGACTAAGGACTATGGCTTGGCCGGTCTACGTCTCGGTTACTCTATTGCTAGCCTGGAGATTACCAATAACCTCCGGCGGGTTCGCCCGCCCTGGAATGTTAATGCCATAGCACAGAAAGTGGGAGGCTTGTTACTAGGGGATACCGACTACTTTGAACAGACCAAGGAAAAAATAAGGAAGGCTAAGCGTTATCTCACCAATGGACTTTCCCGGCTTGGCTTCCAGTTGCTGCCCTCAGATACAAACTTCTTTCTGGTAATGGTAGGAGATGCCAGGTCGTTCCGCTCTGCTTTACTAAAGCACGGCATCCTAGTGAGAGATTGCACATCTTTCCAGTTACCAGAGTATGTCCGTATCGGCACACGTACCCTGCCCGAATGCCAGAGGCTTATCGCTACTATCGAGACATTGGTGAGTAAAGGAGAGATAGATGTCCCAAGCTAATATCATAGACCAAGGGGGTTCCGTTTATGAGGCTGTTATACGGGCACTCGAAGAAAGCGTAAGAAGAAACCTGTCCGATGGGCTTCTGTTATCAGGAGGACTGGACACGGCTTTACTGGCTTATATTGCTGCCAAGTGGGTAAAGCCAAACTGCGTCACGGTTGCCTTTCGCGACGCCCCGACACCGGATGTCGAGTATGCCAATTTAGTCGCCCGCAATCTGGAACTGAACCATTACGTTCACTATTTTGATAACGGCGAACTGGAAGAGGCCATAAGGGCCGTAATCATGGTTCTGAAGACATTCGACCCAATGGAAATCCGCAACAGCGCCGCTGCTTATATTGCACTGAAGGTGGCAAAAGACCGGGGCATAAAGACTGTTATGACTGGAGATGGGGGTGATGAACTCTTCGGTGGATACAGCTTCCTCTTCGGGCTCACCAAGGAGCAGTTGAAGGCAGCGCTAGGCAAGTTATGGTCTAATATGAGATTCTCCTCGGTACCCCTAGCCGAGTCAATGGGCCTGCAGGTCAAACTACCCTTTCTGGACACTGAGTTTAGAGCTTTCGCAGAAGCTTTGGATGCCGGGTTAATGGTCAGATATGAAAGGGGGCAGGTGTGGGGAAAGTGGGTTCTGCGCAAGGCCTTCGAAAATATCGTGCCGCCGAAACTGCTGTGGAGGGTAAAGGCGCCTCTTGAAGTCGGCAGCGGGACTACCGTACTTCCGTCGGTCATGGACGCACGAATTTCAGACCTTGAATACGCCAAAGAGAAGGCCAGATATCTCGCTGAGGACAGAGTTACTGTCAGGAGTAAGGAGCACCTTTTTTACTACCGGATTTACCGAGAACTAATAGGCGTACCTTGTGCTGATGACAGCGGACGGAAAACGTGTCCCGATTGCGGCGTAAATGTTGAAGAAGAAAGCTCATTTTGCAGAATATGCGGAGCTTACCCCATATAGTAATAACTCGCTTATTTCTCCGTATATTACCGCAGTGAAAGCGTAATTGGAATAGTAGATGTGGAAAGGAATCGAAATGCCGGAGAAACTATCTCGCACGATAGAAATGATAAGACCCTTGGACAAGAAGGCGATGGTTGAAGCCCAAGCCAGACAGGATATCCTGACTAAGCCACCAGGCAGTCTGGGCCGTTTGGAAGCTTTGTCCGTCCAGCTGGCCGGTATTCAGGGTAGACCCATACCACAGATAAAGGACAAGGCCGTTTTCACCCTGGCCGGAGACCATGGGGTTGTCGCGGAGAAGATTGGCAACTGGCCTCAAGAGGTTACCGCCCAGATGGTCGCTAACTTCGTTCATGGCGGCGCTGGCATTAATGTAATTGCCCGCCAGGTGGGGGTTAGAATTGTCACGGTTGATATGGGAGTGGCCACCGATTTGGAGAGCTCCCCGAACCTGCTGGTAAAGAAGGTTGGCTATGGTACCCGAAACATAGCCGTAGGTCCGGCTATGACCGAAAAACAGGCACAGATAGCAGTAGAAACTGGCATAGAGCTAGTAAATGCTGAGGCGACTAAGGGACTGGATATTGTCGGTACCGGTGATATGGGTATAGGCAACACTACACCCAGCAGCGCCATCTGTGCCGTTATTGCAGGTAAAAATGTGGATGAAGTCACCGGACGGGGTACCGGTCTTACCAATGAGCAGTTGGCCCATAAGATAAGGGTAATCAAACGAGCCCTGGCCACCAACCATCCTGACCCCAGCAAACCTCTCGAAGTACTTGCCAAGGTAGGTGGTTTCGAAATTGGGGGGCTGGCTGGAGTCATACTCGGTGCTGCCGCCAACCGCATTCCGGTTGTTATTGATGGCTTCATATCGGGGGCGGCAGCGCTCATCGCTGCCGGTCTGGCACCTCAGGTAAAAGACTATCTCATTGCCGCTCATCTTTCCGTGGAATCCGGTCACCAGATAATGCTGGAACATCTAGAACTGGAACCTCTACTCGATTTACACTTGCGTTTAGGCGAGGGGACCGGTGCTGCTCTGGGTATCTTCTTATCAGAGACGGCTGCCAGGATTTTAGCTGAGATGGCTACTTTCGCTGATGCAGGTGTATCAGAAGGAGATAATTGAAAAATTGAGCATGTTTCTGACTGCCTTACAGTTCCTGACAATAATATCAATTCCGTGGCGACGTGACGCTCGGAAAGTGCAGATAGGGAATAGCATCGGTTACTTTCCGGTAATCGGTCTTATTATCGGATTAATTCTGGCCAGCCTGAGTTGGCTTTTCGGACTGGCCCTGCCGCCGGGTATTGTCAATACTCTGTTGCTGGTGGTGCTAGTAATTCTGACCGGTGCTCTGCATCTGGATGGTCTAGCTGATACCTGCGATGGCTTAGCCGGCCACAAGGCAGTGGAGGATAGATGGCAGATAATGCGTGACAGCCGGGTAGGTGGTTTCGGCGCTATCGGTATCGTACTGATATTGCTGGTAAAGTACGTTTCGCTGAATAGTATTCCCGGAACATTCATGATGGCCTCTCTGGTGCTGATGCCGGTGGCGGGCCGCTGGGCGATGGTCTACTCAATTTTCGCTTACCCCTACGCTCGCCCATCCGGCCTGGGCAAGGCATTCAAAGAAGGAACCAGATGGCCTGGGCTTATTGTGGCCACAATTATCACAATAGCGATAGCCGTAGTTTCCATGCAACTTATCGGTCTGGTTATACTGACCATCGTCTTGATTATCACGACAGTACTGGCTGCCTATTTTAAGAAGACCTTCGCTGGACTGACCGGCGATAACTACGGTGCCATAAATGAGATTGCCGAAGTCAGTGTGCTTATTGTGATCAATCTGTTTGTCTATTTAGAGTTGTTATAATCATGAGGTAGCATTGGCTAGATTGCTTTTGGCAAGACATGGTGAAACCAAGGAGAACAGTACCGGAAGGTTCTGGGGGCGGACTGACGTCGAACTGAGTGATGTTGGCCTTCGCCAGGCAGAACGGTTGCGTGATAGGCTGGCTTCAGAAGATATCTCCATTGTTTATTCCAGTGACCTGCACCGGGCACTCCAAACGGCGCAGGTAATTGCCTCCCGGCACGAGCTCACTGTTACTTCCTGCCACGAGTTGCAGGAAGTTGACTTCGGTAGCTTCGAGGGGCTGACCTATGGGGAAATCAGCCGAAAATACCCGGATTTAGTCAGGTCTTGGTCCAGCTGGGACATCAGCTTTCGATTCCCCGATGGCGAAAGCATTGCCGACTTAAACAACCGTGTAAGCCGGTTTCTACACAGACTCGAAGAATATGCCAATGAGGAGACGATACTGGTCGTCGCCCACAGTGGAGTGTTGAGGCTGCTCATCTGCAATTTATTGGGTGTAGAGTTGCGGCACTGGCGTCAAATACGTCTTGACCTGGCATCAGTCAGCGTAGTCGAGACCTACCCTGAGGTAGTCATACTGAACTCATTAAATGATGTTTCTCATCTGAAATGTAAAGGAGGTTAAATTGAACCAGGCATTTATTTCTTGGAGTGGTGGTAAGGACTGCTGCCTGGCCTGTCATCAGGCAATGGCAGATGGATTGGAGATCCAGTATTTGGCTAATATGTTGACCGAGGATGGTACGCACTCACGGACTCACGGACTATCCGCTGAGATATTACAGCTTCAATCCCAGGCAGTCGGTATACCCCTACTGCAAAGAAAAGCCACATGGGGCACCTATGAAGACGAGTTTAAGAAGTTGCTCCGCTCATTCAAACAACAGGGGATTAGCGAGGGTGTCTTTGGCGATATTGATCTGGATGAGCACCGGGAATGGATAGAACGCGTTTGTCGTATGGTTGATATCACCCCGCATTTGCCCTTGTGGGGAAAGAGACAAGGCGAGATTCTGAAGCATTTTATCAGCCTGGGATTTGAAGCCGTTATCATTGTCACAAAAGCCGATATGCTCGGCGAGGAATGGCTTGGAAGAAGGATAGACCTTGATTTCATCAACCAGTTGACCGAGCTTCGTAAGACGAGTAACATTACTCCATGTGGTGAGGCTGGAGAGTACCATACGCTGGTGGTTGACGGTCCCATATTTCAGAAGCATGTAGAGATACAGGAAACCGCAAAAACCTTGAGAGATGGGCACTGGTTTCTGGAGATTGTAAGAGCAGACTTGAGAGGTAAATGAGGAATGGCTGGAAGATGAGACATACGCTTATAATCGGTGGGGCCCGCAGCGGTAAAAGCGATTATGCACTAGAGTTTGCCCTGAAGTCACCGCAGCCGGTGCTATTTGTGGCTACTGCGGAGGCTGGTGACGAAGAGATGCGGCAGCGTATTGAGGCCCACCGGAGGGCAAGACCGGATACATGGGAAACACTTGAAGCCACTACTCTTGTCGGTGATCGGATTCAACAAGAGATAGGAGCAACACCAACTGTGATCATTGATTGCATTACCCTCCTTGTTAATAATGTCTTTAATAAATATCTCAACTCTGGTGGGGAACTGAGCGAGCCTTCACTCATTGAAAAAGACGTTATGGCCGAAATCGGCTCGCTGGTAGATTGCATCAACCAAGCAGAGGCTGGATTTATAGTTGTTACCAACGAGGTTGGCCAGGGGCTTGTACCCGCAAGTAATATGAGCCGTTTATATCGAGATCTCCTGGGTAAAGCTAACCGGATACTGGCGCAGAACACTGATGATGTTTACCTGATGATGGCTGGTCTGCCGGTGAAAATAAAATAGATAAACCGGCCAGACTGGTTAACCGCGGTAGTACTAGAGGAAAATGTTTAGCTAATCCGTCATGTTGTCACATGCTGCTCCAAAAGGGGGCCTTGCCCTAAAGCCAAAGCAGTGCTGGAATTAGCTTGCTCAAAAAGGCTTTTTCGGCATTGGTACAGGTATTGTCACCATCGGAGTAATATGAGCATGGCCAGTTGGAAGGAAAAGTGGCATAGCATCAATAGCAAGTTCGACACTTGTAAAAGAGAATGTGTTACAGCGTACCGTTCCGACAACAAGTGTAAAGACAGCATTGAGAACGTGATTGGTGAAATTTGGAATCTGAAAGATTGGTTGGTCAATGATACGTCGACCAGTATCTTGGGCCAGAACATCAACAATCTGCTGGGGTCTTCTCAGGCATCACATATTAACGCATGTGGTGACCTGGAAACGAGAAAAAAGCATTTAAGGGTTGACAACCCAAAGCGCGAGAACACGCAGTTGGTTTGGAAGGGAAACCATAACCACTCTAGCGGATTGCCTGTCATTTTTAGTGTTACTCGTGTCTACAAAGACAATCCAGGTAATGAAGATCGCTGGGAGGACGCATTTGAGCTTGCTCGTAGAGCAATTCGGGAATGGAAAGTGTTCCTCACGGGGAAAGGTTTGCTGTAACGCTCTCATCTGGCACAGTTGATATGGGGGAAATTGCTAAGAAAGTCTTGGGTGTTCAGTATACAGAAGATCAATAGACTTGGTGGTTAATCACAACATTGAAAAAGAGGCTTTGGGTCTGTCCGTTGGTTAGCTATCTGGTAGCTATATTAGTTATGCTTACTAGAGGATTGGAAAAAATGATGGAAATTAGCTATAAAAAGTGGTCGGGGCGGCCGGATTCGAACCGGCGACCACCTGAACCCCATTCAGGTGCGCTACCTGGCTGCGCTACGCCCCGCCTTACTTTCCCTTACTCCAACATACTAGCATAATTTATGTCCAAGAACAACAACGGTTTTACCTGTTCCACTTCCTCTCCTCGTTAGATTTGATAATTTTACGCTTTTGCGGTATAAATATAGGGTAAATAAGTATTCGTGGAAAAATCCTGTTTTCGCGTGATTCACTTTTATGAGTTTTTGTAGAAAGGACTGGAATTTGGCTAAAAAGAGTAGAGAAAAACCCCGGCGAGAGATTACCAAGCACCAGCTTGCCCATTGGCAGCAACAGAAGAGAAGGCAGCATATTCTGTTTGGCGTGGGGATTTTTATTATTGCGGCTGTTTTGATTATTGTAGGAGCCGGATGGTATATTAACCAGTACCAGCCATTGCATCAAGCTGTAATTAGCGTCAATGGCACCAGATTCAACATGGATTACTACATAAAGGCGCTAAAATTCTATGGGCAAGGTCAGCCTATCTATTACATGTATAGCCTAGCTGATGATGTGGTACCAGTTATCGAGCAAAACGAGCTAATAAGGCAGGAGGCTGTGGAACTGGGTATCAGTGTTAACCAAGATGAAGTTGATAAAGAGCTTAAGAGCCTTAATCCTCCTCTAAGTAAAGACTATCGCGATTTCGTTAGGGCAGCAATGTTGGTAGATAAACTAAGGGATGAGTATTTTGGCAAGCAGGTGCCAGTTTATGCTGAGCAGAGACATATAATAGCGATGCTGCTGGAGAGTGAGAGTCAAGCAACTGAGATTAGACTCAGACTGGAAAGTGGTGAGAGTTTTACTGAACTGGCGGGAGAGTTTTCTCTAGCGAATCTTTCCGAAGAGAAAAATGGTGATTTGGGCTGGCGACCAGAAGACATTTTAACTACTCTGTTGGGTACTTCTATAGTTGATGAGTATGCCTTCAGTTCTGAAGTAAATGTTTTAAGCCAACCAATGTATGATGAGGAAGTAATCAAAGGCGTTGGCTACTGGATAGTCAAAGTTCTAGACAGGGAGGTGGAGCCGGAGGAAGCTGATGTTCAGGTAATACTATTGGGTAGTGAGGAAGAGGCACAGGAGGTGAGGACTAAGCTGGAAGCTGGTGATGATTTTGCTATTTTAGCTCAGGAGTTTTCCCAGCATGAAACTAAGGATAACGGTGGTGAGGTGACTGGTGTGACTCCGGATATGATGAGTTTAGCTCTCAGTGAGTTTGTTTTCGACCCTGAACTGGAGCTGGAAACGGTAAGTGAGCCAATACGTGATGATACTGCGGTGACCAAAGAGGGTTATTGGCTGGTAAAGGTTATGGATAAGGATGATAATAGACAGATTGAGGATAGTGATAGGGATTTGCTGAAGTCCGAGGCTTTTACTGAGTGGGTTAAAGCACTGCGGAATGATCCGGAGAATAAGGTTGAGGACTATCTGGATAGTGAGATGAAAGCATGGGCGGTGGAGAGAGTTATGGGGAACTAGAATTAAACCGGGGGGTTAAAGCAATGAGAAAGCAAAGTATTGGGGTAGGGTTAATGGGGCTAGGAGTGGTGGGGGGAGGAGTGGCTAGGGTTTTAAGGGATAAGGCATCGGTCCTGGCTGAGCAGGTTGGTTGTCCGGTAGTTTTGCAAAAGATAAAGATACTGGCGGCAGATTTAGCTAGGTCACAGGCGCAAGAGATAGACCCTCAGCTTTTTACCACTGATACTGATGATTTTTTTGCTGACCCGGGGATAGATATTATTGTTGAGGCTATCGGTGGTGAGAACCCGGCCCTACAGTATTTAGAGAGAGCAATATCAAGCGGTAAACATGTAGTTACCTCTAATAAAGAGCTTATTGCCAAGCATGGTGCCGAACTACTGGCTTTAGCTCAACAGAATGATGTAGGCCTGCACTATGAAGCCAGTGTGGGTGGTGGTATCCCACTGATTACTCCATTTCAATATGACCTGGTAGCTAATAAGATAAATGGTATTTACGCTATAATAAATGGTACTACTAATTATATTCTTACTCGGATGGCAAGGGATGGAGTTGACTTTTCCTCAGCACTTAGCCGAGCCCAAGAGTTAGGCTATGCTGAAGCTAATCCAGAAAATGATGTGGAGGGGATAGATGCTAGCTATAAGCTGGCTATTCTGGCATCACTAGCCTTTCGCAGCCACGTTCGGCCTGAGGATATCTACCGCGAGGGGATTTCACGACTGAGCAGCCGTGATTTTCGTTATGCTCAGGAGCTAGGCTTTGCCATAAAATTGCTGGCTATTACCAAGCAGGATGATAAGTCAGTCGAGGTGCGGGTTCACCCTGTTTTTATTCCCGAAGACTCCCTTTTGGCTAAGGTTGATGGCGTCTATAATGCTGTTCTTGTTGAAGGCGACCTTGTTGGCAAGGTACTTTTCTTTGGCGAGGGTGCCGGTGCATCAGCCACCAGTAGTGCTGTTATTGCTGATATTGTCTCTGCCGCCCAGGATATAACTCTTGGCGTTGGCAGTCGGGTAAGGTGGAAGCTAGAAGCAGGTAAACGCATCAAACCTATGTCTGAGGTTGAAACCAGATACTACCTGAGACTCAATGTTGCTGATTGCCCTGGAGTCTTAGCTCAAATTTCTAAGGTTTTAGGTGACCATCTAATTAGTATTGCCTCGGTTATCCAAAAGGAGGTTGATAGTTTGGCTCAGACGGCTGAGATTGTTATTATGACACACCCGGCTAAGGAATCAGCCATGCAGCCGGCTCTTAACATACTGGCACAGCTAAGTATGGTTAAAGAGGTAAGCAACTTCATTCGGGTTGAAGATTGAGGAATGCTATAAGGTTGGGGATAAACTGTTTGCATAGATAGTAGATGAAGTCCTGGGTGCTGAGATAGAACCGAATCAGGAATGAGGAGAAAACTCAGAGTGCTGGTGGCGGCAATAATACTAGGGTAGCCTCAGATACTTGACATAATATCAAGACTAAGCGTTGGATCTGCTTTTTCTACCATCCTAAAGCCTTCGTAAAACAAACTTTAGTAGCCAGTAGGGCCCTTGGGTATTCTACCACTGGTCACACACTGGGAGCGAAGCCTCTGACCAAATATCCTTTCAGTTACACAGCTATAGTATTGTCATTATTTGTAAGAACCCTATATCCGAATGAATAGATGGGTATCATCAAGAATTAACTAAAATTGGGATTTTTATACGAGACTAACTATCGGTTACTAGACTCATGTCGAACCAGTGCCCTAGGGGATATCACCCTATGCCTTTGAGTAATAAGACTAATAAGTGGAGTTATTGACTATGTATACTTCAGTTTCCCTTTGCTTTATTGTGAACAATGAGCTTTACCTTGTGAACAATTTAGCTTTGAATACCTGCTACCTAGGCATCAATCTTCACAACTTTGTATAGCTTCAAAACATCATCAAAGGTCAGGCTTGCTGCATAGTGGCTAACCATATCGGGAGTTTCCCAACCCCCTAAGCTCTGAATTACCTTGTTGGACAATCCTGATTTTACATTGTGGACACAGA
>CAZNEL010000025.1:0-19830 GCA_964572285.1 uncultured Dehalococcoidales bacterium | reverse complement strand
TTGTTTTGTACCACGGGAACCTACTTCTATGCTTTCCCTGTATTTTTTGAGGCAATGTTGAAGGATATGGAATGGTCCAGGGCTGAGACAGCCGCCGCCCTCTCAATAGGTACGTTCGTTGTAGGGGCACTTTGCCCACTTATCGGCATACTTGTTGGCAAAATAGGGGTAAGGTTAATAATGATTTTAGGGAGCGTAGTAGCAGGCATCGGATTTGTCCTGCTTTCTACTGTTACTGAGCCATGGCAGTTCTATGCTTATTATGGGCTAGTCCTTTCTCTTGGCATCGTTTGTATAGACTTAGTCCCTAATATGGCAGCCGTGGGAAGTTGGTTTGTAAAAAGAAGGAGTACGGCTTTAGGTATAGCTACAATAGGAATGGGTGCCGGTGGCGCCGTCCTACCCCCACTTGCAAGCTGGCTTATTTCCATGTATGGCTGGCAAACTAGCTTTCTCTTTTTAGCCGCCATAGTAACTCTTATCGGGGTCTCGATAAGTGCTATCATTATGCGAACTCCTGAAGAGAGGAGGCCTACATCTGTAGAGAAGCAAGAAAAGGATGTTAGCTCAGACGGAGTGCTAATAGAGGGAATCACATTTGGTAGGGCAGTAAAAGGACGAGCTTTCTGGCTCATATCGATTGGGAGTATGCTGTGGGTTTGGGCTTATATGACAGGATTGATCCATCAAGTAGCCTTTGCGGTGGATGTGGGAATCGAGAGAGTGGCCGCTGCTGGAGCTGTGGGTTTACTTGCTGTTTTCAGCATCCCCGCGCGCCTAGGGTTTGGGAGGCTCGGTGATTTATTGGACAAAAGATATGTGTTTATGATGGGAACCTTTCTCCAGATAGTAGCCTTTATTGTGCTTATGAGAACCACAAATTTGACCATGCTTTATATCTATTCTCTTCTCATCGGGATTAATATAGGTGGGGCGACACCAATATTCCCAGGACTCCTGCTTGATCATTTTGGCAAAAAGTATTTCGGCGTTATCTATGGTGTTTCCTCTTTCATGCTATGTCTTGGAGGTGCAATAGGTCCGATTTACGGTGGGTGGATATTCGATATTAACGAAAGCTACTCTGCTGCTTTTCTAACGAGCATTATAGTCAGCATTATAGCAATGATTGCAGTCTATCTCTCTGGAGCTCCCCCTAAGACTCTTAAGTAAACTGCCATACTTATAAGTAACTAGACACGAGGAAGGGACTGCGCCTTATCCTGGATGCATTCTGTTTCCTATACGCTGACCATTGCTTTAACAACCTGTATGTTTCCACAGGGTACATATCCAGATTGAGACCTTACTATGTTATAATTGGACTCTAGTAACCATGGTAATCTTTTTCACTAGGCTCTCAAACCAGCTACATATTAGAGGTCTATAATGACTGGTATGAAACACAAAGAGCCCTATGGGGACAAACCACGATTCTTCTATGGTTATATTGTGGTTACAGTTGCCCTCCTTATAGTACTGGTCGGCTTTGGTGCAAACAGTACGTTTGGTATTTTCTTTACCCCACTATTGAATGAATTTAGCTGGACTAGAGCCATAACTGCAGGCGCCTTTTCCCTTTCTTGGATTATGCATGGCTTGTTTTCTATTGTTATGGGAAGGCTTAATGATAGATTCGGTTCCCGATTGGTGATGACAGCTTGCGGCGCCCTGCTAATGTCACAGATTAGTACTGCTTGGCAACTGTATCTTTTCTATGGGGTAATGATAGGCATTAGTATGGGTGGCTTCTATATACCAATGGTATCAACTGTTGCTAGGTGGTTTGTCAAGAGAAGAGGCATGATGACAGGCATCGTCGTCTCCGGTGTAAGCATAGGTACCTTGATTGCACCGCCAGTAGCTAATTGGTTAATCTCCACGTACGATTGGCGCTTATCTTACATCATAATAGGCATCACAGTTTCATTCGTCGTTCTTTCAACTGCTCAACTCCTAAAGCGAGACCCAGTCCAAGTAGGGCAATTGCCTGACGGAGCTCATACAAGAGCAACTACAAGCTTGGAACCAGTGTTTCAAGGGTTCTTCCTCAAAGAAGCGGTTTTTACTAAGCAGTTCTGGCTTGTTTTTGGCATATGTTTTTGTGCTGGATTTTGTGCCTATGTTATCGTGGTGCATATTGCTCCACACGCCATTGAATTGGGGACTACAGCTACCACTGCTGCCAATATCTTAGCTACTGTTGGCGGTGTGAGTACTGCTAGCAGACTGATAATGGGCAGTGTTGTTGATAGAATCGGAAGCAAACAAGCTCTTATTATCGGCTTTCTTCTGATGGCAGGCGCCCTACTCGGGCTTGTACTAACTAGAGAGACGTGGACACTATACCTGTTTGCGGCTGTCTATGGCTTTGCCCATGGAAGTTGTGACGTACCGCTTTCGCCATTAGTTGCGTCTCTTTTTGGGCTACGTTCACACGGTTTAATTTTTGGAGTTATTGGTAGTGGCTTTGCAATTGGGTCAGCTGTTGGGCCACTCGTGGCCGGTTATATCTTTGATGCTACTAATAGTTACCAAGTGGCATTCTTGATCTGCGCTGTTATTGCTACCGTCGGTTTAATACTAGCTGCAGTGCTAAGACAACTTCCCTCCCCAAAGTCCTGACTATATTCCTCATGCCACAAACATACAGGAAACATCCTGACGAAAAGTTGAAAATTCGGCTAAGTATTGACATCTCCATGTTTGGGACATAGAATCTCTCCACTAAGATTAAGAGCATGGAGGTGATATAGAATGACCCGTCCAGCAGTTTTAACAGTAGAGTATCCGGAAAAACTCTCCCGTGGTTTGGTGGTGCCGAAGGCACTTTTTGGCTAGCTTTATGTCGGCATCCCTCATGGAATTATACTTATGCTATATGAAATCGCGGTAGGGGTAGTGCTCTTTATCAGCTTCTGGGCAATCCTGTTCACCGGTAAATTCCCCAAGGGTATGTTTGATTTTGTTGTCGGGTTTTATCGTTGGAGTTGGAGAGTCGGCGCTTATTTGAGCTTCTTGCGCGATGAGTACCCACCCTTTAGCGGCGAGGAATAGTGGTGACAGCAACACGGGCAGTTGAAGCAATAGCTGTAAGCTCTTACTGATTAGGCCTGTTAGACAAGGGGGGGCGTAGAATATCCATCAAGTGGCGGTTTTTTGCTTTCTTCATGGCAGCATTAGGAGGCGTTCTCGGTGTACTAAGAGCAATAATCTAAGAGCTGTCACAAGGGTCACTTAACCACAGCTATAACGGCGGTGATAGCTAAAATTCGATAATACTTACTCATCATAGCCTAATCTTACGCCTGTGATTTCATAAGGCCAAGCAGCAATACTGCCGTCCATAAATTTGATGTTCCCGAAGCCAGCACCTTCTAATATTCGCTGCGCTTGATAGGCACGTGAGCTTGTCTGGCAAAAGGTTACTATTTCTACACTCTGGGAAAGCTCGTCTAATCTAGCTCGAAGCTCGCTCAGAGGTATCAAATTAGCCTGTCGTGCTTCTATACGACAGACATCCCACTCACCCGGCGATCGGACATCCAGGAAGACGAAATCATTGCTACCATCAAGCTTGTCCTTGACCTCCATGGGCGTCAACGTCCTGGCATAACCCGATTGCTTGTTACGGATGACATTAGCGGCATTATGCAATGGATCCATAGCACTGTTATACGGTGGGGCATAAGCCAGATCAAAATTAGCCATATCATCAACGGTAGCACCGAATGTTAACGCGGTAGCCAGTACGTCGATCCGTTTTGCAGTCTCGCCCGGTCCTACCACCTGTCCGCCCAATAGCCTGCCACTTGATTTTTCCACCACAAGCTTCACTAAAAGTTCTTTACCATTAGGATAATAGGTGGCATATTCATACCCTGGAACAAGGCAAGTTAGTACATCATAGCCCAATTCACACGCCTGCAACTCGTTAAGACCAACCCGCGCTACATTATAGTCAAATACTTTCGCAACGGCGGTAGCCAGCACGCCGGGAAAGCTTTCACAACCACCAACAACGTTTGTTCCAATAACCCTACCATGCTTGTTGGCTGTAGACCCCATAGGAGCAAGCATTTTCTGCCGGGTAATCCGGTTGACATTCTCCACACAGTCTCCACCAGCATAGATATCCGGGTCATCCGTCTGAAGGTACTGGTTAACAGAAATACCTCCTAGAGCCCCAATGGTTAGACCAGCATCCCAGGCCAGCTGCACATTTGGCCTGGCACCAAGAGCCAGCAACACCAGATCAGCCTCAAGCCTAGTATCTTTAGTGATAACCCCGTGTACCCAACCATTTCCATTGCCCTCAAACCCAACGGCACGTTGCCCGAGAAGCAAATTTACACCTTTGTCTCGCAGATGTCTTTCAACATAGGCAGCCGTCTCAAAATCAAGGAGGGTTGGGAAAACCCAGCCTAAGGCTTCTACCACGGTAACCTCTACACCCTGGGAAACAAGTGCTTCAGTCATCTCCAAACCAATAAGGCCAGCGCCAATAATAACCGCCTTCTTAACTTTGCGAGATGTTAGTAGTTCCCGAATTGCCTTGGCTTCTTTTATCTTTGTCAGGTGAAAGATACCACCAAGCTCTTTTCCTTTAATATCTGGCATCAACGGATTACTACCAGTGGCTAATACCAGTTTATCGTATCCAATAGTGGAGACACGATCTTCCTTCAAATTTAGAACCTCAACTTCATGGGCTTCCCGGTTGATAGCCAGAGCTTTAGTACGAGTAAGCACATCAATATCCAGTACGTTCCTGAAGAAATCATGCCCTCGTCTAACTAAGTCTTCCTCACTATCGATTACTCCGGAGACATAATAGGGTAAACCACAGGTAGCCGTTGATAATTCTCCCATCTGCTCCACAATAGTTATTTTGGCTTTTTGGTTAAGCCGTTGTGCCCTAGCCGCAGCCTTTGGGCCACAGGCTGTACCACCGATAATAACTATATTGATATCTTCTTTCTCCTTCGTGTTTTCTGCTAATACCAAAATGAATACTCCTTCCTAATAATCACGGGGAAAACCCACAGAAATCTACCCTTAGGGTCAAAGACATACGGATATACTGCATATCCCTTGAGTTGACAATAACACCGTTAGGCTGGTAGCAGTATTAAATTTAATCAAGTTCTAATATCAGGAATAGAAAGCAATCCCAGCCAAAGGCCCGCCGGTACACCCCACAACAGGAGTTATTGGTGTCATGTAGATTTCTTCACATTTAAGACGAGATGTAATTAACTCCTTGAGTTTCTCTCCATCGGTAATATCATTAGAGTAGTGTACGATAAGATGCAGCGGCTTGCGTGTATCTACGTGTTCCTTAATCATATCGGTCACCCTGAGAAGGCTTTTACGTTTACCGATAGTCTTCCCCAGAGATTCGACAAGACCGGTCATACTAACCATACCCACAATAGGTTTAACCTGTAGCAGACTAGCCACCAGGGCACCCTTGGGTGCACGGCCACTCTTAACCAGGTATTTCAATGTGTCCAGGGCAAGAATAAATTTAACCCTTGACACCATATTCTGGGCTACCTGAACCACATCATTAAACTCTTTACCGGCGCGTGCTGCCCGAGCCGCTTCCAGTACAATGAAGCCCAGAGCGCCGGTTGTGGTCTTCGAATCAATAATTTCAATATTAATCCCAGGCTTTTTCTCACATGATATCTCCCGGGCTTTATTGGCAGACTCCCAGGTGGCACTTAACCCTTTGGATAGAACAACGCAAAGAATATTGTTAGTGATTTCGCCAAGCTTAGTAAAGATATCAACGAATTCTCCGATAGGGGTAGCGCTGGTGGTCGGGATGTCCTTCAGGCTGGTATAGATCCGGTGGAATTCCTTGGATGTAATGTCCACCTGGTCCCGATGGGCTTTGCCATCAATCACCAGACCAAGAGGAGCTACCCGGATGTCGTATTCCTTGATTAATTCAGGGGGTAAACAACATGAACTGTCGGTAACAATGCCAACTTGCGTCACTTTAATCACCTCAATACCTAAAGGTTACAAATCTCTGATTCAAAACTAATAAATACTAACGTTTACAGTTATCTATGTCAAATTTATATGGGGAATTGCGATCGTATCTTCTGGCTGATTGTTACCTGTACGTCCATACATTCGTGTGTCATTTTGGAGCTATTGACAAACTCCTCAAAAGGTCTATAATAAGGCTCCAACATGTGAAATGACCCAAGAAGACAAGACTGTAGTTGAGCTTAGTACCATACATGATAAAAATCTACCTCTCCATAAGGCGTAAATGAAGGGGGTCTTATGTAATGAAACACTATAAGATTCTCCGTGTCCTGGCAATTTTCCTTATCCTGCTTCTATTGATAATGGTATTGCCTGCCTCAACAGCTCTGTCTAGAGAGACTCTTGATCTTAGCCGTAGCGAAGGCGCGATCGGCGACAAGATTACGGTTACCGGCTCTAGTTACTCTTCAGGGGACAAGGTCTACATCTACTTTTCCAGTGAGAAAGCCGACATAGATGATGATATTGACGACCTTGATGTTTGGGAAGAGGTAAGAACAACGTATGCCACGTTGTCGCTTGAAGACGGAGGTAAAATAACTTGTTCTTTCCTGGTACCTGGCGAACTCATCGATGGTGATGAAACGGAAACGGTTAGTGCTGGTGATTACTTTGTCTATGTCACCGAGAGAAAAGAGGGCAGCATACTAGCTAAGGAAGAGTTCACCGTCAGGGGGCTTACAGAGGTGGACCCAATGAAGGGACCAACGGGCACTGAAGTTGGGATTGAAGGCATGGGTTTTGAAAGAGAGGAAGACATAGAGGTATTTTTCTATGTTGATGAGATTGACATAGCCAGTGGTGATGATGAAACTGATGACGATGGGGAATTTGAACTCACCATCATGATTCCTAAGACTCCTGCCAGCGACTACACCATAAGAATTCAGATTGGTAAGGATGAGGCCAAGGCTCAGTTTACTGTAGAGCCGGAATCAGCCATTAGTGCCACTTCAGGAATAATTGGTGATAGGGTAACGATTAGCGGCACGGGTTTCGGCGCTAGTGCTGGTGTTACCGTTACCTTTGGTGGTAAGGAGATAGCAACCGGCCAGACCCATAACGATGGCAATTTGAGTATTTCCTTTAATGTACCCGGTGTGGAAGCAGGCACCTACGTTGTTGAGGCAAAAGATGAGGATGGTAACTCAGGTAAGTTTGAGTTCACCTTATCTAATGATATCAGTATCAGCCCAGTTACCAGCCAGACATCACCCGGCTATGTTGGCATGGAAGTGACAATTTACGGCACTGACTTCAAACCTAATTCCACGATAACCATAATTCACACTGATACGGCAACAGTGTTTAGCACAATCAGTGAAAACGACGGCTCCTTCTCCTATGCCTTCGAGATTCCCGAGATGAAATCCGGGGAGAACATCATAAGTGTCACTGATGGTGTTAACCATCTACAGGTCACTTTTTTCATGGAATCGGTAGCACCAACAACACCGCAGCCAATCTTGCCAGCAATAGATTCTAAACCAGAACGGCCAGTCACTTTTGATTGGAAGGATGTTACAGACCCCAGCAGTGTAACCTTCGTATTGCAGATTGCCAGAGATAAGGGCTTCGCTGACATGGTAATAGAGAAGCAGGGGCTAGTTGAATCACAATACACCATGTCTCAAACTGAGGACGAAATGCTGGAGTCAACCCAAAAGGCAGCTAACTACTGGTGGCGTGTTAAGGCAGTGGACGGCGCTGGAAACGATAGCAGGTGGACAAGTGTCAGGTCTTTCAATATTGGTTTTGTGTCCGCCATGGCGGGCTGGTTGAAATATCTGTTGATAGGACTGGGAGCATTGGTGTTGCTTGGCATTGCCTTCTTTGTGGGTAAGCAGATTGGTCGAGCTCATTAAATGGAATTCCTGCAGCGTTTCTTCGCTTGGCACAGCTGTTTTTAGAGTCTAAGAGCTATTCAAACTCATCCTTGACTAGAGCCATCAATACGGTAGCTGCTATTCATAGGGGTGTCGAGCCAAAGATGGCAGCAATTTGAACCAACAAGCCCCAATCCCCATTCTCTTCTCTAAAGTGCATATATACCACATAACAGCGGCAAAATACCCACTATGGCTAGAAAGATTGCGGCAATTACCAAAATAGTCTGCACAATGCCAAGTGTTACAGGGAATACCTCTGGTGCAAATCCCCAAAGATATAGACCACTACCGACGGCGAAAATTGCACTAATCACACCAATGACACCAAGTAAGATAAACACTCCAGCAATTATGTTTAGAATCCCTGCCAACTGTAGGCTTCCAAGTCTTTTCCACCTTTACCTCCTGGTTAAAAGCACGACATTAGCAGAAAGAAGAGATTATAATAGAAGTGCCAGAAAGCAGAGCAATGACCCTTAAAGTGTCGGGTATTCTCGGAGGCCTATTTGTCTCAATGTCGCTGGCGACATACACCTGGGACATGCTAATCAGACCAGCTTACTACAGGATATTGGCGTTAAGCCCATCTGGCTAAAGGTTAAAGTTTATCTGTTTCTTATCTTGTCAGGGGATGACCCTGATAAAAGGCAGTCGTCTTTTCCTACCCTACAATCTTGGTTTCAATACCTCAATTCTATCGAAAACAAGAACCCTGATGCAGAAAACTTCACGTCTCCCGCTTTGCTGAGAGTAAATTCCCAGCCTTGGCTCATGAATTGTACCACTAATTTTGAAAGATTCTAATCAATTCACAGATTAAGGGGAGTGTACTTATATTGACACTCCACCTATTTCAAAATATTACCAAGAGGCAAGCAATTCTATCACATAACTGGATGACGCCGTTAATGTAGACGGATAGCCAAGAGGTAGGTTATAATAACTAAGTTGGTAGAAACGATGCCGGCTCTTTATATTGTGGCCACTCCTATTGGAAACTTAGAGGATATTTCCTTGCGTGCCCTTCGCATGCTGCGTGAGGTGAAGCTCATTGCCGCCGAAGATACCCGCAAGACCAAACGGCTACTTGCCACCTATGATATTAAAACGCCGATGACAAGTTATCATGAGTATAATAAATGGACTAAGCTAGAGTATATCTTAAGCTGTCTTGGTAATGGTGACGTGGCTCTCGTTTCTAATGCTGGGATGCCAGGTATGTCCGACCCCGGTTATGAACTGATTGTAGCTGCCAGCCAACGAGGTATCCCAGTGGTTCCTATCCCCGGACCATCAGTGGTCACCACAGCGCTGGTTATCTCCGGACTGCCCACAGACAAGTTTATCTATCTGGGCTTCCTACCACGCAAGTCCAGTGCCAGACGGCACCTGCTTGAGTTTGTTGCTGATAAAGACGAAACCATTGTAACTCTGGAATCACCCCATCGGCTATTAGCAGCGCTAGACGATATGCTGCTTGTTCTGGGGGATAGAAAGATAGCTATTTGTCGTGAGCTAACTAAGATTCATGAGGAGGTTTTCCGGGGAAGAATAAGCCAAGCCATTGAACACTTCGCCCAACCAAAAGGAGAGTTCACCCTAGTTATTAACGGCAAAAGAAAGGGGAATAAGCCACAGCTAACCCCGGATATTGAGCAGCAGTTACATAATATGCGCCAGTCTGGGTTAACGGCTAAAGAAGTAGTAGCCAAAGTAGCTTCAGAAACGGGGCTATCGAAGAAAGAACTATATCAGGCCTGGCTCAAATTATCTTGAAGTTCTACATCTATCAAATATATCAAGGGCAAAGGAGACAACTCAAAAAAGAGTAGAGTTGATTTCACGGTGAAGCTCCCAATAATACCCAAATGGCTTAGAAAGGAGTCAATAATGCGTCGTGGATGCATATCTTTAGGGGAAATCCAGTGCGATAAGTGTCACCGCATCATACCATACCCTGAGCGTTACTTAATTGTTGAGGAGACAGAAGATACTTTATTGCGTTTGTGCATTGATTGCTGCCTCAAAAAAGGCTATGCCAGCTATAAGCAGGAAAAGGGAGAGCAAGTGACAACCTTCTTTGTTGAATAAGAGTTAGTCCCTGATTCTGAGTTGTGGTAGAATATTAGACAGTTTCGTTAAGCAAGGATAGCTGATATGGGTGAAAGAATTTACATTGGGGTAGCCTGGCCTTATGCCAACAGCCCATTGCACTTAGGTCAAATTGCCGGAGCATATTTGCCGCCGGATATTTTTGCCCGTTACCATCGTATCAAGGGTAACGAGGTATTAATGGTGACTGGTTCGGATATACACGGTACGCCAATAACTATTAGCGCCGAGCGCGAGGGCAAGACTCCAGATCAAATAGCCGATAAGTACCACCAACAGTTTCTCAAGGACTGGCAAAAGCTGGGCATCACCTTTGATCTATATACTTCTACCGGCACTGCCAACCATGCTGAGGTGACCCAGGACATCTTCCTCAATCTTTTTAATAAAGGTTATATCTATAAAAATACCGTTAAGCAAGCCTTCTGCGCCGCCTGCCAGCGCTTTTTACCCGATCGATATATTGAAGGCACTTGCCCCCATTGTGGTTTTAACGGAGCAAGGGGCGACCAGTGTGACCAGTGCGGCCAGCCGCTGAATTCCATAGAGCTGATCGAGCCACGATGCGGCATCTGTGGTGCTACACCCGAGTTCAAGGACTCAGAGCAATTTTTTCTCAAGCTCACTGCCTTTCAGGACAAGCTCTTATCCTGGGTTAAGAAGCAAAAGCACTGGCGGCCCAACGTGCTTAACTTTACGACGAGTTATCTGGAGAGAGGGCTTAAGGATAGAGCTATCACCCGAGATATAGAGTGGGGGATACCACTGCCGCTTGAGGGCTATCCCGGCAAGCGTATCTATGTTTGGTTCGAAGCCGTTATCGGTTACCTCTCAGCCAGCAAGGAGTGGGCTAAAAGCACCGGTAATACCGAAAAGTGGCGTGATTTCTGGCAGGATAAAGAGGTAAAGAGCTACTACTTTATCGGCAAGGATAATATTCCCTTCCATACCATTATCTGGCCAGCAATGTTGATGGGCTACGGCGGGCTTAATCTGCCTTATGATGTGCCTGCTAATGAGTATTTGACTATTGAGGGAAAAAAACTTTCCAGCAGTCGCAACTGGGCAGTTTGGCTACCCGATTATCTATCCCGCTATGCGCCTGACCCGCTGCGTTATTTACTATCGATAAACATGCCAGAAACAGGGGATACTGACTTCTCCTGGCACGAATTCGTGCGCCGCAACAATGATGAGCTGGTAGCTACGTATGGCAACTTGGTCCATCGAGTGCTCACCTTCACCTACCGTAGCTTCGATGGCTGCGTACCGGTACCAGGAGAGCTTGATTGCCGTAGCCAAGCCCTAATTGAACAGACCAAGAACACCCTTAACACTATGGATAGACTTCTCTACCAGTGTCATTTCAGGGAGGCAATAAGGTCAGCTATGTCCTTAGCCCAAGAGACTAATCGCTACCTGGATGAGGAATCTCCCTGGAAAATAATAAAACAAAATAGGCAGGCTTCAGCCACTGCCTTATACATTGCCATCTCAGTCCTCTCAGGTCTTAGAACAGCGCTCTATCCTTTCTTACCCTTTAGCTCTCAAAGGTTACACGAGTTTCTTGGTTTTAAGGGTAGTGTCGCAGACGATGGCTGGCAATTACATTTACCGCAACCGGGGCAGAAATTACTGCCCCCAGAGCCCCTGTTTTCTAAATTAGATGAAGAACTAGTAGCCGAAGAAACAGCACGGCTAGGGCAAGTCAACTAGAGGAGGAAAAGCTTGCTGCTCAGTACCATTTACGCACCAGTTCAGGAAGATTTGGTTAAGGTAGGGGAAGAACTCGAATCAGTCAGCAAGGTCGATTCCCCCTGGTTAGCTGAGTTACTGGGCCACAGCCTGGGTAACAGCGGCAAAGGGATGCGCCCGGCGCTCACTTTACTATCGAGTAAGTTTTACCACTATAATATTAATACTCTTTTACCGATGGCAACCGCCGTCGAGGTCCTGCACATAGCTACCCTGGTACATGATGATGCCATTGACAAATCTGCGGTCCGCCGGGGCAAGCCGACGATATACAAAGTGTGGGGTGAGGATAAAGCCGTACTTCTAGGAGACTATTTATTCGCCAAGGCAGGCGAGCTTACTGCCACTACACAAAACTTAAGAGCCGTAAAACTCTTTGCACAAACCCTCAGGACTATCTCCACCGGGGAGCTAGCTCAATCTTTCAACGCTTTTAATCTAGAGCAGACGTATGAACAGTATATTAAGAGGAACTCCTATAAAACGGCAGCTCTCTTTACCTTAGCTACAGAGTCAGGCGGTGCCTTAAGCGAAGCACCGGAGGCATCAATCAAAATTCTGAACGAGTATGGTTACAATTTGGGAATTGCTTTTCAAATCGTGGATGACATCTTGGATTTTGTTGGCACCGAGGAGGAGCTGGGCAAGCCAACAGGCTCAGACCTGGTTCAGGGTACCCTTACCCTACCAGCAATGCTTTTATTAGAGTGCTTCCCAGAAGACAACCCGGTGAAAAAGATATTTCAGAATGAGGACAAGGAAAAGAACGTAAGGCGGGCGATAGAAATGGTTCGTAACTCGCCAATTGTTGAAGAATGCTACCGGATTGCCTCAGATTACTGCACCAAGGCTTGTTGCAATCTTAATCTCTTGCCAGACAATACCAGCCGCCAAGCGATGATAGAACTAGCAAATTATGTGGTAAGACGAAAAAGATAACAGGCAGCCAGAGAAATAACTACTCGAAACCACACCAAGTGGCTATTTTTTCTACTGACTCACGCTCGCTCTCCAGCTTGTTTGCCGGGAAGTCCCAATCAGGATAGCCGATGGCAATGCTTAGTATTATTCGCTTGGATTCAGGGATACTGGTAAATTGCCTGACTACTTCAGGGTACTGTACACCTTGCACGCCAGCGCAGGTGCCCAGACCATAGTTTAGTGCTACCAGGCAAATAGTCTGGGTGATGAGGCCAGCATCAAGAAGGACACGTGGTTCAGCAAGAGAACTATCGGCAGATAGTATGATAGCCGTTGGAGCATCAAAGAAACGAAAACCCCTCTGCCGCCACTGCGCTCTCTTATCTTTGTCTTCCCTAGTTATGTCCATAAGCTGAAAAAGCTGGATAGCAAGGCCTACTTGGCGCTCCCGATAAACACCTTCAAGACGACCAATAGGAGAGCCTGGACTAGGTGCCACTCCAGAAGCGAGCATATCAATATTGCCCCGGCTGATATTATCCAGCACCTCCCCAGTGACAGCCGTGATCTCCCAAGTCTGCGCATTGTCGCCAGAAGGAGCTCGGGCAGCTATGTTTAATATCTCCTTGAGGGTTTCCTTAGCAACTGGGGTGGGTTTATAACCCCTGATACTCTTCCGCGAACGTATCGCTTCTACGATGTCCATAATCTAGCTCCTTCCCAGCACTCATAACTGATACAAAACTTCTTATACCATTTGATAATATGTATTGTCAAAGCAACAACTTAAGTTAACATTACTAACGAGCTGACAGTGCTTCTCCTTGATGGTTCTCTCTTCTTGACAGCGATCGGAATATGTGGTAGAAATCTAGGCAAAATAAAAAATGCTTGCTACGTGAACAAGGGCATGAAATAATTTGCTGAGATGAGCAACTAATTAACTCTTATGCCATAGTCTGATAATGACTCCCACTTGAGGAGGCGCAATTATGAAAAATAGGAGAGTCAGGGATATCGCCAAACTGCTCATAAGTGTCTTAGCTTGCCAGTGTGCCGGTTTCATCGGTTCTATCTTCACCACACCTTCAATCCCGACCTGGTATGCCACCCTACAAAAGCCACCTTTCACTCCACCCGAGCTGGTTATTCGCTCCTGCCTGGATAACTCTTTATCTATTGATGGGAATATCATCATTTATTATCTGGCGCAAAGGAATAAATAATGGACGGGTCAGAGAAGCGTTAATCGTCTTCCTAATACAATTGATTCTAAATAGCCTGTGGTCAATAGTTTTCTTCGGGCTAAAATCACCTCTTTACGGGGTCGTAGTAATTGTAGCCTTGTGGATTGCTATATTATTTACAATGTTCAAGTTTTTTAAGCTATCAACTGCGGCAGGAGGACTTCTTTTACCTTATATTCTATGGGTAAGTTTCGCGGCAGTTTTGAATATCTCGATCTGGGTATTGAATACGTAGGCTCAAGAGATTATTCAACAGCACGAAGATTTTTAATGTTTATCCTGATTAAGACAAATGTAAGAATTGTGGAATACATTGGCTTGAGTATTACTTCACCTCAACCTGAAATGCTGCCATCCCGGTAGGTTTCTTTCTTCTGGGTGGGTAATTTCTCCTTGAACTGATCAACAGCATACTGGCAAGCGGCGAAACCTTCCTTACGATGGGCAGCAGCAATGGCAAAAACCAGATTAATATCCCCCACCTTAAGTTTACCAATTCGGTGACATATGGCTACCTTGTTTACCTGCCATTTTTGCTTAATGTCAGCAGCTATCTCTGTTAATCTTTCCTCAGCGGTTCCATGAGTATCCTCATATTCTACGGCAAGAACCGGTTTACCCTGAGAATATTCACGAATCAGGCCAACATAGGTAACTACGCAGCCGCTACTATCAGTTTTAACCTTATTTACCACAAGCTCAGGAGAAATGGGCTCTTTAGTAATCTCAATCATAATTCCTCCAAAAAGAGAGGCTGATCTCAAAAAACACCCTACTTAGTCTATAGAGGTCAAGATGTAGCTGGAGCCTGTTTCGGCTGCTGGACTATATCTGGGGTCTTCTTGGGCAAAGGCTTAGCTTTGGTATCGGCCTTTGCCGCTGCCGAAGCAGGTTTTTCTTTAATTTTTGGCGAAGACGGTGGGACAGCTCCACTAAAGAGTGCCTCTAGTACTTCACCCTCTATAGTCTCCTCAGTAATAAGTTGCTCTGCGATCTGGACCAATTTTGGTTTATTTTCGGTCAGAATCTTTTTGGCGGTTTCATAGGCATGCTGGATAATATCGTGTACTTCATCATCAATTTGTTCTGCTATCTTATCGCTATAGTCTCGCTGCTCAGATATTTCACGACCGAGGAAAACTAGCTCTTCCTTATGTCCAAAGGTTCGTGGACCTAATTTTTCACTCATTCCAAAATCAGTTATCATCTTGCGGGCAAGTTTAGTAGCCTGCTCAATATCATTCTGACTACCAGTGGTAACTTCATTAAAGATTATTTCCTCAGCAGTATGACCGCCAAGCAAGGTAGCTAGCATATCCTTAAACTGGGCACGGGTCATCATATAGCGGTCCTCGGTAGGTAATTGGCGGGTGTGACCAAGGGTCATTCCTCGAGCCACTATGGAAATTTTATGCACCGGGTCAGCGTCGGGCAGCGTTCTGGCAACCAGAGCATGCCCTGCCTCATGATAGGCAGTAATCGCCTTTTCCTTGGGACTTATACGGCGGCTCTTTCTCTCCGGGCCAGCTACCACCCGGTCTATAGACTCCTCAAGCTCCTGCATACTAATAGCTGTTTTTTCCCTTCGAGCAGCCAGAATGGCAGCCTCATTAACCAGATTGGCAAGATCTGCACCGCTGAAACCAGCCGTTGTTTTAGCGAGTACATCTAAATCAACTGTCTCGTCTAACGGCTTACCATTGGAATGGACCTTAAGAATAGCAGCACGCCCGTTAATATCCGGGCGGTCTAGGATTACTCGTCGGTCAAAACGCCCGGGACGCAATAGCGCCGGGTCAAGTATATCCGGCCGGTTAGTAGCCGCTAAAATAATAACACTGGTATTAGTGTCAAAGCCATCCATCTCCACCAGAATTTGGTTTAGTGTCTGCTCCCTCTCATCATGGCTACCACCAAGCCCAGAGCCACGGTGGCGTCCGACAGCATCAATCTCATCAATAAAGATAATACACGGAGTATTGCGTTTTGCCTGGTCGAAGAGGTCTCGTACCCGGGAAGCCCCCACACCAACAAACATCTCGACAAATTCACTACCACTGATAGAGAAGAAAGGCACCCCCGCCTCACCAGCTATGGCTCGGGCCAGTAACGTCTTGCCGGTACCAGGCGGGCCTACCAACAGCATACCCTTAGGTATGCGGGCCCCTAACTTCTGGAACTTTTCCCGCGATTTGAGGAAGTCAACTACCTCGTGCATCTCCTGCTTGGCTTCTTCAACACCGGCGACATCATCAAAGGTTACCGTAGGTGTATTAGCCGGAAACAGCCGCGCTTTGCTACGGCCGAAGCTCATGGCCTGGCTATTAGCTCCTCGAGCGCTACGGAACAGGAAGAAGAGCAAAGCACCAAAGATTATAATGGGAAGAAAGTTAAGCAATAGCCCTCCCCAGTTAAATCCCGATGACCCTTTGATGTCAACTTCTACGCCCTCCAGGCTAAGCCCGGCAATCTCATATATGCTGGTGTTAGTTTCTTTGTAAGTCCTTAACTCAGTACCATCTGTAGTAGTAATAGTCAGCAACTCACCATCAACGATAATCTTTTCTATCCCACCGGTTTGCGACCTGGCAATAACCTCGCTAAGAGGGACTTCCTCAGATTTCTCAGCACCCGGCCAGAGGGCCAAGAAAAGGACTATCACAGAAATAAATATAGCTATATATATTAAACTACCACGTCCCCAATTCGGTTTCATTCATCACCTCAAATAATAATTAAACCTCAACCCCCTATATTATAACGTAGCAGAAAGAGAAAAGTAAAAAATTTGTACTCTACAGCCTGATTTTACTCCGTTCTTACCTGACTGTTATAGGTCCCCTGCAAACGCAAGGCGTCATCTTCCAGGTCGGGACTTTCACAGATTACCATACCTTGAGCATCGTAATCCTTTAATGCCTGCAGAAGTTCGGCATACTGGAAATCAGACTCTGTAAGGACCTGATGTTTTATCTCCCCCTTTTTCCCATAGGCGATTCCAGACACATGAATATGCATATTATCCAGGGCTGCCTTGCCCAGACGCTCCTTGATTCTCTGTAAAATAGAGGTAAACTCAGGGTAGGAATTAAACGCCCCGGTTCGCGCATGCCAGTGAGCAAAATCAATACAGGGCGCTAATCCCTCTAGCTCAGCACACAGGTTAAGCGTCTCTTCCAAATCCCCAAACTGACTGGGTTTCCCCATAATTTCCGGTCTAACCCATACCCGGTTATTTTCCCGTCTAAGACGGTGCATTACTTCTTCCAAAGTATCCTTTACCCTGGTATAGGTTTCTTCCGGTGAATCACCAAGGTAGAAAGCAGGGTGAAAAACGATACTTTCCGCCCCGCATATCGCCGCAATACGGGCTGTTTGAATTATCCGCTCCTGACTGGCCCTTACTTTTTCCGGCTCATGGGAATTAAGATTAATATAATAAGGGGCGTGAGCGGATAACTTTACCCCTTTCCTGGCAGCCACTTCGGCTACCAGGCGGGCTCCAGCCTCGCCCATCCTTACCCCCTGAACAAACTCCATCTCCATACAGCCCAGCCCCAGCTCAGCTATACGATGAATCCCATCTATGGTGGAGTTTGTCTTGGAACTAAGGGGAATACCACCAGTGCCAAAAAGCAACCCGGCCATTATTTTGTATCCTCAACTTAATAGTATAGCACAGTATTTGTTTTCGATGATTTTTATGTTATCTATATTTATGCTATAAATTAAAGAATTACTATTGTGTTATAATTGATGTAGGTATGTTTTACTTGGAGGTCTGATTTCTGGAAGCGATAGAGATAGCCCGCAAAGTCGTTGAAGCTGCCGGCGACAAGCAAGCAGAGGATATTGCACTACTAGATGCCCGGGAAGTATGTAGCTTCGCCGATTATTTTGTGCTATGTAATGGTGATAGCCAGCGGCAAATTCAAGCTATTTATGATGAGATTAGCCACGTATTAAAGAAAGAGGGCCTCCTGCCTCAACACTACGAAGGTACAGTGGAATCAGGATGGCTCTTGCTTGATTTTGGCAATGTTATTGTGCACATCTTTGCCCCCCTTGAGCGGGAGTTCTATCAACTGGACAAGCTGTGGAGACGGGCTACAGCTATAATTCGGATTCAGTAAGTATAAATCTCATCCTCAGAAAAGAATAGCTTAATTTCTTTTTCAGCAGTCTCCGCCGAATCGGAGCCATGAACTGAATTGTGTTCTATATCCTGGCCAAAATCACCTCTGATAGTCCCGGATTCAGCCTTTTTGGGATCAGTAGTTCCCATTATCTTTCTACTTATCTCCACCACCTTTTCCCCCTGAAAGACAGCCGCAACTATCGGGGCAGAGCTAATGTAATTCACCAAATCATTAAAGAAGGGTTTATCCCTATGAACAGCATAGTGTTCTTGAGCCAGTGCTTTATCCAAGTGAAGCATCTTAATGCCCACCATCTTGAGTCCAGTCTGCTCTAAACGGCTAAGAATAGTACTGGCCAGACCTCTCTGCACAGCATCCGGTTTAATAAGAACCAAAGTCTTTTCCATTTTCTAAGCTCCTTTATCTCCTAAGACAATATTGTCTATCTCTACTCCTGAAAGTTGAGAAGCTTCTCTAAATCGTTCACTGTTACCATTTCCAGAGTGTCAACCACAAAATCAGCCTCTGCCAGAGTTTCCCTAGAATTAGTATTGGTTACAGTTATACACCTCATCCCGGCTCTTTTAGCAGCAGCAACACCTGCTACCGCATCTTCAATCACAACACAGTTTGCTGGCGCCACTCCCAATTTCTTAGCCGCTAGCAAGAAACCCTGCGGGCTGGGCTTCCCCTCTGTAACCTCCCTACCCCAGACAATGGCATCGAAGCGATCACTTATATCTAAGCCTTTTAGAATCAGTTGGATGTTTTCTATAGGAGCGGATGAAGCTAGCGCTATACTAAAGCCATTTTCCCTCAGCGATTTCATCAGGTCTATTGCCCCGGGTAGCGGTTTTATGTTCTGACTTATTAGTTGACGGAAGTATTCCTCTTTCTCATCAGCTATATCATCCACCTCATTTACCGGCAAATCCCCACCTAGAGCAGCTTTGATGATAGTATCATTCCTTTGCCCGAATTTACGCTTGAAATCAACCTTAGTAAAGCTAACGCCCCGTTTCTGAAAAACATGCTGCCATGCCTTGAGATGATAGGAAGCAGTATCAGCGATTACTCCATCCATATCCCAGATAACTGCCCTGGTGCCCTTTTCCCCAACAGGGTCTATGTTCACGATAAAATTAGTGGCTGTGCCCTCAGCTACCAGCGTGCCATCAGCCAAGGCTATTTCAGCTTTGGTCTCTGCCATTCTCCGGTTTTTTTCGGTTACCTCTGCGGTAACAATGAGCAACGCACCGACTGCCGCCGGACGTTTTAGTCTGGCTTGAATCTTAGCAGTGACGCAAGACATGCCCTCAAACCTAGCAGCATAAGCCATAGCTTCATCAAGGATAGACATTAAAATACCACCATGAACTATATCCGGCCAGCCCTGATACAGTTTGGTTGGGACGAACTCCGCTCTAGCTGTCTTGCCATCCCATTCAAAACTCAATTTGAGCCCAATGGGATTATCCTGCCCACAGCCAAAGCACATACTGTAGCTTTCATCAACTGATATTTTAGGCAAGTTTACCATTCTTGTCTCCATTCTTTAACGGTGCTTGGGTTTAGTAATATGCGGGCGCCTGAGATATAGCGGTTGCAAGGTAGCAACATCGTCAAGCTCACCGTCTTCAATCCGTTGTTGCCCCAGTTCAGCTAAAAAACCGGCTCGCCGAAGTTCTGAGGCTAAAG
>CAZNEL010000024.1:0-20993 GCA_964572285.1 uncultured Dehalococcoidales bacterium | reverse complement strand
GTTTCGGTATCCAGCCCGGCAATAATCCTCTCCACTTTAGTAATATCAAGAGCATTGATAACACCGTCTCCAGTGGCATCTCCTGGCGTAACCGACCGTATAGTAAAGCCATCACTGGCATAGTCTGCCTCAACAGTGGTATTGGGATTAGGAGCAGCGTCAGTAGCCCTGACATATACCGTGTGCGCTCCATCAGCTAGAGCAGCAGTAGTAAAGGTATAACCTTCACTTAAGCTGTCAAAGGTGCCATCACTGGCAGTAGCCGCCACCCAACTCCCAGCATCAACCTTGTACTCCACCGAGCTGATATTAGATAAGGTATCTGTTGCCGTTCCGGTGAAGGTTGGGGTATTGTCGCTGGTCGGGTCAGGCGTCAGCGCTGTTATGATTACCGATGGCGCAGTAGTGTCATCGGGTGGTGTTACCGTCAAGTTAAGCTCAGTTACCTCTCCAGGGCTGAAGGCATAGGTTTGAGTAGTATCACTACCGCTGACAAAAAAGGATATAGTAGCCCCGGTCTCAATTTCACCCGTAACAGTGAGCTTTGCATCAAAGGCCCCCGAGCCACCATACTGACCGGCGACCGTAGTGGTGATACTGCCACACTGCACCCCTCCCACCTTAGCCGTCACTACTGTCCCCACTGGGGCATTAGAACCACCTATAGTGAGTGTCCCATAGAAGGCATGGGGGATAGACGGTAGATCCATCGGTACGGCGGCATAGGCAGGGACAGCACAAAGGACCACCGCCAGTATTATCAATGGGTAGAGGAGCCATCCTCGCTTTCTTTTCATTTTTTTCCTCCCCAATTTAGTCTTTCTGTTTCCCAACCCCACATCCCCTAAAATTTTGGGGGAGGGGGAGTTGGGTCCCCCTCCCCCATCCTAGTTGGTCAAGTTATGCACTACACTTGGCAGTTCCTCTAGTCAAGGTCTGGGGCTATAGGTGTGATTTCAAATCCTGCCAGAGTAGCCGCATTCTGCATGTACACCCAGTAGCCCAGACCGGCGTAACAGGTGTTGACACCAGTCCTGTCAGCAGGAGCCGTCTCACCATAGGCGTAAGCCCAGCTTGTGCCCGCCCTGCCGTACATATCTGTCTGAGTGGCATTTAGTGACGGGCTGATTAGCTGAGAGTAACCGGGCAGGTTGTCTGCTGTATTGACTACTGAAGCCACTGTGGCGTAGTCACTCTTACCTGCGCTGGCCAGGTATGCCAGGCTACATAGGTTCCACCCCGCCGCCAAATCTTTGCTCGGGGTAGTGAAGGCACCAGCGTCAAACTTGAGCGGCACGTCAGTGGCAATGCTCATCTTGACATAGACGGCATCACACGGGTTCAGCACCTTGCCGGTGGTTATCTGCTGCCAGCCGCCATCATAGTAGTAACCGATGGTCATGTGGGCCGGAATCAACTCATCAATAGCATCCGCTGCAGCGATGAGTTTTACCGGCGTGGACAGGGTATTCCACCCAGCGACCAGACTCATGGTTGACGCCTGGTAGGAAGCATTGTCCGCCACCACATCTACCAGTGACTTGTGCAGCCACGGATAGTAGGTAACCTGGTCGGAGACCTTCTTGCCAGCACCACCGGTGTTGGACTTGGCAACGGTGGCTCCGGTCAGGGCAGAGTAATAGGGACCAGTGGCGTCGCCATAGTAGTTGTACTTGCAGTCCTGGGCGCCAAGGCCTGAGGTGGTTACGTAGATGCTGTAATCAGCATCATTGTCGTAGATGGCATTGTATTGGATAACCGGGTCTGTCCCTGCAGCACCGGCATCTACCTCTATCACAACAGCACCGCTCATGGAAGAAAAGTACGCCTTATCAGCTCCGGCAGCCCCAGTGAAGGTATTGTTCTTAACCACCAGGGTGTCAGGATCGCCATCGTCGTAAGTTTCAACGTATAGCGCGGCATTGTAGGCGCCGGTGACGGTATTGCTAAGTACATTAACGCTATGAGTCTGACGCTGGATGTCGATACCTATAGTCGGGTTAGTCAGGGTATTGTCGGTGACATCAGCGGTTATGTAGCTCTCCGCCGCCGTATTTACCGCACCAACCCCGTGATAACCGTTTATGGCTATACCGATGCCATTACAGTCGGTCAGCGTGTTGCCACTTACGGTTACCCCAGTTATTGACTCACCTGAGGCAGCAGAGGCTTTAGTCATTATGACGATAACGCCAGCCTCACCAGCGGGTGCGGCAAATGGAGCACAGTTAGTAAAGGTGTTGTTGCTTATGGTGGCTGAGGTTATAGTATTAGCACTTGCGTTTTCCTGAGGATGAAGGACAACGCCGACTACAGAACCGTACTCGTGGTCTGCCTCGTTCCCCGGGATTATGTAGTCGAAGGTGCAGTTCTGCACCGTGACATAGTCATACCCGTTGTTATAAACCCCCTGGTCGAACTCGGTGCCGCTCCTCAGTCGGGTGAAGGTGAGACCATCAATGATTATCGGGTTGGCGGCTGTGCCATCGGCGGTTACCTTTACGGCATCCAGAGCATCAGTAGTAGGCTTGAGAGTAGTAGACGAAGCGCCATTTACCGATGTCAGCGTAATCTTCGCTGAAACCGAAATCACAGTATCCAGTTCGTAGATGCCGTCGCCCAGCTTCACCGTGTCACCGGTTACTGCTGCCGTTATGGCATCACTTATGTAGTCCCCACCGACCTTTATCGCCGAACCAGCATAGCTTGCACTAGTTTCACTGGCAGGCACAGTAGAAGCTGGTGCGTAGGTCTTTATCAGGTTGTCGTTGCCATCGTAGATCGAGACCGCAGGGGCAATAGCCATCGTCCAAGTACCCGAGGTATAACCGGTAGCTGATGCCGTCAGGGTTACCGTTCCTGCCGTAGTATCCTTGTAGTAGATGTAAGCCTTTCCTGTGACTGTTAGCTTGCTGGAAACCTGGGTGAAGGTTCCGTTACCGGTACCATCAGCATCACTATTCGTATAGAAAATCCCCGAGCCCTGCGATGAACTGAAGCTTACCGTCGACTCAGTAGTCGGGTCTTTCAGGTTTCCGTAAGAGTCCTGAATCTCCACAAACAGGCATGCGGAATACATGTTTATCATGGTGGCACCATCGGAGTAAGAGGTTGCCGGATAGGCATCATTGTTGAACCCTATCTGACTAGCGGTGCCGGCAGTAACATTGTAACCATCGGTTTCCGCAACAAACAGCTCGTCAACACTGGTGCTGACATAGCAATCGGTACGGGCATCGTTCTTAACAGTGGTAGGGTTCTTGATGTTAGCAGCAGTGGTGAACCTGACCACATTAGAGCCGTCGGCATCCAGTTGTACAGGCGTGGTGATAGTTACCGCACGCGCCTTCTGGTTAACAGTAGGGGCAACAGTACAAGCTTCATAGACAGTACCGCCATCAGTACTGACCCTTACATTATCGGCACTAACTGAGCTGGGTACGGTGGTCCCGTAGGGGAAAATAACCGTCACTGTACCACTACTTGCCGCTATTATATTGGCAAGAGTAAGGGTAAAGGTGTACTGTCCTGCCGAACCAGCAGTGGTCGGACTGAGAGCCAACACAGCCGAAGTCGGGCTGGTGGCATCAATATCAAAGGCATCAGATAACACCGGAGTGGTATCCTTGCTGGTGAGGACCTTCACCTTGTATGGTGAGTGCGATGTCTCGTCGGCGCAAGCCACCACAGCGGCAGCCTCTACTCGCAGAGAGGCAGCAACACCGGCATCCAGGTCCACCGGGGTGGTTACCGTAATCCGGTAGCCGGTGGTGGAAAGGGTGGCAGCACTGGTGCAGTCAACAGCACTATAGGTGTCGGCTTCACCATCGCGGTCAACATCGTAATAAGCCGCTGTGGTAACCGCACTGGCAAGGCTAAAGTTATCTGGCCCCATTGCCGTTGTGCCATCAGGGAACCATACTGTAATCGTGTCCACACCCCGACTCATATCAGAAGTCGGCGTGAAGTGGATGGTAAAATCGGTAGCGGTGTCAGTCTTATTATAGGTAGATTGGGTAAACTGAACCCAGACATTAGTCACCGCAGTGGCTGCCAAAGCCGGCGCTGCCGTCATAAGACTCATACTCAGCACCATTACCAGGGCAAACAAAACACTAAAAACTTTCCTTTTCATAATTAACTGTATCCTCCTATTAATATTATTAATATTTGGGGTTAGCCTTAGATAATCAACATTTTCAACCTTTCCAAACTTGCTCACATATACATCACCTCCTTTGGTTAAACTCCATATCTCCTCCTGAACATTACTCACTTCCTGTTAAAAATTTACTCCCCTTGTTCAGCGAACACTCCGTTCAGGCTCATGATTTCCATATTCACATCGGCATCACTTTCTCTCCTTTTCCTCTTGATTCTTCCAGAGTATGACCAGCTCTTGGATTACACCATCATAACTCTGTCCCGGACGCTTAATTGAGTCCAAAACCGCCTTTGTCTCCTTGGAGATGCTGACACTGTCTCGCTTTCTGGCTTTCATATTCGCTCCTAAAACTCCGAAAGGATGACCGCGCATCTATTTCACTTTTGAGCCATAGTATTACTTCCATGAAGCCACTTCCCCCCCCGTATATAACTCACCGCAAACACCTCCGCTTGCACGCTTAGAGCAACTGGTGGCACAAGCAAGAACACCACTGGCAACATCAATTTGTACCACAAAATAATACTATTGTCAACATATTAGCACTTAATCACACTTTTGTCAAGTCCATCAAGGGGGTACTAAAGTACCATTTTCCAATAACTTGCTTAAACAATACTATTGACAACGTCAACCTTATGCCACAAAATAATACTATTGACAATATATTAGCACTAATTTGACTGTAGTCAAGTCATGCAGGGGCAAAAAATATTTCCAAAAGAATGTTGCGTTGGTTTTATTTCCGCCTTAGATTAGAGGCGAGTGCTCACTATATAACCAAAGTGGTTACTTTACTCGAAGAGGTAATTGCGACCGAGACACGACAGAGCCTACTCAGACAACAGTAGGAAAAACGCCGCCATTCAACTTTCAGAGCGATTTCTGTCATCACTGCCCGGCGTGGTAAACACGAACCTGGCGAGCATGAACTCTCCACAAAAATATGGTGAGTTTGAGGATGATATAAGTAGATAGATGGGAAGAAAGATACGAAAAAGCAGGGGGCTATCTGTATCCTACGGTATCATTGAGCGCTATGGCAGCAGCCTTGAAGTCCAAAGTGAGGTAGGTAAAGGAAGCGCCTTCACCGTTACTCTGCCAAACAAAAAGTGGAGACATAAGCTAATTTACGTCTCCACTTGCGACTTTTATCGCCACTAGAATCTGTCTCGCCCCTCTGCAGCCTCACCTACCAAAGACCAGTTTCCCAGTAACTACTCCCTGGGAAGCAACCCGATAGGCAGTACCCAGCGCCCATACTTATCACGTAACACCACGGCCGCTGAACCATAGGTGGCAGCAGCGCCGCAGAAGATTCCCTCTATTCCGGGGATAATAGCTGGCAAAGCGCCAAAGAAATGTGCTGCCAGCAAAAAGAAGAGCAATACCAAAGTAGCAAAGACAAAAATGTGCATATAGGACATCTTAAAGGTACCGATAGTCATATAGGCAGTAAATATACCCCAGAGTATGCATACCCAGGCCAGCCCAGGAGCATCCAGGGCAACTACTCCTGTCCACTCAAGCAAAAAGGCAAAGCTCAAGCCGATCCAAAATAAGCCATATGAGGTGAAAGCGGTCAGACCGAAGGTGTCTCCCCGTCGACCATCAATTATACCGGCGATGACCTGAGCTACTCCTCCCCAGAAGAAACCGTATACTAAGGGCAGTACGCTCTCAATAAGCCCGATATTATGTATCTGAAGCAGGATAGTGTTAAGACCAAATCCAGCCAACCCCAGGGCACCGGGATTGGCCCACTGAATATCATCTTTTGACACAGCTATAATCTCCTCTCTATTTTTGTCAAGAGGGAGCTAGCGATTAAAATAAGGCTAGCCCCCCTTGGATGAAAACCAGGATATACACAGCTCACCGAGCTGCTATACTCTCTCTTACTGTGCTCCCTGCACCAGGGTCTTAACCACTGATGGATCAGCCAGGGTGGTGATATCACCCAGATTATCAACCTCACCAGCACCAATCTTGGTTAGTATCCTCCTCATAATCTTGCCGCTCCTGGTCTTGGGTAGAGCATCAGCGAACTGGAGTTTATCTGGTGTGGCTATCGGGCCAATCTGTTTACGAACATGAATCACCAACTCCTTCTTGAGGGCGTCAGACTTATCTACGCCAACTTTCAGAGTGACAAAGGCATATATGCCCTGCCCCTTAATTTCGTGAGGCACGCCAACAACTGCAGCCTCTGCCACCGCGGGATGAGATACCAGAGCACTTTCGACCTCGGCCGTTCCAAGACGATGACCCGATACATTGATAACGTCATCTATTCGCCCCATTAGCCAGTAGTAACCATCCTCATCCACTCTGGCTCCGTCTCCCGTATTATATACACCCGGGAACCGGACAAAATAGGTGTTCTTGAATCTTTCTGGTTCGCCGTAGACTCTCCGCATCAGGCCCGGCCATGGCTGCCTAATCACCAGGTAACCACCTTCATTCACGTCAGCAACAGAACCATCCTCCCTAAGTATTGCTAAATCAATACCAGGAAACGGTAATGTGGCTGAGCCAGGCTTGGTGGGAATAGCTCCTGGGAGGGGGCTAATCAGTATACCTCCAGTTTCTGTCTGCCACCAGGTGTCTACAATCGGACATTTGCCTTTACCAATCACGTTGTAATACCACATCCACGCCTCAGGATTAATCGGCTCACCAACCGTACCCAGCAGACGTAACGAGCTAAGGTCATGTTTGTTAACCCAATCATCCCCTTCTCTCATTATGGCGCGGAGGGCAGTGGGAGCAGTGTAGAAGATGTTCACCTGATATTTTTCCACAATTTCCCAAAATCTGTCGGGGTGAGGGTAAGTAGGAACGCCCTCAAACATAATACTAGCCGCACCAAAGGCTAACGGACCATATACGATATAGCTGTGTCCGGTAACCCAACCAATGTCAGCAGTACACCAGAAGGTATCCTCTTCTCTCATATCAAATACCCATTTAAGAGTCTGATAAGTGTACACTAGATAACCAGCCTGGGTGTGAAGAACGCCTTTAGGTTTTCCGGTACTGCCACTGGTATACAGGATAAACAAAGGGTCTTCAGCATCCATCCATTCGGGCTTACAGCGTGGCTTGATATCCCCAGCAGTCATTTCATCATGCCACCAGTAGTCACGCCCTTCTTCCATTTTTACTTCAGGGCTAGCCCTCTTGACCACGATCACATCTTTCACTGCGGGACACTGCTTCAGAGCCGTATCGGCATTGTCTTTACTCTTGATAACTTTGCCACCACGATAGTATCCATCAACACAAATAAGTACCTTAGACTCGCAGTCCAGTACCCTGTCTCTTAATGCCTCAGCACTAAAACCTCCGAAAACCACGCTGTGTACTGCACCAATCCGGGCGCAGGCAAGCATAGCAATCGGCAACTCAAGAATCATCGGTAAATAGATAGATACCCGGTCACCCTTCTTAACACCGTGCTTCTTCAGTACATTGGCAAATTTACAGACCGTATGATGCAACTGCTGATAGGTAAGAGTCTTACTATCACCTATGTCTCCCTCCCAGATTAGTGCTGCTTTATTTCTTCTCCAAGTTTTAAGGTGTCTATCCAAGCAGTTATAGCAGACATTTAGCTTACCACCGACAAACCACTCATGTTTACCTTCCTCGAAATTTTCGACGAGGACCTTGTCCCACTTCTTATACCAATCTAGCGCCTCTGCTATCTGACCCCAGAAACCCTCGGGGTCCGCCACCGACCAATTGTATAGTGCTTTGTACTCCTTCATGCTTCTAAGCGCTGCTATTTGACTAAAGCCTTCAGAAGCGGGGAAAACACGCTGCTCATCCATCATTGAGGCGATTGTGTTCCCTGTAGTTTCAGCCTTGGTTCCCTCAGTGACCTGCCCGAGAACTTCTTGGCTCACGTCTGGCTCTACTCCACCCATAGCCTGCTTAATCAATTTCTCCAGGTCTTCAAGAGCAAAAGGTTTAACCAGATAATCCACTGCGCCATCCCTTATCGCCTTAGTAGTTGTTTCTACTGAAGGAAAAGCGGTTATGATGATTCCCTTAAGGTCAGGCTGGTATTCCTGGGCCTCATTTAGTACCTCAATTCCATTCTTACCTGGCAACATAAGGTCCACGATTGCAGCCCCAAAAATCTGCTCACGGATGAGCTTTAGTGCCTGTTCGCCATCCTCAGCAGTGACTACCTGGTAACCCTTGTCTCTCAAAGAGTCTCGCAAAGACTCCCGCACGACAGGCTCATCGTCCACTATTAACACCGCACGTCTATCTGTTTGTTCCATTATTCCTTTGGCCTCCTTCTTAATACCATAATTGGAATTATTTAATCTTAAACAATCCTCTCTTTAGGTCAGGGGGTTGGGGTTTTGGATCGCTCATGGTTGTTTAACCCCTACCATAGTAAGATGTTACTAAACTTCTAAAATGTTTTGCGCCCTTACCAAACTATGTATCCTGACCCCCGCTTAGTTCCTTTATAATCTTGGTAACACAGACAGGTATTGCTGCCATTACCTCAGACGTACACTCTTCACTATAATAACTTACGTTTTGCACCTCAATGGCAAAGATAGTAATTCGCTGGGGTAAATCTAGGCCCAGTCGGTTGCCAAGCTCAAGGGCGGTGGCAAAGTTTACATCGTGGGGTGTACTAGCATGCCGAGTGGCATCAAAGGCCCCAGGATCAAACCGATATACCTGCCCCACCTCTCCCCTTTCGGTCTGAATAGCATCAATTATGATAGCTCTATCATAGCCAACCAGCAGGTCTAGAAAATCCAGACCAGCCACACTGGTCTCCATCACAGTTACATCTGATTGGTTAAATCTACCTTCAAGCTCTCTGGCAACACGGAGACCTACACTATCATCACTAAGAATCGGGTTGCCCAACCCCAGAATCAGTGTTTTCACTCTATATTATAAAACCTTAGCTGCTCTGAACTCAACTGGGTCAACAGTTATAGCCGTTTCAGCTTTTCGGTTATCTCTCCCTGGCTATTATAGATTACTATCTCCAGCGGCATCTGACCGGGCAGGGTATGGGTAGCACAAGCCATGCATGGGTCATAGGCACGAAATGCCATCTCCACCATGTTCAGGAGTCCTTCTGAAGCTACCTGACCCTTCTTAATCAACCCTTGAGCTGCCCTTTTGACTGACATGTTCATCGCCGAATAGTTGTGACCAGTGGCTACAATAAGATTCACCTTCTTAATAATACCTTCTTCATCTGTCTGGTAGTGGTGAATCAGGACACCGCGAGGAGCCTCAACCACACCGACCCCCTCGTCAGGGGTAGCGGTTGGGATAGTTCTAACATCAGGATTAGTGATTTCACTATCCTGGCAAAGCTCTAAAAACCGCTCAGCAGCGTATAATATTTCAATCAACCTTGCCCAGTGAAACGCCAGTGTGGCGTGCACCGGCTTGCCGCCCAGGGTATCAAACATTCTCTCGTACTCAGCCTGAGCCAACGGCGTTGCCATACCATCTGCCACATTTAGTCGCGCCAGCGGTGCTACTCGATAAACCCCGCTGTCCTTACCGTCAACCAGCCCCTTCCAGCCTACCTTTTTCAGGAAGGGAAACTTAAGATAAGACCAGGGTTCCGTACGTTCAGCAATATAATCTAGATAATCAGCCGGTTTAAATTTAGCGGTTTCTTTTCCTTCGGGGTCAACTACACGGAGGTCACCATCATAAAAGTTCACCTTGTTGTTTTTATCGACCATTCCCATGTAGTAACTCTTCATTGTGTAAATATCACCGATTATCAAGTCCAGATATTCCTTGTTAGCCAGTACCAGGTCATCGAACAGCTTCAGTCCAAATTTGCCAAACTCCACAAATGATTTGGCTTTTTCTTCGAAGTCTGCACGCTCCTCTTCGGTGATTGCCTTGCTCATGCCTCCCGGCAAACCGCAGACGGGATGTGTCGCCTTGCCGCCAATGACTGATTGAATATCCTGGGCATAGGCTCGATGTTTTATTACCTCTGTCCCAACTTCAAGCCCTACTTTTTCTACTAACCCCAGAATGTTTCTCTTTGCCGGATCACTAGTGGGACCAAGAACAAAGTCTGGCGCAGCTAAGGCATAGAAGTGCGCTATATGAGAGTGAATCATGTGGGCACAGTAGAATAGCTCCCTCAGTTTCTTGGCGGCTGGTGGCGGGTCTACGTGATACACAGCATCGGTTGCCTTAGCCGATGCCATGTGATGAGCACCGGGGCAGACGCCACAAATTCGCGGGACTATCCTCGGCATTTCTTCAACCGGCCTGCCCTCACAGAACTTTTCAAAACCGCGAAGTTCCGGTATCTGAAGAAAAGCATTCTCCACATCACCATCATCATTAAGGAAAATCTCTATCTTGCCATGGCCCTCGAGCCTAGTAATCGGGTCAATAGTAATTTTTCTCATTTTATACCCTCCTTCTGAAGCTGTGGGAGGCGCTTTCTTTTCAGCATTGAATCCGCTAGCCCAAAACGGTAGAAGGTACCGGCCGGGTCGAGGACTTCTGCCACCATCCTGGCAATCTCATCTTCTTCATTACCCTGGTAGATAGAAGCAATAGCACTAACCAGCTTTGCCCCCTGGTCAATAATCCCCGGCGGTGGCCCAAAACAGCCACGGCAAGGCATATTAACCTTAATGCACCGGAGACCACAGCCACCCCTGGTAGCCGGGCCGCAGCATATTATCCCCTGCTCCAGAAGGCATTTCTCCGGGTCAGGAAGAATCTCGTGGGGTCGATAAATATTGGTTATCTTCTTGTCTTCTTTTATCCGGTCACACTCGTCGCAGAGCGACTTATCTGAAGCGATTACTGACCCTACTGGTGGTAATTGACCAGTAGCAAAAAGGTTCACTAACTTCAGGATAATATCTACCGGCGGTGGACAGCCAGGCACAAAATAATCGACGTCTACTACTTGAGCTAGGGTTGAAACGGTATCAAAGAACTCGGGCAACTCCAGTTTGTATCCATTATCGTTGGTCAGAGTCTGGGGGAAAATATTATTAGCATTGTCATTTGATGGTGCTTGTATATAGGCCCGTTCGAATATCTCGTCACGGTTGGTGAAATTGGCTAGTGCTGGGATGCCACCAAAGCAGGCACAGGCGCCAAAAGCCACCATTACCTTGGACTTAGCCCGGAGCAACTTAGCAATTTTCTCTTGCTCCGAATTTCTAACCGCACCATTGAACAAGCATAGATCAATAGACCCATCCTCCATAGCTTCAACATGATGGTATTTGAAGTCTATAGCGATTGGCCAGAAGACGATGTCCACAATATTAGCGATATCAAGTATCTTTTCGTTAGTATCAAGGACCGCCACATCACAGCCACCACAGCTAGCAGCCCAGTATATAGCTATTTTCGGTTTAGCCATTGTTACCTCCGTGATTAGGGCTGAAAGGCCCCAGCCGCCGTACTTTTTCTGTCATATCATCAACGATGGAGGCAAAACGATCTCCCTCTGATGCTGACACCCACTCTAGCCGTACCCGCTCGTCTTCAATCCCTAGCTGAGAGAGCATCTTCTTCAGCAATGCGATACGCCGTACTGTCTTGTAGTTCCCTTCGGCATAATGGCAATCGCCGGGGTGACAGCCACAGATGAGAACACCATCAGCCCCAGCATCAAAGGCTTTGAGAACAAAAGTGGGATCGACCCTTCCTGAACACATAACCCGTACCACTCTCACATTGGGGCTATACTTTTTCCGCGAAGTGCCTGCGAGGTCAGCGCCGGTATAAGAGCACCAGTTGCAAAGAAAGCCCGCAATCTTTGGTTCAAAGTTCATACTAACACCTCCTCATGTTTCCTTCATTAACCCCCCGGTTAGCAAAATTAGCCACGCCCATTTTCTTGAGACAACTTCAATTTGAACTGTAACACAAGGTAAACTTCCCATCAAAAAGGGGGTTCAAAGCCCCCTTTTCAAAGCCCTGGTATAAAAGCTATTCTCGGCTGACTTTCCTTAGTTGCATGGTAAACATCACCAGTACTCAGATACTAGACAAGCCTACTGGGAAAGGACAATTGGCATTGCTACTATGAACTCCCAGTGCATCGCTTACCTCTCTCTTCTTGCATGAGGAAGGCTGGAGGCAAAATAGAATAGCGCGGAGCTAATTAGAGGCACCTCCCCCTACCCCATTTTAAGCTTACCACTGTGCCGACTAAGTGTCAAGAAAAATCTAACTTACCATTTGGCTTTGCCCTCAGGTATATGATACAATAGCATGTAATCTGTTTAAAAAGGACATCGTTATGACTGAAAAACCCCTTCTCGACCTGAAATCTTTCATTGAAAATGTAAATAAAAAGGACAAGCTTAACGGTAAGAAAGTTCGGTTCGGCTTTACTAAGCGGAAAAGGAAGCAAAGCTGAAAATTATAAGCCTCATTTTAGCTTGCCCACCTTAAAAGAAAACGGGTTGGCTTCACATGCGAAATCAGGCAAGTAATCTTTTGATGCACCCATTTCCTGTACCCAACCATTCTCCAAGCCTAACTCATCTACCAGCCTAGCAACCTCTGAATACTCTACTGATGAGATTGTCCTTGAAAGAAGGAAAATCCGTGAGGCCCGGTGTGCCGGAAAGTATTGAGACATAATACTAACGGTAACTTTGGGTGAAACCTCACGCACCAGCCAGGTGAGTGAATCCTGACTACCAGCCAGCCGGTTAGGCAGTACCAGGTGCCGAACAATTAGCCCTCTTTGAGCAATACCGTCATCATCTACCACTAGATCACCAACTTGAGAGTACATCTCCTTAATGGCAGCGCGAGCGCACTCTACATAATCTGAAACCCGAGAAAACTTCCTGCTCCATTTGTTGGAAGCATACCTCAAATCTGCCAGATAAATGTTTATTATCCCATCAAGCGCCTTCAGAGATTTGATAGAATCGTAGCTGCTGGTATTGTAGACCAGTGGCAGCCGAAGCCCCAGAGGCACTGCCTCAAGCACTGCCTGTACCAACTGGGGCACAAAGTGCGAAGGGGACACAAAGTTAATGTTGTGACAACCCAGTTCATCCTGAAGATAGAGCATACGCTCAGCCAGAGTATGGGGGTCTATCTCCTTGGATTGCTGAGCCTTATAATTCTGACTTATTTGATGATTCTGGCAATAGACGCATCGCATATTGCAGTTACCAAAGAAAACCGTTCCTGACCCCTGGCTTCCCGAGATGACCGGTTCTTCACCGTGGTGAGCACAAACGGTAGAGATTATCGGACAGTAGCCGGAGTGGCAAAACCCCATTTCATTTTCCAGCCGATTGATACCACATTCTCTCGGGCATATATCGCACGAGCCCAACCGGGCTACGAGCGCCTCAGTACGACGCTTGAGTTCGCCCGACCGATAAAGACCCACATATCCGGGTTCCACAGCGCTCATCACTGACATCGCACACATTTCATTAATCTCCTTTACGGCAAACCTTTAAGGTGAGGCCATCCAGCCCTAAAATTTCCACCTCTTCGTCAACCGCTATATCGTCACCAACCGATTTTGCCTTCCAGCTTTCGCCCTCTACCCTGACAATTCCCTCTGGTGTCAGCGGTTCTATCACTGTGCCGGTGAGGCCTATCATCCCTTCTGAGCCAGTAATTCTCTTCTTGTGCAGAGTAGGAATAACTGCCTTCTGCATTATAAAAACCAGGACACCGAGCAGCAGGGCTACAGTAATCGTAACCGGTAAAGGAATCTCTATTCCCAGTAGCCATAGAACTAGGAAAACCAGGGCGACTACGACAACCTCGTCTAATAGTACCACCAGAATTATAAACCAGTCCTTAATACTTCTTTTTTTCATACGGCACCGCTAACTAATAGGATAACAGAAACTAAATAACTCTGTCTTTAACCAAAGCCTCTATCTCGTCCTCAGATAACCCCATCTCCCCGTGATATATTTTCATATTGTGTTCACCGATACTGGGCACACGTTCTCCTGCCTGCCATGGAGAGCGGCTTAACTTACAGGGCGCCCCCGGGACTTTATATTTTCTCCCTGACTGCGGGTCCTCTACCTCAATAAAGAAACCACGCCCCTTTAATTGAGGGCTATCCAGCAACTCTGGAATTGAAGCTATTTTAGCCCAGGGGAAGTGCATTAGCTGCCCCAGCTCCACCAGCTCGGTTGCAGTGTGGGTTTTTGTCCACTGCTCCAAAACCTCTATTACATGGTCAAGGTGCTTGAGCCGATACTCCCTCTCTCGCCACTCCTCATTGGACAAATCATCAGCCATGCCCTCAGACTCAAGCCACTCCACCAGCGTCTCCCAGTGCTGAAGCAGGGAAAGCAGAATATAGCCATCGCGGCAGGGGAAGATGCGAAAAGCGTTATTCCAATGAAGACTACCCTGTCTCTTTGCCACCAACCCCTCATAGAAATAGCGCACCAAGATATAGTCCAGAGTAGTTGCTGCACACTCTTGCAGGGAAATATCAATGTGCTGTCCTTTGCTCGTAGTGTGTCGGCTCCACAGTGCCAGTGCAATACCGATAGCAGCCAAGATGGAGGCAGTATAGTAAACCTGATTGCCGAAGGGTTTGAGTGGCAGCATCTGCGGCTCACCGCAAACATACATTTGCCCACCCAGAGCACTAGCTACCATATCACTGGACTTATAATCCCGGTAAAGGCCATCCTGCCCAAAATTGGTGATAGACGCCATAATCAGTCGGGGATTGGTTTCATTAAGTCTGGAGTAGCTAAGACCTAATGACTCTAAATACCCTGGGGGGTAACTCTCTATCACTGCATCGGCAGTTTTAACCAATCGCTTAAATATATCCTGCCCCGGTTTGCTCTCAATGTTAAGAGTTATGTTAAGCTTACCTCGATTTGCTTCGTAAAAAACCCTCACTGACTCCGTCCCAGGCTTTTCTATTCTGAAAACTTCTGCTCCCATATCAGAGAGCAACCGGGAACAAAGCATGCCTTTCTCATCAGTCAAATCAAGAACGCGATAGCCAGATAAAGCATCTTCCCTACCCAATCCAAACTCCATTACAGCTTAGGTTTCAAACTGCCATTCACACCAGTAATGTGGGAGGTGGGTTTCTGGTGGGCAAGCCAAATTGGTCAATTTTATCCTAGAGTCAATAGCCTCAGCGTAGGCTTTGAACATAATCATCCCCACTTGTTGGCACGGGAATTCACCTCTCCCATCCCTTACTCTGGCTTTCTGTGGTGGGCAATCAGTGATACGGAACACAGCTTTACTATCGGTTAGCTTCACTACTTCTGGTTTAAAAATAAATAGAACCGGGTCAGACTTCAGCAGACTAATCACCGCTCGAATGGGATTATCAGTCTTGGTAGGAAAGGCCTGCAGTACTCTCCCGATGTGTATCGGACAGAACCTCCGCCAAACCTCCTCATCTATGCCCAGAGCAACATCCAAGCCATATTTCTTCTCTAAGAGAGTAAACCACAACCCGTCAAGGGTATAAAGGCTCTTAGAACATAGCTCAGCCAGATTACCTTCAGGATGTAAATATTCAGTTCCAGCCATTACCATAAAATCCTTTCTATTTGGCTAATCCGCCCAGTTTCTCTAGGGCAGCTTCAATCCGTTCGAGACAGCGCTTTTTCCCCAGCACCGCCATAGTATCGAACAAGGGTGGTGTTGCCGTTCTGCCGGTAACTGCTGTCCTGAGCGCTCCAAAGAGCTGACCAGTCTTTAGCCCTAATTCTACCGCTAGAGGACGGAGTAAAGTTTCCAGGGCATCATTATCAAATACCGCTAGCTGTTTTAGTTTTTCCTGTGCTATGTTTAATGCTTGGATGGTTGATTCTCGGTTCATCTTCTTGGCTATGAGTAAACTAGCATCATAGTCAAGTTTATCAGTGAAGAAAAATTGAGTAAGTTCCGTTACCTCGGCTAGGGTTTTAGCCCGTTCTTGGATAAGTGGCATTATCTGTCTGACGTAATCTGCGGGTAGGGGACGTTTTACCTCGGATGGCAAATCCCTCTCCAGGAAGGGTAGCGCTTGCTGGGTAAAATCTTCCAAACTCATGTTACGGATATAAAGGCCGTTCATCCAGTTTAGCTTATCTTGATTGAATATGGCTGCTGTTCTACTAACCCGCTCCAGCGAAAAACTTTGTATTAACTCATCACGTGAAATAATCTCAGTTTTATCATCGATAGACCAGCCGAGCAGAGCCAGGAAGTTTACCATAGCCTCGGTTAGATAGCCCTGGTCACGGTACTCGACTATAGAGACTGCTCCATGGCGTTTACTCAGTTTGGTGCGATCAGACCCCAGCAGCATTGGCAGGTGGGCAAATTGCGGTGGCTCAAACCCCAGAGCCTGATACAGCAGGAGGTGGCGGGGGGCGCTGGATAGCCATTCTTCAGCCCGTAAGACATGACTTATCTCCATCAGGTGGTCATCAATTACATTAGCCAGATGATAGGTAGGGTACCCATCTGATTTAAGTAAGACAAAATCATCAAGCGTGTTGTTTTCAAAGGTTACCTCACCCCTGATGATGTCGGTAAACCGGGTTTGTCCCTCAAGCGGCATCTTGAAACGAGCCACAGGAGTAATGCCTTCAGCCTGCTTCCGAGCCTGTTCTTCCTGGCTCAAATCACGGCAGTGCCGGTCGTAGCCGGGGGGCTGTTTGCGTTTCATTTGCTCGGAACGCATCTCCGTCAGCCGTTGGGGTGAGCAGTAACAATAGTAAGCGTCGCCCTGTGAGATTAGTCGCTGGGCTAATTTGGAATATATGTCCAGACGCTGCGACTGGAAATAGGGGCCATAATTGCCTCCTACCTCCGGTCCCTCGTCCCAGTCCAGCCCCAGCCACCTGAGCCCTTCAAGGATAGCTTCTACTGCCCCCGTGACCTTGCGGGTAACATCCGTATCCTCGATGCGAATAATGAAGCTGCCTTTATTATGTCTGGCAAAGAGCCAGGCAAATAGTGCAGTTCTGATATTACCCACATGGGGATAGCCGGTGGGGCTGGGCGCAAAACGTGTTCTAACTGATTTATTCATTTTCTTCAAGGTTCGAAATTTTTGGAGACTTAAATACCAATAGAAATTCCTCGACTCGCCTTTCTGCTAATTTTGTGTATTCCTCACTTATGTCATACCCTACATAATGGCGATTTGTTTTTGTTGCCGCTATCGCTACCTGCCCACTACCTATAAACGGGTCTAGAATCACTTCTCCCTCAAACATATAAAGTTGAATCAACCTGTAGGGTAGTTCTACGGGAAAAGGTGCAGGGTGTCCAATCTTTTTAGCTGGTTCTGCTTGAAATGTCCACATACTTTTAGTAAATTCCAAAAACTCTTCTTTAGAGATCGTACTTCGTCTTCGGGGAGCACTTTTTCTGCTAAACATGCCCTTAGAGAAAACCAAGATATATTCATGAACGTCTCTTAAAGTTGGGTTGGCAGCTGATAGCCAACTTCCCCAAGCCGTAGAAGGGCTAGAACTAGCCGCTTTGTTCCAAATAATTTCACCCCTCATCAGAAAACCTAACTCCAACATATCCTCGACAATAAAGGCATGAAGAGGAATATAGGGCTTTCTTCCCAAATTCGCAATATTAATACAAGCTCTGCCTCCAGGAACAAGTACCCTATAAACTTCTTTCCACACCCGTTGCAGGAATCGCCTATATTCCTGGAGCGTCAGATTCTCGTCATACTCTTTTCCAACATTGTAAGGTGGCGAAGTAACCATCAGATGAATACTATTATCTGGCAATTCCGCCATGTTTTCGCTGGTTTTACAGAAGATTTTATCCAAAAATTGCGACGGGACAGACACTTCTACATGTTCAGTTTTTTCCTCCGTTGGCAAGCCTTCATACAACTTACTGGTATAAAAGGCAGTTGAATCGTGATTTACCCTCCCCGGTGAGCCGAAGGGGCTTGTTTGCGTGCCTCTTTTTCCCCCACTAAATCCCGCCTCATTCATTTCTCACTCCAATAATCAACCCATCTTTTATAAGGGTGATAGTCTATTTCTGATCTTTGCCAGTTTATTTCAATAACCTTAGCTTCTTCACTGCATATCAAGCGCGATAAGGCTTCTTGGGTAATTTCAACGCCCCTCGGATTTGTACCGGGTATGGGAAGTTTAATATAGTCTTCTCTTCCCATCACTTTAAGTAGTCTCTCCTGAGCTTCTAGCGGTATGTAATAAAACCCTCCTCTGCTATTCCAGACAATTTGCGTCAGTATAATATCACAGCATGGATAATAACCTCCGCGAAATTCTATTGCTTTTTGGGCGTCAACCGTCCATATCAGCTTAACTCCGCTCAGCCCCTTACCAGTGATTGTCTTTATAGAAATGGGCTGCCCAAATAACTTCACGTCGACTTCTGTCTCGGTAATAGGTATGTTTGTCTCGACGTTCTCTTCTCCAAACTTATAGATAAGCAAAGCGATTATAATCTTTTCACGAAGAGACCCAACTTCCATTCCAATTTTCCCTGCTCTTGAGCTTTCTAACTCAGCAAGCTGGTAGAAATAGGGTAAGCGCTTCTTAATTTTACTTGTTAGTACTTCATCCTCGAATATTTCAGCTAAATGACTGTTCAACTTATATACCTCAATTCTTTATACTTGAACATCCCCTATTTTACCACCTCACCACCCAAACATTCTAGGCAATATCCTTCAGTGCCTGCTCTAAATCCGGGGGTAGTTCAGAAGTGAACTCTACATACTCTCCGGTGGATGGTAATTTGAAACCCAGACGGCAGGCATGCAGGAACTGGCGTGAGAGGTGGGGAGATTTCACTCCATATACCTTGTCGCCAACTACCGGATAGCCAATAGCTGAAAGGTGAACCCGTATTTGATGAGTACGACCGGTCTGGGGCATAACTTCCAGCAGCGTATAGCTGCCTATATACCTAATTACCCGGTATTCCGTACGAGCCTCTTTGCCCTCAGCCACTACAGCCATGCGCTTGCGGTTACGCGGGTCGCGCCCCATAGGAGCCTCAATAATGCCCTGCTCCGGCGTGAGGCATCCTTTAACCAGTGCCAGATAGGCTTTAATCACTGAATGCGCCTTAAACTGCTCTGACAGGTTGAGTTGAGCTGTCATGTTCTTAGCCACCAGCATCACCCCTGAGGTATCTTTGTCTAACCGATGCACCACCCCAGGTCGTAGTGAGTCACCTATATCGGCTAACCTCGGAAAGTGAAACAGAATAGCATTAACCAGGGTATGACTGGGATGTCCCGGCGCCGGATGTACTGTCAGCCCGGCTGGTTTATCTATCACTAACAGGTCATCATCCTCGTAGATAATATCCAGTGGAATAGCCTCGGAAGACAGGGTATTGGGTATGGTGGGGGGTATCACCACTATCAGCCTATCACCGATGCTAAGCTTAAGGCTGGATTTAGCTATACGGTCATTTACTGTTATGTGACCATCAGCGATAAGCTTTTGAGCATAGGTACGGGAGATTTCCGGGCACTTCTCGCCAACATATTTATCAAGACGGGTACCCGGCGTATCAACAACAAAATTATATACCTCATCCATTATCAAACTAACAAATCAGTGTTTTTCGGCTCTGGCTAAGGAAAGGAGTGAATAGGCAAATATAATAACACCAATGACTATAGCTGAATCAGCCACATTAAACGCTGGCCAGAAACCAAAATCGATGAAGTCGGTAACGTAACCCAGACGTAGTCGGTCGATGAGGTTACCTATAGTACCACCAAGAATTAGGCCGAGACCTGTCCAGGCTAACCATCTGTCTAGCTGGGGAAACTGACGATAAAAAAGAAAGGCATAGAGCAAGAGAAGGGCAATACCGACGCAGGAGACTACGGTTAGTGGAAGAGTGTGTCCGCGAAATATTCCGAAGGCAGCTCCAGTATTACTAACATGGGTTAGTCGAAAGAATCCCAACTCAAATACCGACTCACCTACAGCTAAATTGCTTCTTATCCAGAGCTTACCCAGCTGGTCGGCAACTACTATCAGTAAAGCAATAAGGGAAAAGACCACATTCCGCCATTTAGCCTGTAGATAATTTGCCTTTTGCATTCTTTGCCAGAAGAGACTTGCAATTCAAACACAAGGTTGCCTGCGGGAGCGCCTCTAATCGGTCGGGGTCTATCGGTTGACCGCATTGGTCACACAAACCATAGGTCCCTTTGCCAAGCTTATCTAAAGCGTGCTCTATCTTTGCCAACTGGTCCTTTATTTGTTTCTCTAGAGCCAGCCGTTTTTCTAACTCAAAACTCTCGGTAGCCTCTTCCTCTCTTTTACCAAAAGGGCTACCCTCTCGTCTATCAGGGTGCATATCGGTATCTAGTTGTTCTAAATCCGCAACCAGGCGTTTGTGCTCCTCTTCTAAACGGGAACGAAGCACTTTAAAGTCTAGAGTCATTTTCTCCTCCCTCCATCCACTGTGAAATTAGAAGTAGATTTCTCCTTATTAAAACTGCTAAAGGGTAAGCTATTATACTCAATATTACTTAAGAGAGCAATCGTAGGTAGGGCAAATTAGTCCAGCATCAGCGGCGCTTGGCAAATTGTGCCGATTGCCGTCTTCGCCAGTGACTACTAGCGAAGATAAAGGCCCTCTCACCCACACTACCCAGGGTTTGAACCCTAGACAGCCACTCACGACGATGTGGTGATATATAACCAAATCCCAAAGCACCAAAGTGTATCATACCTTGTTTCTAGTGTATCCCATTTATCTTATTTAGTCAAGCCGCAGTCTCTTCCAATACAAGATGAGCTTGGAGGGGGTATCGATTTCTACCACAAGA
>CAZNEL010000023.1:0-21031 GCA_964572285.1 uncultured Dehalococcoidales bacterium | reverse complement strand
CGCTGGTAACTATGTTTAGTATAACGTTCATATATTAATAAGATACAAGGAGGTATGGAAATGCCTGAGAAAGTAATCGGGAAGGTAACTGATTTCTTTGCCAGGCCAGTGGTCGCCGGTATTGAGTTAACCACAGTTCTAACAGTGGGGGACAAAGTCCATATTACAGGTCACACTACAGATTTAGAGTTCGTTGTTGACTCAATGCAGGTCAATAATGTGAATGTGGAGCAGGCTAAAGCCGGAGATTTGATTGGTATCAAAGTAAGTGACCGAGTAAGAAGAGGGGACATCGTCTATAAGGTTACTGACTGACAAAAAATCAGGGAAAAGATTTAGTCTAATTAGCGGTTCAACTACAGACCCGGCTAATTTTATTATGAGGTTATACCTTAGATGGGGTGTTTTAGAGCTTGGAGAGCAAGCACCGTCTGCTGGAGCTACTTGGTTGATTTGTCCCTAGGTGTTCCTATCATGCTGGTTCTTTACTCTGCCTCTTCAATAACCTGTCGTGCTTTTTGCCTTGCTTCAATGATAATCCTGTCTGGATTCTTCAGCTACCCCATACTTTTAATCAAGTTAGCCATTTCAATAGCACTCATCGCGGCACTAAATCCTCTGTTTCCTGCCTTAGTTCCCGCCCGCTCAATAGCCTGCTCCAGAGTATCAGCAGTGATCACACCATAGATAACTGGCAGTTCGGCCTCTAGTCCCACATTGGCGATACCCTTGGTAATCTCAGCAGCAATATATTGGGAGTGAGGTGTTCCCCCACGTACTATAGTGGCCAAGCAGATGATCGCATCATACTTTTTAGTCTGAGCTAGCTTTTTAGCTATTAGTGGGATTTCAAAAGAACCCGGTGTCCAGGCAATATCTATATCTTCTTCCCTAACACCGTGACGAAGTAGTGCGTCCTGTGCCCCCTCAAGTAGCTTCTTAGTAATGAACTCGTTAAAACGAGAGATAACCAGTCCAAACCTCAGCCCCTCGCCTAGTAGCTTACCTTCAAGATGCTTACCCATTACTTCCTCCTCTTATTAAGATTATAATAGTCTATCCTAATCAATAGCAATATCTGGCATGCATAAGTGATGCCCCATTTTTTCCTGTTTTGTCTTCAGGTAATGAATGTTATAAGGGTTAGGGTGACAGATAATTGGTATCGTCTGTACCACTTTTAGCCCATAGCCTTCTAAACCTACCACCTTTTTGGGATTGTTGGTAAGTAGTTTAATTTCACGTAGTCCGAGGTCCGCTAGAATCTGAGCGCCAATTCCATAATCCCGCAGGTCTGCGGGTAAGCCCAAGGCTAGATTAGCTTCCACAGTATCTAATCCCTCATCCTGAAGGGCGTAGGCACGTATCTTATTATGAAAGCCAATGCCCCGTCCTTCCTGTCTCATATAAAGAAGAACGCCGCGTTCTTCTTTAGCGATCGTTTGCATTGCCATGGCAACTTGTTCACCACAGTCACATCGAAGGCTGCCAAATACATCACCAGTAAGGCATTCACTATGAACGCGGACTAACACTGGCTCTTCAGTAGATAAGTCGCCCATTACTAAAGCTAGATGCTCATCGGGGTCAACATTACTCTTGTAAGCGATAGCGGTAAACTCACCATATGTTGATGGTAGTTTAGCCTCAGCTACTCGGTGCACTAGCTTTTCATGACGGCGGCGATAAGCGATAAGGTCTGCTATGGTGACAATTTTAATTCCAAATCTATCTGCTATTATCTCCAGTTGAGGTAAGCGCGCCATAGAGCCATCGTCATTCATAATCTCACATATGACCCCGGCTGGATAAAAACCAGCTAGTCTAGCCAGGTCGACTATAGCTTCAGTGTGCCCGGCTCTTCCCATAACCCCGGCTTCTTTAGCCCGCAGGGGGAACATATGCCCCGGTTGTACCAGATCCTCGGGTTTAGTATTGGGATCAAGTACTGCTTTGACGGTCTCGGCTCTGTCCGCCGCTGATATGCCAGTACTTACACGTCTTTTTGCCTCAATAGAGACGGTAAAGGCTGTAGAATACCGAGAAGTATTATCCTGTACCATCATTGGAATTCTCAACTCATCTAATCGCTTACCTACTATAGGCAAGCAAATCAATCCCCTGGCATGCTTGGCCATGAAATTAATCGCTTCGACCGTAACTTTATCGGCAGCTATGGCTAAATCGCCTTCATTTTCTCTATCTTCATCATCAATGATGATGACAAATCTGCCTGCTTTTATGTCGTCAATAGCTTCGGTAATGCTCGATATTCCCATGCTTTCCTCCAATGGCAAAGTCCAATTCTGCTTATAAAAATCCGCTTTCCTGCAAATACTCGGTAGTAATAACCTTGCTTTGAGGTTGGCTAAGCTGCTCCACATATTTAGCTATAATATCAACCTCCAGATTAACTAGGTTGCCTACCTGTATATCGCCTAGAAGGGTATGCCTTCGAGTGTAATCAACTACAGAGACCTGAAACGAGTTGGTGTCCCTAGCCATTACAGTTAGGCTAACCCCGTCAATGGCAATAAAACCTTTCTCAACAATATAGCGCATTATCTCAGGATGGACCTCAAACGTAATTATACTCGCCTGGCCATCCCAAAAAGTTGAGGTCACTCTTCCAGTAGCATCAACATGCCCCTGCACCAAATGGCCGCCGACTATTCCATCCAGAGTCAACGGTAGCTCCAGGTTAACCTTATCTCCAGCAGCAAGTAACCCCAGATTTGTTCGCTCTATCGTTTCTGGCATTGTATTAACTGAAAACGAATTAGCGTTAAAGCTGGTTATTGTCAAGCATACCCCATTGACAGCAATACTCCCTCCCAACTCCAACCTCTGGAGCATATCGGTAGCAATAATAGTCATACTTCCAGATTTTGCTGAGGTAACCCTACCGACCTCTTTTACAATCCCAGTAAACATACCCCGCTCCTCGCTAAACCTTAACTCCCCTGGGCTTTATGGTTAACATAACCGCTAACCATTACGTCTTCGCCAAGTCTTTCCACAGTAATACGTTCTAATCGAAGTGAGTCAACTACTTTATCAACTCCTTTACCGCCTACAGCCGTTTTTGCCTTGTTGCCACCAATGATAACTGGAGCAACAAAAGCAACAACCTTATCCACTAGCCCTCCATCAAATAGAGAGCCAAGCAGCATGCCGCCACCCTCTGCTAAAACACTGGTGATTTCTCGCTTACCCATGGCTCTTAACAGTTCTTCCAAATCTACCAGTCCTTCTGTCAAGGGCAGTTCTAATAGCTCGGCTCCAACCTGAACAAAGGCGCTGGCCTTCTCCGGCGTAATTGATTTACCTAACGCAAGAAGCGTTGTTCCCGGCTCATGAAATAGTTGAGCAGTTAGCGGTGTATGTCCTTTACTATCAACTACCACTCGGAGAGGTTGTTTCCTGGCTGTGCCTCCTCGTCCTCCACAACACCTACAAGTAAGCAGAGGGTCATCAGCTAAAACCGTATTTACTCCAACCATGATAGCGTCAGTTATGTGACGTAGACTATGGACTTTTTCTCTAGATTCCTCACAGCTAATCCATTTGGAATCACCACTCCTGGTAGCAATCTTCCCGTCAAGGCTTATAGCAAATTTAGCGGTGATAAAGGGGATACCAGTAGTAATGAATTTAATATAGGCTTCGTTAATCTCTCTTGCCTCTTCCTCTTGCTTACCCACATATGTCTTAATGCCTTCTCGCCCAAGCTCTTCTCTACCTCGTCCACAGATTAAAGGATTTGGGTCAAGCATTGCCAGATGAACCTCGGCGATGCCGGCAGCAATAATGGCTTGACTACATGGCGGTGTTCGGCCATAATGGCAGCACGGTTCCAGGGTAACGTACATCGCTCCTCCTCTGGCTTGGTCACCCGCTTGCTTTAATGCGACAATCTCAGCATGCTCAGAGCCGGCTGGTTGGGTATAACCCTGTCCTACTACTGCATCATTTTTAACTATCACTGCGCCTACTGCCGGGTTAGGACTAACTGACCCTAGAGCCAGCTTAGCCAGAGAAAGTGCCTGCGCCATATAGTCCATAACTTAATACCTTGTGAGCTAATTTCGCTGATGCTGTACCTGACATCATTCTAGCACCCAGTTTTAACAAAGTGCAAACATAAGCACCCATCAACGATTGTTTAGAGGATAAAACATTAGGGGAGCCCAGGTCAACCCAGGTTCCCCTAATGCCTAAACCTTTGTTAGAGTATATTTTATACTAATTTATCCCTCAATGCTATATCTTACCTGAACGGTTAAGCGAATTTCAGTCTCACCCGGGCTGATAGGTGTGGTTGGAGCTGGTACTGGTGCCATTTCAGCCCCACCCCTATAAAAGTCATAAGAGGTAGGTATACTAATGTTACTCTCGCTAATATAAGTGGGGTTGCCCAAATCTACCTTAGCCAGTTTAGCTAGCTGCTTTGCTTTTCCCGCAGCATCTTCCATTGCCTTTTCTCTGACTTCATCGTAATAGTCAGTTGGGTCATCCACAGTGAGACTTATGCTATTGAATCTAGTGTAATCGCCACCAGCTTGAGTTACAGCATCAATAATACTTCCGGTATCAGCTATTTCTCTAATCTTAACCGTTACTATATTGCTTACCCGATAGCCAACTAATGTCTCTACATCATTTTGCCAACTTCGTACTGGATAAATGCTAAAATACTGAGTTTTAATATCCTTCTCGGCAACACCTTGCTCATCAAGAACAGCCATCACTGCTGCCATAGCTTCAGCTGCTTGCTGCTCTGCCTCAGCTACCGTTTTCTCTTGAGTCTCTACGCCAAGGTTAAGAACTGCCACATCGGGAACAACACTCACTACTCCTTCTCCGGTTACCCAGATTCCGGTGTTTTGTTGATTAATAATTATATTGCCACTCTCGGGTAGCTCGGGTAATTGTGAACTTTCCGGAAAACCAAAGTCTCCAGTACATCCAACTACCCCCACCATAATCAATACCAGTGCTAAAGAAATAGCCAGTAACAGATTGCGTTTCATCTCTATACCTCCTGAATTAAGAGTTGTCTATAATTTTAAGTTACACCTACTATTATAACGTAAAAGCACGACTTTGGTTAGCCCTTATACTCGTTCAAATGATTGGTGACACATTATCTCCATTGTATACGTACCATGTATCATAATATTACTCTTCAAGTTTACAGAGGACTTGACACTGGAATTAGAGACGTGTTACATTTTCTCGTCAGTTAACTCGACAGGAATTGAAATCTGAAATCTCACCGTTCCAATACGGAGAACAGGAGTCTACAAGGTTTGAGAATCCGAACAAAAAATATTCTTGTATACGAGTTGGCACAAGAGCATAAGGGAGGTGAAATCATGGACAGGAAACACTAAGGTAAAAGGCAGAGAATTGCCTTCCTCTGCTTTCATCATTGGAATCTAAGAAGGTAAAATCTTTAAGTAAAGGAGAAAAAATGACAAAGAGAATAGTTATTGGTGTAGTCGTTGCTATCCTGTTAGTGAGTACTATGCTGGCAGCCTGCGCTGCCCCAACACCGACACCAACACCATCACCAACAGCAACCCCCACTCCAACACCAACCGCCACACCAGCACCATCTCCAACGCCAGCAGAGCCTGAGAAATTCGAGTGGAAGCTGCAGTCTTTCGTTTCTCCAGTTGACGCCGGGCACGGTAAACTCGAGGAATATTGGGCTATGGTTAAAGATGAAACCGATGGACGGCTTGATGTTACCATGTTCTCCGGTGGTGCCATAGTGCCGACGGCAGACATACCGGATGCCATTAGCAAAGGGGTTATTGAGCTAGGCTACTCCAGTACGAGTTATTATCTTGATTTAGTGCCAGCATTTGCTTTTGCCTATTCTATACCCAGTTTTGAATCTCAGCTCTATCCCGCATTTTACTTCCACTATGGGTTCGGTTTGGGGAATCTGTTGACAGAGGACTTTATGAATAAGACAAATGGTAAAGTCCTTTACCATGGTTTCTATATGAATTCATGCTTATGGTTCTCCACTGTACCTCTGGAAAAAATGGCTGACTTTGAAGGTACCAAGGTTAGAGCCACTGGAATCGCCGGTGAGTGGATAAATGCGATGGGCGGAAATGCTACTGCCGTAGCTGGTTCTGACTTCTATCTAGCCCTGGAGACTGGTCTTGTTGATGCGGGTAACTGGGCATCATATCAACAGGCGGAGAGAATGAAGTTCTACGAGGTTTCAGATTACTTTGTGGAACCAGCATGGGGTGCCGGGATGTCCACTGCCGTTCTAATGAGTGCAGATGCTATCAACTCGCTACCTGATGACCTTAAAGCTTACTTTGGAGAGAGGCTGCAAGCTTATACTTACGAGGCAAATAACTTCGGCGAGCATATTGACCAGTATAGAGCCAGACAAGTATGGGTAGACGAGTGCACCCGCAATTTCATACCTCTAGAAGAACAGGTAAAAATGAATGAAGTCGGACTTGAGGTTCTGCAGGACCACGTAGATGAAGCCAATGATCCCGCAACTACAGAGGCTTGGGAGCTATATCAGGAATTCATGAAGCAACGAGAATATCTGGGGTGGGATTAACAAGAGACGTATTGAAACTGCAGTTCTAGTTTCTCTTTACCTGGAGTTACAGCTGAGGCTAGGTTATGAACAGGGACGAACAACGAACAGGAAGATGGGTTAACGTTCTCAGCAGCGCTGAGAACGTTAACCGCTGGGCAGGAAAGCTAACACTGTACCTGGTATTTCTCCTGCCTGCTGTGATGCTCTATGAGGTAATATTAAGATACGTATTCAATTCTCCTACTGTGTGGGTTTTTGAAACATCCAACTTCATTTTCGGAGCTATTATCATCCTCGGTGGCGGATACCTCCTCCTCCACAAAGGCCATGTAAGCGTGGATATCATCTATAGCCGTCTATCTGTGAGAGCAAGAGCTATCCTTGATTTATGCACGTCTCCCCTGTATTTTCTTTTCGTCGGTGTACTGATGTGGCAAGGGATAGATATGTTCTGGACTTCCATGATGCGCTGGGAAAACTCACCAAGTGTATGGTCTCCTCCTTTATGGCCAGTGAAGTTCCTGATACCTGTAGGGTGTGGCCTTATGCTCCTCCAACTACTAGTTAAATTCACTAAAGACATTATCATTGCTAGGTCCTACAAAGAAGTGATTACCGTCAAAGAAGAACGCTATTATGGATAAGAATATTTATCCTACCAAAGGTTTAGCGATATGGATATAAGCCCTTTAGTGGCTACTCTCATTCTGTTCGGGGCTCTCTTTGCCCTGCTAATGACAGGAGTACCTCTGGCTTTTATTCTAGGTGGTATCGGTGTAGCCGCTGCTTGGCTCTTTTTAGGTACCCCTAGTCTCTATATAATTACCACCAAAATCTGGGGCGCCATGAACATGTTTACCCTGGTAGCCATACCCCTATTTGTCTTCATGGCAGGTATTTTGCAGCGGTCAGGTTTAGCTGATGCCCTCTATAACACGATATACAAGTGGATGGGTGGCTTAAGAGGTGGGCTGGCAGCCGGCACAGTCATTATTGCGGCTGTCTTCGCTGCCATGAGCGGGGTAAGTGCGGCAGCTACCGTCAGTTTAGGTCTTATTGCTCTGCCTTCAATGCTTGAGCGTAAGTACGATAAGGTGATGGTGACCGGGGCTGTTCAGGCAGGCGGCGCTCTGGGAATCCTCATTCCACCCAGTGTCAGCATGATAGTTTTCGCCGTTTTTGCCGAGGTATCAGTTGGACGCCTGTTTATGGCTGGAATTTTACCCGGCATTCTCACTGCCTCTATTTTCATTGCCTATATCTTGATAAGGTGCGGCTTGCGGCCTTCCCTCGGCCCTCCTTTGCCAGTTGAAGAGCGAGCAAGCTGGAGAGACAAATTCGTGTCCCTAAGACAAATAGGCCTGCCGATACTAATAGTCTTCGGGGTCTTAGGCTCAATCTACATGGGGATAGCTACCCCTACCGAGGCAGCCTCTGTTGGTGTCTTAGGTGTCATCATATCAGCCGCTGTCTATCGCCGGCTCAATTGGCCGATGCTCAAGGCAGCCGGCTTTGATAGTCTGAGGCTCACTGTTATGATTATGTGGATTTCTTTTGGGGCTTATTGTTACTCTGCTATCTATACCGCTTTAGGAGCAACTGTTGTTGTCGAACAGGTATTATCAATGATGCCTGGTGGATCCTGGGGAGTGCTCGTAGGTATGCAGCTAAGCTTTTTTGTCCTGGGCTGTATGCTTGACCCGATCGGTATCATCATGATTACCGCCCCTATCTACCTCCCATTAGTTGTCTCACTGGGTTTTGACCCGGTATGGTTCGGGATTCTCTATGTTATGAATATGGAAATGGGCTTTCTCACCCCTCCCTTTGGCTTTAACCTCTTCTATATGAAAGCCGTCGTTCCACCAAGTATTACTATGGGAGATATCTACCGCTCGGTTATTCCTTTCGTGGGGCTGCAAATGCTCGGACTTATTCTTGTCATGGTTTTCCCCCAAATTGCCCTCGTACTCCCGTCCACCATGCTGAAATAGATCTTTTATTGCAAGGGTTACTATAATTTTCGTATTACTTTAGCTTTCCAACCTTTTGCAGACGGTCAGCAACATCATCCATACCGAGTTCTGTTAGGCATTTGCCAGTCTGCCAGCCGGTTTCCTTATCCCAGCCATGCAACTCGTAATATCTATCCAGCATTTCATCCCATTTATCTTTATCACACTTTGCTCCCGCACATGGGCCAGATTTAACCGGTTCCTCCATGTACCTTCTTGGAGGATAGTCATCCTTCCGTTCAAAGTCGGTATGGATGGTGTTAAAAGCCTTCTCCAGATTAATGCTTTGCTTGGCTAGCAACATAAGCTCTTCTTCCGTTACCTCTATACCCATTGCTGAAGATATAAGTGCAGCATAATCAGATACCTCAAGAGAGCGAGTACCACCCCAGGTACCTACGTAATTACAAATACCAGTAATGTCTTCTATTTCTTTAGTTCGTGATTGCCAGAAAACTACGTCTGGTATATTCTCATATTTATACATGGACCATTCCAAACCTTTTTTGGGACCAAAACCTGTAGGGCTACTTACTGAGCCTCTCAAATGCCTACCGGCGACCGGGGAAGTTGATAGTCCAAACCCCCACCCCTTGAAGACTCTATAAGCATCCACAGAATCCTGTCCCTTCATATGAATGGCAAACTCCTCTGACCCTTTACCCAGTTTCTGTGAAGCCTCCTTCACACCATCTGCCAGCAAATCACTAATTCCTTCACGATAAGCCAGTTTCTTTGCCATTTTTATCATGGCATCCGCATTTCCCCAAGTAAGCTCTAGTCCATCAGTGTCTTCTTTAGTAATCAAGCCTTTCTCATAACACTCAAATGCCCAGGACAAAGCTACTGTTGCCATATCACCATCCAGCCCCAGTTCGTTAGCTAGAAGCTGAAATTTAAGAGACGCTGCCGTGTCATCTACATCCATTCTCACTGCATACCAGGCAGAATTTACCCAGTATCCTATTCCTTTAGTACCCTTGTATTCTCCATCATCTATTTCAAAGAAAGGCATACATCCTGCCGGACAGCCAAAACAGGCTACCAAATGTTTCCTGTATTTAGCAACACCTATCTTTTTATCGGTAAGCTTTTCTCTTTTCTCGACAGGCCAATAATCATCCTGTCCATTCCTGGTGATAGCAAAACCATCCCATCTGGTAGATTCAGGCCCGAACACAGAATCTACCAGTCCATTACGAAATGCCTTAAGAGTCGGCGAAGCTTTTACTTTTTCCAGAGCAGTGTCAACCGCCTCAAAAAATTTCTCCGGCTGAGCTATTTTGATAGTCCCATGGCCTCGCACTGCCAGGGCTTTAATCTTCTTGTCTCCCATCACACAGCCTACCCCAGAACCACCGGCAGCCTTACCACAGTCACCGATTACGGCTGATCCTCTAACGAGGTTTTCACCGGAAGGGCCTATACATGCCACCCTAACCCTATTATCGTCTAGCTCTTCCTGCAAAAGCCTCTCGGTTTCCGAGGTTGTCTTGCCCCAAATGGCGCTAGCGTCTTTTATCTTCGCTTCCCCATCGTGTATCCACAAATAAACGGGGGTTTTTGCTTTCCCTGTAATCACTACATGGTCAAACCCGGCATATTTTAGCTCCGGCCCAAAATGACCACCAAAATTCGCTGAGCCTTTCCCATTATTAAATGCATTCTTGGTATCTATCGAAACCCGGCATGCGCCCGGTGCTAATGTGCCTGCTAGGCAACCGACACCGAAAATGAGCATATTCTCAGGGTCTGACCATTTGGTCTTCGGGTCCATTTCATTTAACAAAATCAAACTATTGATGGCTCTACCGCCAATTAATCTTCTAGCATACTTCTCCGTATCTTCAGTGGATATCTGGTTTTTACTTAGATCAATCCTTAGTATTTTTCCAGCTAAACCACCACTAATCTTATTAGTATTCATCCTTATGCTACCTCCTTCAATGCACCATAGAGACAGTATTTGACACACAAAGGCTGCTCCTCGCCTTCACACAGATCGCAGGTTGAATCAATGGACCATTTAATATCACCGGTCCGCATGGATGTCAAGACTTTTATACTCGATAATTCCGGAGAGAAAAGTTTCTGATGGTGGAAAGAGCAGGCTAACTCACAACTTCTACAACCGTAACACGCTTTTGAATTGACTTTAATACTCATTTTGCTCCTTTATAAAAAATCAACATACTGTACTCTTACGATGCTTCAACGACATACAACGCTTCTCTTTATTGTCTGTTTGGACTTCCATGGATGCCAGTAGGTATAGATTACCATTAATTGTTGTGGATCCCATTTTACAGCTATTTTTATTATAGCAAGGCTAGCCGTAATGAGTCAAAAATAAATGAGCTATATAGTGCTTCGAAATCGTAGAATCATACCGTGCGGAGCCTTCATGCCAGCTTACGTCTTCCCCGAACTATCAATAGAACAATAAGGAAGAGCACTAAGCCACCAAGTACACCCAAAGAGTACTTAACCCAATCTGGCAGTGTAAAGACAGGGCCAACAGAGAATGACCTAAAAGATGCCCAATCACTGCTATTAGATGCGCCGTCTATGGCCATAACTTGCCAGTAGTAGCGCTCATCATTTTGGGTTGACGCCAGTTCTTCTTCCTGGGTTAAGGTGTATTCTGACTGAGTTAGTCCGGCCTTTTTCAGTACTATATCACTGAAATTCTCGTCTCTGGCAATCTGCAAAGCATAGTTTACACCACTGGGGTCGTAAACATCCTCCCAATCGAATCTGACAGGTTGCTGTGGTTTGGCTTCCATTCCTGGTAGTAGTAACAACGGGGGAAACGGGGGTGTTGACTCCATGAAAAAGTTAGTCCCCACTGTACGAATGCCGTCACTGGCAGTGATAGTGTGTTCTCCGAACTCGCTGTCAGGAACCTTGAAACTAGCCGAAAAAGACCCCACAGCATTGCTTTTGGTAATAGCTACTACAACTGGAGATGTAGTGTAGATGATGGTTACCTCTGCATTAGGTGTAAAACCGGTGCCGCTAATAGTCACTTCCATACCGGAATGACCGGGTGAAGCTGGACTGGTTGCCGGGTTGATACTTAGGTCAGTGGTTATGGCGAACTCTGCCTTAGCTGAGTTGTCGTGCTCATCTTTAGCCTTAATATCATAAGTGCCTGGCCCCACGCTGGGCACATCAAAGTTAATGGCGAAACTGCCCTCATCATCAGCCAAAACTACTTCGAGGGTCTTGTCCAAAAAGGTGATGACAACTTGTGTCTCGTCCCCAAAGCCGGTGCCGGTAACCGTTGCTCTATCACCAACCATTACTGAAGTGTCACTTACCGATATTTTTGGCTCTACGGTAAACTCAGCCGTGGCTTCATCCTGGTCAATTTCAATGGTTACCGTATGATTACCTGCAGCGCTAGGTGGAACAACAACGCTAAGTGCGAAGTCACCCTCGTCATTGGTCTTATTATCCCCGTTTGCTATTACAATCTCATCATCATTGTAGAACACCTCAATACGCTCATCTCTATGAAAACCCACCCCTTTAATCAAGACCTTAGTGCCTACGGGACTGCGTTCAGGGTATACGAGAGTAATACCAGTCACAGTAAATTCATGTATTGCCTGTATCTTTCCTTCTTTGCTATAAGTAGTATATATAAAATACTCGCCAGCATGTACCGCTTTGGTCTCATCGCCATCATTCAACTCACTAGGTACCTTGAAAGAGGTCTCTATGTCACCCTCGTCGGTAGTACCCTGCTCACCAGCAATAACTTTCCCTACCTCTTCCCAAACAACAAGTTCGTTAATATCATCACCCTCACTGGCTTTACGGCTGGAAAAGTGGACGTAGACTCTATCGCCCGGGTCATACTTGGAACCACTAACATTAATCTCATCGCCGATTGCACCTTTAGTAGGACTTATGTGAAGAGACTCTGCTGCCAGTGCTGGTAAGCTATGTACAGCTCCTATCACCAGCGACACGAGAGCAGATATAACCAATAAACCGAAGAATCTACTACCTGTCATCGGCCAATCATCCTCTCAAACTCGGATCCCCTTTTACAGAGTATACACCCTAATGGCGATCTGTCAATATCAAGTCTCTTTTAACAAATGTTAAGATTTGCTAAACGGGTTGCCTGAAGTCCTTTTATTCGGGCTCATTTTTCAATTGGAATAGATTAGCCCCCGGTAGCCTCAAGGGCTTTCTCATAGCCAGCCACTGATATAGTGATAGCCTGGCGTAGGGCAGGTTTGGCTGATTCTGGGGCCTCTTGCAGTATAGCACGGAGACGAGCCGGATGGCTGACAGCATAAAGAGCTAACATCCGCCTGAGTTTACCACGGTCATTACCCTGAATATTAATACTCTTACCTCTCTCAGCTGACTCGTCTGGAGCAAAGGCTGGAGCTGGGGCCATCACCACCTCACTCTTTTCCCTCTGGGCTAAAGCTAGGTTGACTATTCGTGTCAGGTAATTATTTAGGCGCTGGGTGGCTAGTTCTACCTGCCTGGCATCACCTTTATTAGCCACATAAATTATCTCCGATACCCGTTTATCAACCAGATTGGCATACAGCTCGGCTTTGCTTAATGCTGAGAGAGTAAATATCAACTGCGTCTGCTCCGAAGCTATCTTTACCGGATATAATGGCTCATCGGGCATACTACCAGAGGCAGCTGCCACTGTGCCGCCGCCAGCTAGCACTAGCATTAGAACTATAGCCATCACTGTTACCCAGCTTGGCCACCAGCTAAAGAAGGAGAATCTTCTCCTGGGCTCTGTTTCCTGAAGTGCTGAGTGGAACAGGTATCGGGCTCTGGCTTTGAACTCAGGGCGAGGCTCTATGGTTGATGCCTGCTTTGTCACTAGGGCAGTCTCCAGCAATGGTTTAAGTTCAGCGGCTTGCTCCGGATAGCTTGCCAGGCACTGCTCCAGTTTTTCACCTCTGGCCAGCAGACGCTCCAAGCATTCATCTAGAATGTTGTCAAATTCTCTGCCCCTTTTCATTATCTCATACCCTACACATATAGTATAACGAAACAAGTGGCAAAAAGATAGGATTTGCTTTTGCTCATATTGTAAAAAGCCTTGCGGCTGATTCCAAAATCTCTACATACCTGGTTTATATTGCTTATCACCTAGCGCCTCTCAAATCAGGCTGGTCAGTCTTATCCTGACCCTGCGTTCTGTGATATACTTGTCCATATGGATGACCTACTCTGTCTCAGGATTTGGAGCTATACCCTTTCGCTATCCCACCAGAGTTGTCACTCATCATGGTTTGTTGAAGCCCTATCCATACTCCCATTGTGTACCATGTATCATAACATTGCAAAAATGGCGAGAAAAAACCTTGACAGATTGTGTATAATTAGAATATAGTTCAACCGATATAGAAAGGAGGTGAGACCAGGTGCAAGCGTATTGTTTTAAGTGTAGAAAAAAGGTGGAAGTAAAGAACCCCCAGCGGGTTACCCTGAAGAATGGCAGACCAGCTACTCAAGGAGTCTGCCCGGTATGCAACACGAAAGTATTCAGAATCGGACAAGGATAGTCTAATAAAAGGCTAATGATGCTGGCGGTATTCTTCTTGCCGAGTTAGCGCGCTAGGTGGGTTTGTATTAGCCTCGGTAGTTAGAAGCCAAGTTTTTCGATCAGAGCCTGAGGATTTAGGCTCAATATTTGCTGGCAGGTAGTGTTATCCAAACCAGCACCATGAGCAATAGCGTCAGCAAGAGAGTTAGTAAGTAGGTCAAGTGCGCCATGAGCATCGGAATCTACCAGGAGTGAGGCACCTGCTTGTCGGGCTAAAGAAGCGACATGTCCATTGGTTAGGCAGTGACCTTTTCTGGCACTGATTTCAAGGAAGATGCCGTTTGTGGCAGCTAGTTGGGCCTCTTCTAGACTTAGAAGTCCAGGGTGAGCTAAGATGTCGACATGGGGGCTGTGTAGTGCGGCTAGGTTAGTACCCTTTTCAACGGGTTCTACAATTGTTTCGCCGTGAACTACTACAATCTGTGCTCCTAGCTTCTTAGCTTTCTTAGCTGCTTCAGCGATAGCGTGAGCAGGAACATGGGTAAGTTCAATACCGGGTATAGCTAAAATATCCCAGTGTGAGTGGGCTAAGGCACAAGCCTCGGTTGTTTCTTGAATAATGCGAGGTAGCTCGCCAATAGAGGCATGATCGGTGAGGGCAATAGTATGGTAATCATTAACTAGCGCACGTCTGATTAGCTCGATCGGTGATAATTCTCCGTCGCTGAGTAAAGTATGAGTGTGAAAATCATAAACCATTGTTAAACCTCACAATAAGATTATTTATTGATTTGAACCAGAAACACAGTTAATCGAGAATAACACAAGCAAGCCAACTTGGGCAAATACATAGTAAAGACTTATGGAATCAGAGAGAAGAGGAGTTGAATTTTGGGCAATATAAATGTAGCTATAATCGGGGTAGGTAATTGTGCTTCATCACTGGTCCAGGGCGTGCACTACTATAAAAAGGCGAAGGAGGACGAATTCGTTCCCGGGCTAATGCATGTTAATCTAGGAGGATACCATGTAAGCGACATCAATTTTGTCGCTGCCTTTGACATTGATAAGAACAAGGTGGGTAAAGACCTGGCAAAGGCAATTTTCACTCCGCCCAATAACACCTTTAAATTTTGTGATGTACCAGATACCGGCGTAAAAGTCGAGCGTGGTATGACTCACGATGGCTTGGGGAAATATCTGTCCGAGATAATAGAGAAGGCTCCAGGTCCAACAGCTGATATTGTAAAAATCCTGAAAAGCACCAAAACCGACGTAGTGCTTAATTACTTGCCAGTAGGCAGTGAAGAAGCAAGCAAATGGTATATTGAGCAAGTACTAGCGGCTGGCTGTGGTCTTGTCAACTGTATTCCAGTTTTTATTGCCCGTGAGAAATACTGGCAGAAGCGCTTTGAGCAAAGTGGAGTGCCAGTCATCGGAGATGATATAAAATCCCAGGTAGGGGCAACGATTGTACATCGCGTCCTCACCCGGCTATTTAGAGACCGTGGCGTTAAGCTAGAGCGAACCTACCAGTTGAACTTTGGCGGCAATACCGACTTCCTGAACATGCTAGAACGAGAACGTCTTGAATCTAAAAAGATATCTAAAACTAATGCGGTTACCTCTCAGTTAGATTATGAACTTGACGCTAAGGATATACATGTCGGTCCCAGCGATTATGTTCCCTGGCTTGAAGACCGCAAGTTTTGCCATATTAAAATGGAGGGACGAACCTTTGGCGATGTTCCTCTAAATGTTGAAATGAAGCTCGAGGTGTGGGATAGTCCCAACTCAGCCGGAGTCGTTATTGACGCTCTCAGGTGTTGTAAACTTGCCCTAGACCGTGGATTAAAGGGGGCACTAACAGCTCCCTCTTCATACTTTATGAAATCACCGCCGACTCAGTATACTGATGATGAAGCTCACCGAATGGTGGAAGAGTTTATTACTGAAACGCGAAAGAGTGAGCCACCTGAACAAGCTAAGCAAGTAAAGGATTGAGCTACTCTTATCAGGTGATACCTTGAATAAACTTATGACTGAGGTTTAGGCAGTTATTTATGAAGATTGCGCTGGTTTCTCCGTATGATTTTGCCTATCCTGGTGGTGTTGTCAATCATATCTCTGCATTGGAGCGACACTTTACCAAGATGGGTCACCAGGTTAAGATTATCGCCCCTGCTTCCAAAGCTGTTCCTAACCTTGGTGACAGGTTTATACCTATCGGTAAACCTAGACCTATTCCCGCCAGTGGTTCTATCGCTCGTATTACGATATCGCTGAGGTTGGCCTCTAGGATAAAAGAGGTGCTGGCTGAAGAAAACTTTGATGTTATCCACCTGCACGAACCCTTCATGCCCATGCTTTGTAGTGCTGTACTTCGGTTTTCAACCAAGGCAGCAACCGTAGGGACCTTTCATGCTTGCCATGGAAGTCCGGGGTACGGCTTTGGTCGGCCTATTTCTACTATGATGTTAAAAAGGCGGCGGCGTAAGCTAATCGGCAAAATTGCTGTATCCAAGCCCGCGAGAGACTTTGTTAATAAATACATTCCGGGCTACTATAATATTATTCCTAATGGCATAGATGTAGAACACTTCTCAGCTGATGTATCCCCGATTGATAAGTTTCGTGATGGCAAGCTGAATATCCTGTTTGTTGGCCGCTTGGAACAACGAAAAGGTTTACCCTATTTGATTAAAGCCTACAAACAGGTCAAACAGGAAAACCCTAATTGTAGACTGATTGTGGTCGGCCCCGGAAGCAGATACCGTAAGATATATGAGAGGCTGGTGAAACATCGCGGTTTACAGGACGTTGTGTTTGTCGGCTACGCTTCCTATGATGAGTTACCTGGATATTACAAGACAGCCGACATCTATTGTTCTCCAGCCACTGGCAGAGAAAGCTTTGGCATTGTTTTGCTTGAGGCTATGGCCGTTGGTACGCCAGTGGTTGCTTCCAATATAGAGGGCTATGCTAACGTAGTCACTCATGGCGTTGATGGATTGCTGGTGCCACCAAAAAATTCCAGACAGTTAGCCCAAGCTCTAATTTCTCTTATGTCTGATGAGTCGCTTCGGCAGCAGATGGGGGCTAAGGGAATAGTTAAAGCCAAAGAGCATAACTGGGAGCATATTGCCCGTAGAGTACTCAATTACTATACTAGAATACTTAGTGAGCCTCCATGGAATGAACGAATCGTTGAAGGCAAAACTGTGCCACTTCCCGTTCAGCAAAAAGATGAAAGATAGTTTAGATAATATTGCTACAAGAGAATCACCCTCAGTGCCAAGACTATCTGAGATTCGTAAGAACTTAGCCCTGCGCTTCACTGAACCTCTAGCAAGGCTACTGGCTAGGACAGCCATAACACCTAGTACCATAACATGGTTTGGATTCTTACTAGCCGCCGGTGCTACGGTGCTTATTATTACTGGACACCTTTTTGCAGCGGGATGGGTAGTACTTATCGGCGGCTTTTTTGATATGCTGGATGGAGCTCTAGCTCGCTATACCAACCGGGCTACCCGCTTCGGCGCTCTTCTTGATTCCACTCTTGACCGCCTATCAGAAGCTGTAATACTGCTTGGTATCCTGGTGCTATATGCCAGAGAACAATTACTGGCTCAGACTTTACTGGTTGGCGTCACTTTGTTTGGTTCCTTTCTGGTAAGCTATATTAGAGCGAGAGCAGAAACAATAGGTTTGACGTGCCAGGTGGGATTGTTTACTCGGCCGGAGAGAGTCATCGTGCTGGCGTTGGGTCTTTTGTTCAACCAGATTACCTATGCCTTAGTAATTGCCCTGGGTATTATCGCAGTGTTTAGCTTTATCACTGCTGGTCAAAGGTTACTTTACGTATGGCAACAAACGAAGATTAAATAGTAGGAGGGATGATGCCAGTTATCGCAGTAATCGGAGCTCAATGGGGAGATGAGGGGAAGGGCAAAGTAGTTGACCTGCTAGCAGAGAAAGTCAACATGATAGCGCGTTTTTCCGGTGGTGATAATGCCGGACACACCGTGGTTAACCCCTATGGTGAATTTAAATTACACATCACTCCTTCGGGCATCTTTTATCCGCACACGGTGTGCATTATTGGCAACGGGGTGGTAATTAATCCCCCAGTGTTAATCAGCGAAATAGACCAGCTTAGCCAACGTGGTATTGATACCAGTCGTCTTTTTATCAGTGACCGAGCTCACCTGATTATGCCTTATCACATACTTTTGGATGGGCTTGAAGAGGAATTGTGGGGTGGGAAGGCAATAGGCACCACGCGTAAGGGTGTTGGCCCTGCCTTTACGGACAAAACGGCTAGACTAGGCATTAGAGCCGGCGACCTTCTGGACAAAGAAATCCTGCGAGAGCGACTCCAATTTATTTTGGAATACAAAAATGTTATCTTAACAAAGGTGCACGGAGTGGATGCCCTATCACTGAATGAAGTGTATAACGATTACTGCCAGTATGCCGAGCGTTTGGTTCCATTCATTAGAGATACGGCTATAATGTTGGAGGAAGCATTAAGTAAGAAAGAGATGGTTCTATTAGAAGGAGCCCAGGGAAGCCTGCTTGACCCTGATTTTGGCAGCTATCCGTATACTACTTCTTCTTCACCATTAGCCGGTAACAGTTGTTTAGGTACTGGGGTTGGCCCTAGCCGGCTTAATCACATCCTTGGTGTGTACAAGGCTTACTGCACCAGGGTTGGTAGCGGCCCCATGCCTACTGAATTAAAGGATGAAGTGGGTGACTCGATTCGCGAACGAGCCCACGAGTATGGCACTACTACTGGTAGACCCCGCCGCTGTGGTTGGTTTGACGCTATTGCCGCTCGCTTCACCAGCCGAATTAACGGCTTCACTGGAGCTGCTATCACCCGCCTTGACATTCTTGACACCTTCCCCCACCTCAAGATATGTGTGGGCTATAAACTAGATGGCCAGACAATCGACTATTTCCCAGCCAGTATAAATGCTTTAGAGCGGTGTCAACCTATCTATGAAGAGCTACCGGGATGGCAGTCACCTACCACCCATATTAGCCAATATGAAGAGCTACCCCCCGAGGCGAAGCAATACCTAGCCAGACTAGAAGAGTTTACTGCCTGCCCCATCAATCTTATCTGCGTGGGTCCGAGACGAGAGCAGACTATACAAAAGATGCCTATCTGGTAATGTCACTACACTGGCAAATCAATGTGATAGTCTTTCAAAGCATCTTGGATAAAGGCGGCTGATTTTTCATCGAGTTCAGTAAGCGGCAAGCGCGGCTTGCCGACACTAAAACCAACATAGTTCAGGGCATATTTAACCGGGATAGGGTTGGAAACAATAAACAGGGCGTTAATCAGGGGTAGAAGGTGATGGTGAATCTTAGCCGCCTCGCTTGTTTTGCCCTCAATAAAGCTATCAATCATCTCCTTAATCTGGTTGCCAACCAGGTGTGAGGCAACACTAATTACCCCGTAACTACCTAAAGCTAACATGGGTAGAGTATCGCTATCATTGCCACTCCAAACGAAGAAATCATCTTCTGTATTAGCGATAATTTTAGAAATTTGCTCCAGATTACCACTTGCTTCTTTTATCCCAATAATATTATCTATCTTGCTTAGCTTGATAGCTGTATCGGCTGATAAATTAACGACAGTACGGGAGGGCACATTGTATAATATACAAGGTAAGCTAGTGCTCTCCGCAATAACCTTAAAATGCTGGTACAAGCCGTCCTGAGTTGGTTTATTATAGTAGGGAACCACTAGTAGGCAGGCATCAACTCCTATTTGTTCGGCTTTCTTAGTTGCTTCCAAGACTTCAGTGGTGCTATTACTGCCGGTATAGGCTATTACCGAACCCCGCTCACCCACGGTCGATTTCACCTCGGACAAAAGACGTGCCTCCTCATCTCGAAGCAGAGTAGGAGATTCTCCGGTTGTGGCAACGAGCACTATCCCGTCACTACCTGAGTTGAGCAGAGCCAAGGCTAACCTGTTAGCCTGCTCATAATCAACTTTTCCCTCTTTATCAAAAGGTGTTACCATCGCTGTAAACAATCGTCCTAATTTTTTCACTTCTCACCTCCCGGATGCAACCATTCTCTTTTAATTAACTGTTCAGCAATCTGAACCGCATTTAGAGCTGCCCCCTTGCGCAGATTGTCAGCTACCACCCACAGAACTAGACCATTAGAATGAGAAGCGTCTCGACGAATACGTCCCACAAAGACTTCATCAGTACCAGCGGCTGACCAGGGCTGTGGGTAAAGGCTGATTGCCGTGTCATCCAATAATTTAATCCCGGGGGCTTGAGCAAAGATATGCCGTGCCTCATCAGGAGACATGGGCCGAGAAAACTCCACGTGAACAGCCACACTATGTCCGGTAAATACCGGGGTTCGCACGCAGGTAGCTGAAATGGCTATATCATCGGCATGCATTATCTTTCTAGTTTCTTCTACCATTTTCCACTCTTCTTTAGTATAGCCATTGTCCAGAAAAACATCTATTTCTGGCAATACATTAAAGGCTATTTGGTGAGGGTAAACATGAGGAATAGTGGTCTGACCCTCCAACACCTGCTTGGCTTGCACCGTTAGCTCATCTACAGCGGCTGAGCCGGTGCCTGACACCGCCTGGTAAGTATCAGCGATAACACGTTTAATAGGATTAACCTTATGCAACGGATGAAGAGCCACAACCATCTGGATGGTAGAGCAATTCGGGTTAGCGATAATTCCCTTATGCCACTTAATATCTTCCGGGTTTATCTCAGGAACTACCAGGGGAACGGTAGGAACCATTCTAAAAGTGGAGCTATTATCGATAACCACTGCTCCTGCTTTAGCTGCTAAAGGTGAAAAGTAGCGGCTGGTCTCGGCGCC
>CAZNEL010000022.1:0-21678 GCA_964572285.1 uncultured Dehalococcoidales bacterium | reverse complement strand
GCTTTTGAAGCTAACAACACACCCTCTTGACGATTACGTGCATAATAGCTACTTTTTCACCCCCCTACCGGGGACGGGAGAAGGAAATGAAAAACAAAAAACCTTCCGGATTGGGAAGCTAACATCGAGGGGTCCAATGTGGAGGATAACGAGTTGCTACAAACTGCATGCTTGGATTTGACTTTACGCTATAGCTGTGTGTTTGACGAAAGTAGGGGTTCGAATCTACCTCGGTAGGGATTCAGGGGCACGTGACACAAAACGATGTTGTGTCGACAGCGCTTGGATGCGACTGCCAATGTACAAAAGTGCCATATAGTCCGAAATTCTACCAAGATTAAGATAGCTTAGACTATTGACAAGACAGTAAGAACAACCCACCGAGAAAGCAAATCCAAACCGTAAGGGGTAGGTTCTTAGTCAGCGGACCCTACTAGGGATAATAAGTGTCATCGATCGCTCAAACCTGCCAGCAGCTGGACTAGTAATTGACTCAACGACGTGGCTTGGGTTTGCATGGTTTCTATCCCAGCGTCGGCAAAGGCGTATCCAGGACCTTTACCCAACAAGTTTTCTCTGGCCACAACGATGTCGGGCTTGTACTCAAGCAAGAACTGAGCAACTTTTATACCTTTCCCCTTAGCTAGGTCCGAGTGGGGATTCGCCACTATTTCTTGTCTTTGTAATCTTCTTTCCTTCAAGTCTACATCTATCAGAGCAAAAAAGGGCGCCTCGCCAAAGTGCTGGCTAATCTCCCCTCGATGGCTGCTTAGGGCAACAGCATATCGCAGTTGAGTTTTGCTCTGTGGTTCGTAGTGGATTAGTACACGATCAACATTGGGTACCGTTTCTCTGATTTTCTCCTCGATTCGTTTACTCACCAAGGACGCTCTCTTCAGGTCAGAAATTCGCAGCCTTACACCAGCCTCCACGAAAATATATCTCCCAGAGTTACGTCCGGTCACATTTTCCACAGTAGTTACCGTCGGGTCTTCCCTCACCACCAAGCGAATTTTTTCTAAAGTGTCTTGATCTATCGAAGCGTCCAAGAGGACACGCATGCCACTGCTTAGAAGACCCCACCCGGCTTTAACAATAAATAAGGCAATGACCCCAGACGCAATTCTATCCAAGGGGAAACCAAAACGTTGTCCCAAAAGGGCAAAAAAGACCACCGAGGAGGAAAGGACGTCTGCTTTGAACTGGCTGCCATCGGCAATCAGGCTGGGTGAGTTAAGCTTTTTCCCCGTACTTACCTCGTAGCGACCAAAGAAGAAGGGAACTAATATGAGCGCGGCTACAGCCCCAAGCACCCAGCCACTGTAAGCAATAGGTACCGTCTCACTAGCTATGGCCTCTTGAACTATTTCGTAGGCTGTTAGGAACAACAGTAACGAGATGATAACTGATACCACATTCTCTACTTTGTACAGACCATAGGGAAATCTCTTGCTCTTGCGACCCGATATAACTATGCCCAGAATCAAGGCTATCGAGCCAAAAACATCAACAAGGGAATGGATAGAATCTGCTCTCAGTGCTAGACTGCCGGTAATGATAGATAAAACCAGCTTTGCTACGACCAGGAATAGGTTTACCAGTAATGAATATATGCCTACTCTTAATAAAGTTGACGCTGTGGTTTTCGATTTACTTTTCAATTTCCTTAACATATTACATCAGCTATCCCAGCAAGAGCCTTCCCACTTCCCCTATATTTAATTGCTATTGTATAACTCTAGTCAAGTGGCGACAACCGTATAGGGTGAGCGGTTGTTAAATCTGTGTATTCAGATGATCACGACTGTTGTCTCGACCTCCTTCGGATTATTGAAAAATACCAGGTCGTTGTGTAAACGAGTATCCGGGGATGACTTTTACTTTTTTATATCCTATAATTGTTGCTATTACGGCAGAGAATAGAGATATATGCCAAGTGAAATTAACGCGGCATACCCGTCACAGTATGAAACCGACGTTCTTTTGAAAGACGGCTCAAGAATTCTGTTGAGGCCGATCAAGACGGAAGACACTGAGCGCTGGCTTACGTTTGTTAGTGGACTTAGCCCCCACACTAGGTACCTTCGCTTCCATGGCATAATGCCAAAGATGGGATTAGAAGAAGCCATTCGTTTCTGTACGGTCAATTATACCAATACCTTTGCCTTTGTGGCTGAAGTTATCAAAGGGGTGCGTAAAGATATCGTGGCTATCGGCCGGTATTACCGCTTGCCTAATAATCGGTCGGCAGAGGTAGCTTTCGTTATTGAAGATGCCTACCAAGGTAAGGGCATCAGCACTAAATTCATGGAGTATTTGGTCAACATCGCTCGTGATAACGGTATCACTACTTTTGAAGCTGATGTGCTGGCCGGTAACGAGGACATGATGAATGTTTTTCGTGACTATGGCTTCCACGTCACCAGCGAGCTCGACGTGGATGTGTATCATGTTATCTTTCCTATAGCCCAAACAGCAACGGTAGCGAGGAAAGAGATTCAGAGAGAACGTGTCTCAATGCTGATCTCACTTCGTTCCATCTTATATCCGCGTTCAGTAGCAATAATAGGTGCTTCTAGAGAGCCAGGGGCTATTGGCCAACTCGTTTTCCAGTCTATAATGCAAAACGGGTTTTCGGGTACCGTCTACCCTGTAAATCCCTTTGCAACTTCGATCATGTCAGTAAAAGCATACTCGTCAATACTCGATGTTCCGGATACTGTGGACCTTGCATTATTATCGTACCTGCTTCAGCAGTAGCCAAGGTGGCTGACGAATGCGGTCGCAAGGGGGTACGTGCCATAGTCGTTATTTCTGACGGCTTCAAGGAGAGGGGGGTAGAAGGAGCTTCTCGGGAAAATAAACTGCGAGATATTACTCTGGGATATGGCATGCGTCTGGTGGGACCAAACTGCATGGGTGTCATTAACACTGACCCAACAGTAAGACTAAACGCTACTTTCTCGCGGGTCTACCCGCCGCAAGGCAATGTTGCTTTTCTTTCCCAGAGCGGAGCAATAGGATTAGTTGTCCTGGAATATGCAAATAACCTCAACATGGGTATTTCCTCCTTTGTCAGTGTGGGCAATCGAGCTGATATCTCGTCCAATGACCTTCTGCAATATTGGGAGCAAGACCCGGCGACAAAAGTCATTCTGCTCTACTTGGAATCGTTTGGTAACCCGCGTAAATTCAGCAGTATTGCCCGGAGAGTATCAGAAACCAAACCAATATTGGCAGTCAAAAGCGGCAGCACTCCTGCCGGTTCACGCGCTGCCTCGTCTCACACAGGGGCCCTAGCGATTTCAGACGTAGTATCCGATGCTCTTTTCCGGCAAGCTGGCATCATCCCAGGGTAAACTCTGTGGCGGAGCTTTTCAACATGGCTACTCTGCTCTCTAGCCAGCCAGTGCCTAGAGGTAAAAGGCTAGTGATAGTTACCAACGGTGGTGGCCCGGGTATAATAGCTGCTGACGCTTGTGTACACCACGGGCTGGTATTACCAGAACTCTCTCCAGAAACGATAAATGAACTGGGATCGATTATTAAGCGGGATATCGGACTTAATAACCCACTTGACTTGACTGCTGGTGCTACAGCAGAAGAGTATGAGGATACATTGAAGTTGTTGGCCAATGACAAAGACAATGATGCTGTCCTTACTATATTCATACCCCCTACAGCCGTGGACCCAAGCGCTATGGAAAATACCGTACGGCGAGTAATTCCTGTTTTTCAACGGCGTAAAAAACCTCTGCTTGCTTGTTTTATGGGCCAGAGGGGTATTCATGGAAAACTGGGCTCTGGGGGTAAATTCGTGCCGGGCTATCTTTTCCCCGAGGACGCTATCTCGGCGCTGGCTAAGGCAGTTGACCACTCAGAGTTAGCCAGAAAACCCAAGGGTACTATTCCCAAGATCCATGGCATTAGACGGGAAAGAGGACGAAAGATAATCGAAATGGCAATGACCCGGAGTGCACAGAGACCGCTCTGGCTTTCAGCCAAGGAGATATCCGAGTTGCTCGACTGCTATGGCATACGCACTGTAGAGACATTGGTAGCCAAGACAGCGGCTGAGACAGTTACTCTAGCTCCAAGAATAGGCTTCCCTGTCGGAGTCAAACTTAGCTCATCCACCATCGTACACAAGACTGATGTTGGCGGCGTCATACTTGACCTCAAATCAGAAAAAGAGGTAGAGGGAGCTTTTGGCGATATCAAAGCCAGGCTCACCGAAATCGGTCGTGAGCATGAAATGGAAGGGGTCATTGTGCAACGTATGGTGACAGGAGGAATAGAAGCTATAGTCGGTGTGACACAGGATCCATCCTTCGGACCGCTCATAATGTTCGGCCTCGGAGGAATATACGCCGAACTGCTAAAAGACGTGGCACTAAGGTTGCATCCACTCACCGACTTGGATGCCAGAGAGCTTATCGGCTCCGTTAAGATGGCAAAGCTGTTCGAGGGGTACAGAGGTTCACCACCCAGTGATACCCAAGCTTTAGAGGATCTGTTGCTCAGACTCTCAGCATTAGTTGAAGATGTACCAGAGATTGCCAAACTAGATTTGAACCCGGTCAAAGTTATGCCACAAGGGGAAGGTTATTGGATAGTAGACGCCAGGATTATGGTGAGATAAACCCAGAAGGAGGTGAGTATATTATTACCTCAGCGTATAATATATAGTCAAATCAGCAATGGGAGGTTTAGAAATGTATAAAAAGATGCTTGTTCCATTGGATGGCTCGGAACTGGCCGAAGTGGTCTTTCCTTATGCAAAAGAGCTAGCTGGCAGGCTAGATTTAGACCTAGTCCTTCTTCATGTATGCAGCCCGGAGGAATCTGAACTACTCCCTATGCGTCGATTATATGTCGAGCAAAAGGCTGAGACTGTAATACGTCAGTCACATGAGGCTCAAGAGAAATACGGCATTGAACCAAAGGGTAAAGCAGTAGAAGGGCGAGGCGAGATTGTTATCGGTCACCCCGCCGAGGAAATCATTAATTATGCTGATAAAAACGACATCGACGTGATCCTCATAGCTACGCATGGCCGCTCTGGGATCGGGCGCTGGGTCATGGGGAGTGTGGCTGACAAGATACTCCGTGCGTCAAAGGTCCCCGTTTGGCTTGTTCGAGCAGGAATTCCCGAAGAGATTGTTTATGATAAATGGCCGATGGACGGCTCTGAACTGGCCGAATCGGCACTTCCCCACGCAGAAGCAGTGGCGAAACAGCAGGGTGCTGAGTTGTTGGATGTGGTTCTGCTGAGAGTCTACGAACTTGCGGACATGGAATTTACATCGCCAGCTATCTACCATCTAGTACCTGACAGCTATCCAACTACCAGGCCCGTAGCATGGGAGAAGTATGTGGAACAGGAAACAAACAGATGTAAGAAGGCCAACGAGGAGTACCTTGCTGGGGTATAGCGAAGAGACTTGAGGCCAGTGGCCTAAAAGTACGTACAAAGGTGCTTATGGGCAAGAGACCTCTAGAGGGCAAGCCCGCTGATAAAATCGTTGAATATGCGAGTAAGAATCCTTTTAATCTGGTTGTCATGGCAACCCACGGCCGCTCCGGAGTGAGCCGATGGGCTTATGGTAGTGTCGCCGAAAGGGTTCTGTACGGAGTCTCCAGCCCGCTCCTTCTGGTCAGGCCACATTAATTTGCTTTGTACAGGGTCAAGAGCTATTATTTAACAACTATATTGTGAGAGGAGGTTAAAAATGTACGAGAAAATACTTGTTCCACTGGACGGTTCGGAGTTAGCCGAGGTGGCCCTACCCTATGCCGAGGAACTTGCCTCCAGGCTCAAGACGGAGCTTATCCTCTTTCAAGTGGTGCCAAGAGCTTACCACGTTTATGGTGCTTATATGTCAGTTGCCCAAGTTCCGTACACTGATGAAGAGATGGAGCCAATAAAGGCGAGTGCCCAATCTTACCTCGGAAAGGTGGGTAACAAGCTTAAAGACAAAGGCATCGCCACACGATCTGAGGTGGGGGTTGGTGCCGCGGCTGATGAAATCATGAAGCTAGCCGAAGAAAACAGTGTTGATATGGTAACCATGTCAACACATGGGAGGTCTGGCATCAGTCGCTGGGCCCTAGGGAGCGTAGCTGACAAAGTAGTGAGGGGTACAAAGCAGCCAGTGGCTCTCGTCAGGGCCAAGGGCACCCGTCCTGATGTGCGTAAGAAAGATATCCTGGATAAGGCGCTTGTTCCCCTTGACGGCTCAAAAGAAAGCGAAGCGGTAATTCCTTATATTGAAGAGCTTGCCTCCAAGCTTGAAATAGAGGTTATCCTCCTTCACATGCTGACACCAGATTATTACACTTACAGCGAGACTGAATTTAAACAGACGGAATCACTTAGAGTGTCTGCCAAGGATTACATCGAAAAGGTGGCTGCTCAATTGAAGCAGAAGGGAATAGTTGCAAAGGCCGAGTTTAAAGAGGTAATGCAGGGCGCCGAGGCCGAGGAGATTATCTTGCTCGCTGACGAAACCCAGGCCGACGTAGTAGCTATGTCAACGCATGGACGGTCTGGTATTGGCCGTTGGGCCTTCGGGAGCGTTGCAGACAGAGTCCTGCATGAGGGAAACACGCCTCTTCTGCTAGTAAAACCAAGTTGAATCCATTACCTTGAATTAGTTATAAAAATGTTGACAAACGGAAATATAAGATATAAAATTGCTGACGCTGTAAGACTCGAGTAGTTGATAACTTAATGAGTAAATAGTTTGGTGAATCTGATACTTGGGGGTTGCAAGTGTCACATGTAGAACCAGACTGTAGCGTTGGTTACGTTAGCTTAGTTGTTGGCGTAAATAGCCGATAGAATACTGAAAAATGCCGGCCAAATTTGAGGTTGGCATTTTTTTTGGGGGGGGAAATGTAATAAGTATGCAATATGTTTATCATCAATTTTATAATTTCCATACTAGTTACTATCTAGCATATTGAATTAGTGAGCACCTGAAGGTCTGGGGAGCGGGACCTTGCTTAAAATAATGAACTGAAAGAGGTACTGGTTATGACAATGGAAAGATGGAAGCCCGGAAGGGAGATAAGACCTTGGCAACCATTCAGGGAGATGGAGGAGCTAGGACGGCGCTTTGAGGATATCTTCGGCCAGTCGTTTCTGCCCACGGCATGGGGACGTCTCCCCGTGGAGCAGAGGGGGTGGGCACCTTCCCTAGAGGTATTTGAAAAAGAAGATAAGTTTGTGGTGAAGGTGGAACTACCGGGGGTGAAGGAAGAGGACATAGATGTCTCAGTCGTTGGTGAAACACTGACCATAAAGGGGGAACGAACAGCTGAGAGCGAGGTTAAGGAAGAAGACTACTACTGCTGTGAGCGTTCTTAACGGTAGTTTTTTACGCTCAATAGCACTTCCCTCTCATGTAGATGCTAATAGAATTGAAGCCAACTGCGAGGGTGGGGTCCTTGAGGTCAGCCTTCCCAAAATCCCTGAGGTTAAGCCCAAGAAGATTACGGTCTCGGCTAAGAAGGCAGCCTCAACTAAAAAACCAGCCTCGGCTAAGAAGAAAGAGAAGGCTGGTAATTAACCCAATGAATCTCTATTATCCCGCTTCCCGGCCTTTAGTTGAGTGAGGAACGAATATAAAGAACCTAAACATAATAACGAACCACGGAACTTAGAAGGCATCATATTGATACCTATCTTTATTGATTAAGAAAGGAGGAGAAAATGGCTAAAGCCTCCGGGCCGACCCATGTTTACCTCTCGCCGCGCCTGAAACAGGTGCTGGATGCCGCCGAAAAGGAATCGGTCAATTTCAAAGATGAGTACATCAGCACCGAGCACCTGCTCATTGCCATTATTGATAAGGACACCGGTGCTGCCGGACGCATACTGAAGGGGTATGGTATTACCAAAGATCGCATCTACCAGGTGCTAGCATCCATCCGCGGCAGCCAGCGTGTTACCGACCCTAATCCGGAGAGTAAGTACCAGACACTAGAGAAGTACGGGCGCGACCTGACCGAGATTGCCCGCCTCGGTAAGCTCGACCAAGTGATCGGGCGCGATGAGGAAATCCGCCGTGTCATCCAAGTCCTTTCCCGTCGTACCAAGAACAACCCAGCGCTCTGCGGAGTTTAGCTCTGCGTATGGCGGAGCAGGTGAAAATTAAGCAGATGCCATTTGCTCTAGAGCCGATGCCAGCATATGAAAGGCGTATTATCCATCTTACCTTAGCCGATGACCTTGATGTTACTACCGAGAGTACTGGTATCGGTGAAGCCCGTAAGGTAGTCATCTTGCCAAAGGGAAAGTAGCCCCGGTTATGCTACCGGTATCATTGCGAATTATTATTCCTCATTAATAGCAGTATGAAACATATCACTAACACAATTTTACAAGTTGATCAAGCCTTTTGTTTCTATTGGTTATCATTTTTACTATGTTATAAAAGCCACGATACTGTTTATTCTTTGACACAGAGTTTAACTGTTTAATATAATTACTATATACAATAGTAATAGTGCTGAACACTAGTTCTCAAGGATAATTTAAGGGAGGTGCATATAGGAAGGTAGACTTTATAGTGAACACTACAAAGTATCATTACTAAATCAAGAGGAGGTAATATATGAAAAAACTTAGGTTAGTGCTACTTTTAGGGTTAGCTCTCATGCTAGTAGTACCACTGGTGGCAGCTTGTGCCGCACCAACTCCAACTCCCAGTCCTACTCCCACTCCAAGCCCTACAGCATCGCCAACACCAGCACCAACACCTGCGGAAACAGTATATAAATGGCGTCTACAGTCGGTTAATCCCAAGGGGGCTGTAGAAACAAACGTTGCCGAGGATTTTGCAGATCTTGTTAACCAGGCCAGCGATGGACGGATTGAAATCACTGTCTATGGTGGCGGAGAATTAATGCCCATAGGCGAAACGTATGAGGCTATAGGAGCCGGGACACTAGAAATGCATTTTAATGACCCCAGTTGGTTTTCTGGTAAGACGAACGGTATTTCTGGCATCACCTCACTACCGATGGTTGTAACCAGCTACGAGCAGTTTCGCTCTCTGATGTGGGCTCGCGGTGTTGAAGACATCATGCGTGATGTCTACAAGAAGGATAACGTTTATCTGATACAGGAGACATACGTAGCTCCGGGAACTATCTTTGTTAATTTTCCCGCTCATTCTCTAGCAGACTTTAATGGAAAGAAAATCAGAGCCTATGGTCTGCTCTCAGAATGGTTGAGCAAGATTGGAATAACACCTGCCCAGATGCCCCCGGGTGATGTTTACCAGGCGATATCAACTGGCGTTGTTGATGGTGGTATCAGCGGTAGCTTCACCGCACTGTATGAGAAGGGATGGCATGAAGTGGCTCCTTACTGGGTCAGACCTTCTACGCATGCCACCAACAGCCACTGGTGCATCAACCTGGATATCTGGAATGAGCTACCCGATGACCTCAAAGGTATTCTATTCGTAGCAGCCTCTTATGGTGCTGAGGACTGCATGTCCCAGTTTACCTATCAAAATGCTGTCTTACAGGCTGAATGGGCTGAGGAGTGGGGTGGCACTGAGTCTTGGCTGGATGAGGACCTGCTCACTATGATGCGCGAAGCGGCAATTGAAATACTGGAAGAGGGTGCCGCTGAAGATGCCGACTACGCCAAGATTGTCGAAATCATAAAAGAGCAGTAGGATTAGCTCACTTATTAAGTAGTTAATGCTAAATTGAGCTAAAGAGGTTAAATGGTGAGGATACGATTTGCTCGCATTTATCCGGGACGGCTATCTGCGGGCAAGTCGTATCATATAGTAAACATGTCTGAAGAACGTAAAAAAGATGCTTAAAGTTATTGACAGTATTAGTGACTGGTCAGGGAAGATTATTAGCTATATCTTCTATGCCGGTATTGTAATATTACTCTACGAGGTGATAGCGCGGTATTTCTTCTCCTCTCCAACAACCTGGGCTCAGGGCATGACCGAGCGTGTATTTGGCACCTACTTTATTATCAGCGGTGCCTATTGCGCCCTCCACAAGGCACATATTAGAGTAGACATTATCTATAATAGACTCTCGCCTAATGCAAAAGTGGTCTTAGATATAGTTGATTCTCTTCTGCTTCTCCTGGTAGCTTCGGTTATGCTGGTTTGGGGAGTTCAATTTGCCTGGACATCCGTTATTAATCTGGAAAACTCTCTACCCCCATTCGAAGCTCCCATTTACCCGCTCAAGCTAATGATACCCATAGCAGCGCTACTGCTGCTATTCCAGGGCTTGGCTGATCTATACCGCAATTCCCTGGCTCTTATAAGGAGACAACATGGGGCCTGAGTGGATAACCCTAATAATGTTCGGGAGCTTGGTCCTACTCCTTATGCTAGGAGTCCGTATTGCCTGGGTGCTCGGTAGCGTTATGGTAATTGCCACCCTGGTCTTCTGGAATCCTGCTGGTCTACGTACCTTAGTAACAAACACCTTTGGTGCCATGCAGAGTATATTTTTTGTAGCGATTCCCCTATTTGTCTTCATGGGAATTATACTTGAGCGTTCCGGCATGGCTGATGATTTATTTGAGATGTTCTACGCCTGGTCAGGTCGCATAAGAGGCGGCCTTGCTATAGGTTCAGTGCTCATCTGTGCCATATTTGCCGCTATGACCGGCTTGATTGGTGCTTCCTGTGTTACTATGGGCTTAATAGCTACCCCGGCGATGCTTAAACGCGGGTACAGCAAAGATATGGCGCTAGGTTCTGTGATTGCCCCTGCAACCCTGGGTATACTCATTCCGCCCAGCGTAATAATGATTATATTGGCTCTCTTAGGCAAAATGTCGGTAGGAAAGCTGTTTTTTGCCGGCATGGTTCCTGGTTTACTTATGGCTTGTCTATTTATAGTCTATATAATTATTAACGGTCTAATCTTCCCAAATTCAACTCCGGCATCTCCGATACAGGCATCATGGAAACAAAGAATCATTCTACTCCGCTCAGTGATTCTACCTATGATTGTTATTATAAGTGTTTTGGGGTCGATCTTCTTGGGTATTGCGACACCTACGGAGTCGGCAGCTGTAGGCGCTGGCGCTCTTCTCATTATTGCTGGTGCCCGCAAGAAACTCAACCAGAAAGTCCTCACAGAGGCAGCAACCGAAACCTTCAAGATCACCGGGCTGAACTTGTGGATTTTAATCAATGCTCTCGCTTTCTCCGCTGTCTACACCGCTTTGGGAGGTACGGCATTTGTCAAGCTGGTGATTACAGGATTAAACTTACCCCCTCTGGGTATCGTGGGAATCATAATCGTACTTCTCTTAATTATGGGGTTGTTTATTGATCCCCAGGCTATAATATTTATTGTTGCTCCACTTGCTTTCCCAATAGTCAAAGAGCTCGGCTTCGACCCTATCTGGTTTGGCGTTATCTTCGTCCTCTGCGTCTGTACAGCTCACGTAACCCCACCGTTTGGCTTCAGCCTGTTTTATATGAAATCTATCGCACCTGAAGGAGTCACATTAGGAGACATATATCATTCTGTAAGATGGTTCCTGCTATGCATGATAGGCACTCTAGCTCTGGTGGTATTCTTCCCTCAAATAGCCCTATGGTTCCCTACCATGATGATAGTACCCGCAGGAGGATAGTAACCTTAACCTGATTGGTTTAGTCTCCAGAGTAATTACGAGGAGTTAATATATGAATACACCTAAATTGGATGAAGTGGTAAGAAGTGTCTGTAATCTGTGCCTCAGGGGTTGTGGTATATTGGCACACCTAGAAAACGGTAAGATTACCAGAATAGAAGGAGACCGGGAACATCCGGTAAGCAAGGGAGCGCTGTGTAGCAAAGGTCTGGCATCATTAGAAATCCTCTATCATCCTAACCGTTTGCAGCACCCATTAAAAAGGTCAGGGAAAAGAGGTAAGGGTAAATGGCAGCAGATTTCCTGGGATGAAGCGCTAAGCACAATTGCTGATGAACTGCTTAAAGCCAAGAAAAATTATGGGGCAGAGTCAGTAGCTTTTATAAAAGGAGCAGCACGCGGCATACAAGATGGTCTCCTATACAGGCTAGCAAATACATTCGGTACCCCTCATTTCGTAACACAGGACCATGTCTGCTTTGAGCCATCAAACTTTGGGGCAAAGATTACCTGCGGGTTTCTTCCAAATCCTGACTATAATTATCCACCAGCTTGCATTGTAGTCTGGGGTGCAAATTTTGTCGAAACAGGCACACCACAATATGGGCCAACTCTTGAAGCAGCGAATAAAGGGACACAGCTTATCGTAATAGACCCCAGGCGAATAAAACTTGCCACAAAAGCAGATTTGTGGCTGCAGTTGAGACCGGGCTCAGATTTGGCTCTTGCCCTGGGGATGATAAACGTAATAATAAATGAGGAACTGTATGACAAAGCCTTTGTTGATAGATGGACTGTTGGCTTCAGCGAGCTTAAAACTCATGTTGAGGATTACACTCCGGGAAAAGTTGAGAGGATAACCTGGGTACCGGCAGACATGATTAAGAGAGCAGCCAGGCTTTATGCGACCAGCAAGCCGGCTGTCATTCCACGTGGCAATGGTATTGAACAGAATGTCAATAGTTTTCAAGCCGGGCGTGCCATTGCCATTTTAAGAGCTATCACTGGTAATCTTGATGTGCCCGGTGGAGAAATAGAGCCATCTTCAACAGGGGTACTGGGGTGGCTTGCACCCGAAGTAACACTAGCAAGCAAGCTGCCAGCGGACAAGTGGGCAAAAAGAGTTGACGCAGATTTAAATTTGGTGCCCGCTTTTTCACCTTTTTCTATGCTGCTGCCCCAGAGGATAATAAAAACTATTATTGAAGGAGACCCTTATCCTGTTCATGCCGCCTATATTCAGGCAGCTAACCCTCTTCTGACCTATAGTAATGCTCAGAAGACATACCGGGCTCTTAAGAAATTAGATTTTCTGGCAGTGGTTGATTTGTTTATGACGCCAACGGCTGAGCTGGCTGATATAGTATTGCCAGCGGCTACCTATCTTGAGTTTGATAGCATTACTAGCCCACTCCGTGATTCCGGAGCTAGAATTCTGGCCCAGCCTTTACCGAAAGTCGTTGAGATAGCTGAGTGCTGGTCAGACCTTGAAATATTAAATGAGCTGGCAAAGAAGCTAGGGTTAAAGGAATATTTCTGGGATAACACCGAAGCCTTCTTGGATTACTTGTTAAAACCCGTAGGTCTAACACTTCAGGAATTCAGAAAAATAGGAGTAATAGAGGGCGATAAGAAATACAAGAAATATGAGGTGGCTAGTTTCAACACGCCTTCGGGTAAGGTTGAACTGTATTCAAATCAACTTAAGGAGTGGGGTTTTGACCCACTCCCTACATACCATGAACTCCCCGAGACACCATATAGCGACCCTCAGTTAGCCAAGGAATATCCTTTAATCTTTACCAGTTACAAGGCAGAACCCTATCGCCATTCTATGGGCAGACAAATAGTTACTCTGCGAGCTAGCCACTCGGAACCGACTGTTAGTATTCATCCAACAGCAGCCAGTAACCTGGGTATAACCGAAGGTGATTGGGTATATATTGAAACCAAAAGGGGCAGGATAAAGCAGAAGGCTAACCTAACGAATGACATTGACCCACGAGTAGTAGTCGTTGACTACGGATGGTGGTTCCCGGAAAAGGGGGTTGCCGAATTATACAGTTGGGCAGAATCAAACGTAAATATCCTGACGGATGATAAGCCACCTTATAGCCATGAGATAGGCTCTACTAACTTAAGGGGTATATCTTGCAAGGTCTATAAGGTATAAAGCAGGCTCTGCCATGAGAGGACTAGGCAATTTGTAGAACTAGCCTCTTCATAATTTGATGAGAATTGGGCAAATATCTCCTTTCCAATTCCATCTTATTATTCAAATGATTGTTTAGTCAGAATGTAGAGTTGAGGTAACATTAGGAGAGTGCCGAAAAAGTGGTTCAGGATACTTCCTGCTGAGGTTAGAGATGTTCCTCCAGCCTCGAAAGTTCTCGGAAAATGGATGATTTGATGAATTGATTAAGACTATTTCGGCACTCTCATTAGGGGCTTTTGTTATATTTGAAAACCTAGCTACATTGTCACCTCTTCTATAGAGGTAGCGCATCTATTTAACAGAGGAGGATTTATGGGGCCTAGAGTTCATAACACATCACTACCAGAAGCAAGGGACAGAGGACGGGATAGATTTGTTCGCTCTTCGGATTTAGCTTCCTTTCCTACCCGGATGACATATTTTTAGTTTCATTAGTGAAATACGACATAAGTAATAGACAGATGGCTATTCTTTAAACTAAAATGGTCCTATAATTAATCATATAAGGTTAAGGTTGTAAAAACATATGAGTAATAAATCAAGACAGTATCATCGAATCTGCAAGGAGGTGATAAGAAATGTCTATTTCTTTTTCCGGCAGTGAACTTATCAACATAGCCATTGGTATTGAGAGAAACGGGATTGCCTTCTACGATATCATGACTAGGTCAACCGAGAATGTCGCAGCCCGTGATGTCTTTCAACATTTGGCTAATATGGAACGAGAGCATATTCAGACTTTCCAAGGCATGCTCGCTGAAGCCGATAAATACCAGATCCCAGGGACCTATGCTGAGGAATATGCTTCTTATCTTCAGGCACTGGTTGACAGCGCTGTTTTCAGTAATGACATGATCACCAGCGAGATGACGACTCAGGCAGATAGTGATATTGAAGCTCTGGAACTAGCCATAGGTGCCGAGAAGGATTCCATACTATTTTACTACGAGATGAAAGAGATAATGCCCCAGCGAGCACAACCGACGGTAAGTAAGATAATAACCGAGGAGAAATCGCATCTTCGGCAGCTATCTGAGTTGAAGAGGAAACTAACCGCCCTTTAACACTGTGATAATAAAGGGGAAGGCAAGAGGAGGTGACAATGGCAACTCAGTTAACTCTCAAAGAGGTTTTGCAAAAGGCGATATAGAAGGAAATCGAGTCCCAGCATTTATATAGCGACTTAAGCCAGCAAATGACCGACGAAACTGCCAAAAATGCCTTCCGAGAGCTAGCCCGAGAAGGACAGGATCATCAGCAGCTACTGGAACAGTATCTACGGGGTGAACTAAAGGGTGGAACGCTAAGCAGAAGGCCAGGTACTTACCTCCGAAGGGGACGGATGCTTTAGATCGTCCTCTCGTTAAGGGCTGCAGTCTTTCACCCGCTCCCCCCGCCATTACTATTGTCTGCACTCTGTTCACTGCTATCTCCCGTAATATCCTTTGTTCCCTCATTATATCAATATTTGTTATCATAACGTAAATGCCTGTGCACAAAGCCGATAAAAAGGAATAAGCCACTCTGTTGTAGGCGATTAAGTGTTGCTTCTTACTACTTCCTTAAGAAATCGTTAGTGGTGAGTAGATAGGCTTCATTAACTGATTAGAGAGACAGGGCAATCTAAAATAAAAGAAGACGAAACATCGACCTGTAATCCCGTGTCATATTGTGAGTCAATGTGACATTATGAGAGTGCCGAAAAAGTGGTTCAGGATACTTCCTGCTGAGGTTAGAGATGTTCCTCCAGCCTCGAAAGTTCTCGGAAAATGGATGATTTGATGAATTGATTAAGACTATTTCGGCACTCTCATTATGCACTTTGGTCACATATGAGCGTCGTGATATTTGACTAGAACAGATTTCTGTTGTACGGTCAGGTCGGTTTGTGTCTCAAACAAAGAGGACACAAGACAAACTATCCTGTTGGCGATTTTCCTTATTATGGGCTACGCTCGTAGACTCTTGTTAGCTCTCTCAACCTCTCCCTGACTATGGGCGTAAGCATATCAGAGGTAAATCGCCATTCCCAGTTACCTTGGGTTGTGCCTGGTAGATTCATACGTGCCTCAGTACCAAGTCCAAGCAGATCTTGAAGTGGGAAGATAGCCATTTGCGCTACTGAGCCTAGAGCTAGGCGAATGAAATCCCAATTTATCTCACCTCCATCGGTACCTGAATATTTTAGGGCGTATTCTCTTTCCTTCTCCACTTCCTCTCTAGACTGGGTGGTTTGTGTCCCCGGCTCGGCGGTAAACCAGCCTACTGTAGTGTTATGATCGTGTGTGGCAGTATATACAGCACAGTTTACAATGTGGTTGTGGGGTCGATAGTCTGGAGCCTTCGGATCATTCCCGAAGGCCATTTGCAAGATCCGCATTCCGGGAAAACCCAACTGCTCCCGCAGGTTATCTACCTCAGGGGTAATGATTCCCAAATCTTCGGCTATTATCTGGACATCACCTAATGCAGCTTTGACAGCATTGAACAGCGCTATAGCCGGACCTTTCACCCATCTTCCATTCACAGCAGTAGGCTCTGTCGCCGGAATCTCCCAATAAGCTTGATATCCCCTGAAATGGTCCAGCCGCACCATGTCAACCATGGAGAAATTAGTGCGAAAGCGGTCGATCCACCAGCGATAACCCCTTTGTGCCATCATATCCCACCGATAGATAGGATTCCCCCACCGCTGTCCTGTTGCACTGAAGTAGTCCGGTGGAACCCCTGCTACCACAAAAGGATTACCCCGCTCATCTAGGTGGAACTGCTTTCTGTGAGCCCACACTTCAGCGCTGTCATGGGCTACATATACGGGGATGTCACCAATGATGCGAATACCTTTCTCATGACAGTAATTCTTCAAAGCCAGCCATTGCTTAAAGAATTGATACTGGATATACTTCCAGAACTGTATATTATCTGCCAGCTTGTTACGCCATTGCACCAGGGCATCGAGCTGTCTTCTGGAAGCGCCTTCCTCCCACTTAGTCCAGACCTGGCCGCTGTGGGCCTCCTTAAGAGATGTAAACAAAGCATAGTCTTCGAGCCAGAAGGCATTTGCCTCTGAGAAAGTATAGAAATCCTCTGGATATCTCGTGGAGTTCTTCTCTTTGAATTTTTCAAAGGACTTAGCCAGCAGGAGCATTTTGTAATTAATTGCCTGACCATAGTCCACTCTATCTATCAGAAAATCAGGCGGATTCTCAACATCGGTTTGATCCAAGAGCCCCTCTTCCACAAGTTTCTCGAGACTAATTAGATAAGGGTTCCCGCCAAATGCAGAAAGGCACATATATGGCGAGTTGCCATAGCTTGTGTGGCCCAGGGGCAGAATTTGCCAGAGACTCTGTCCCGTGCTAACCAAGAAATCGACGAATTTATACGCCTCAGTGCCCAAGTCTCCGATACCGAAAGGACCTGGTAGAGAAGTTGGATGCAGCAATATTCCGCTAGCTCTGTCTGTAGTCATATCTTCCCCTCATCGGACGGTATACCTACAGTATCTTCTTACGTCTGTATCATAAGTAGAACCAAGGCTGTTACCAGCAATAGTATACCAAGTGCTAGGAGGCCGTACAGCAATTTCATATTCATACTAGCCCTCTTTAATGAGTCACTTCAACAACTTTTCAAGGTAACTCTTGGCGATGAATTTCTGAAAAGTGGTGATACTCTCCTCTATTCTTTTCCCTCGCACGCTGACTTTACTAACTGCGAAGTCCATCTTGCTTACCACTGTCATGGTATCATCAGCCACAACTATTATCGGGACATTTTTACCCTGTGCAGCAGATATGACAGAGCTATCCGGATACATACCTCCGGTCAGGATAAGGACTTTGGTTTGGGTTTCCAGGGCAGCAAACTGGATATCAGCCCGGTCGCCCCCGGTTATCACAGCTTTGTTCGACTGAGAGCGAAAATGCTTCAGGGCACTCTCGACGTTCATGGCACCAACCATGATATTCTCTACAACCTCTTCCTTCTTATCTTCACAGCAGATAATCTTTCCTCCAAACACATCCCTGATTTCGCTGACACTCAGAGAATTTAGTTTCGGGTTTACTGGTACTAGACCCCAGGCCTTGACACCTTTATTTTCCAGGAAGGGGACGAAGTATTTCCTGGTGAAATCTACGCTTTCCGATGGAAGGCGATTTAGAATAACACCTAGTAGCTTGTCACCAAGCCTATCGCGCATCGCAATTATGGCGTCAAGGTTGACATCTCCAAAGACCGGAGCGTCAACCAGAAGAACTGGCGTTTTAAGTTTTTCCACAAAACTTATATTGGAGACTCCAACTGAGAAGCCGTCGAACAGGTCTTGCCCCCCACCGACAAGAACGGCATCCTTGCCTTTCTTAATCTGCTCGTAGGCATTGTAAATCTTACTCTCGGCATCGCCAAGCTTGCCAAGGACTAGGTCGATATAATCCTGATGACCTAGGTAAAAGGGGCACATAAGCGACAAATCGTCTTTTAGTGAGAAACGTTCTTTGATGAATAGCACATCCTCTTCAACCTTCACATCTTCTTTCAAGGTGAAGTTTTTACCTATAGGCTTAAAGTAGCCCACCTTTAAACCTCTACTTTGCCAGAAATCCAGTATGCCGAGCACTGCCATTGTTTTGCCAGCGTACTTTGTTGTCGAGCCAATAAACAATTCAATCATTCCTAATCCCCCCTTAATATCAGTCTTCCGTCAACCGCCCAGACCCCTTCACCTTTATCCATTACCATTAGCGGGTTAATCTCCATTTCAACTATTTCCGGGAACTTTTCACCCAGGGTACCAACTGTGGCAATGACTTCATACAGGGCCTCAAGATCTTTTTCTTTCTCACCTCTAACACCGCTAAGCAGCGGGAAAGATTTTATCCCGGTGACCAACTCTCGTATCTCCTTTTTACTAAGAGGGGTAAGAGCGAAGCTTACGTCCTTCAGAACTTCAACGTACACACCTCCCAGCCCAAACATCACCAGCGGCCCGAACTGCGGGTCGCGAGAAAAGCCCACGATGACTTCTTTCCCACCCTCCACCATTTTCTGTACTGCGATACCCAAAATAGGTACCCGTGGCAGGAACCTCCGCAAATTGATCATGATAGCCTCAAAAGCCTTGGATACGTCTTCGGAAGTCCTTAATCCCACTCTTACCCCGCCTACATCAGTTTTATGTAGAATCTCCGGAGAGTAAACCTTCATAACTACTGGGAAGCCCATTTGCACCGCGACATCTACCGCCTCATCTGCGGTATGGGTAAGGACTGTTGGCAGAGCTGGAATGTGACACATCTCCAGAAGCTCTCTAGCTTCAAAGTCAACCAGTTTGATTTTCTCCTCTTCTGCCTTCGCTTTAATAAATTCCTGGATCTTATCTTCCTCGATGTCCTTGTAATACTCTTCAGGCTTATCCTGTTTCTTCCACATACTATGGTTAGCCATGACGGCCATAGCTCTTACTGCTCTATCGGGAAACGAGATGTTAGCCACTCTTCCTCTCTTGAAGATACTGAAGGCAGTGGCAACCCTTTCTTTACCCATAAACGAGGTAATTACCGTTTTGGGAGAGGTATAAGAAAAGTTTGAGATTATTTTTGCTGTTTCTTCAATCTGGGTATTTGCCTGAGGTGACAGGATGATGAGCATCCCGTCCACTTCTTCTGCCTGAGCTACCAACTCAATAACTTGTTGATAGCGTCTGCTGTCAGCATCACCGAGAACGTCAATCGGATTGTAAACCGATGACGCCGGGGGTAGTACCTCCTTTAATTTGCCAGCAGTAGTCATATTCACAGTAGCAAGCGTCAGTTTCTCCTCGGCAGCTTTATCGGTAGCGATTATTCCCGGTCCTCCAGCGTTAGTAATGATGGCGATTCTCTTCCCTTTGGGCAAAGGTTGAGAGGCAAATACCTCCGCCCAATCAAAGAGGTCTTCAATCCACCTCGCCCTTATTACGCCCGACTTGGCAAAGGCACATTCATAGGCTCTATCCAGTCCGGATAAGGAGCCTGTGTGCGAAGAAGCGGCCCTGGTTCCCTCGGCTGAAACCCCGGATTTGAAGATAATGACCGGCTTTTTCCTGGAAACCCTGTCTGCAGTCTCAAGGAACCTCCTACCATCAACCACACTCTCAAGGTAGCCTATTATAACCCTGGTATTATCGTCCTCCTCCAGAATCTCGAGGAAGTGAGTCTCGTCGAGGTCCATCTTGTTACCCATGCTGATAAACCTGGAAAAGCCGACGTCTCTCCCCACAGCGAAATCAAGGATAGCCGTAACCATGGCACCGGACTGTGATATAAACCCGATTTTACCCCGTCGGGGCATGGTCGGAGCAAAAGAGGCATTCAGGCTAGAGTGAGTATCTATTACGCCGAGGCAGTTCGGCCCAATGACCCTGATTTTACCCCGGCACATCTCGGCCAGCTCCTTTTCTCTCTGCACCCCTACTCCGCCTATCTCCTTGAAGCCGGCAGTAATCACGACGGCTCCCTTTACCCTTTTATCTATCAACTCTTTGAAGGTGTTTATGACCAACTCCGCCGGAACAATAACCAACGCCAGGTCAATCTCGTCGTCAATCTCTCCAACGCTCTTGTAAGCCTTCAGCCCGAGAATATTTGACGCACCCGGGTTCACCGGGTAGATACTTCCTTCAAAATTATCATCAATCAGGTTTTTTAGAGTATCATAGCCAACCTTACCCGGCTGGCGAGAAGCGCCAATGACAGCTACACTTCTCGGCTTGAAGAAGAAATCATAGTTGCTGGCAGTAGAACTCATGGCTTCGTCTCCGCATGTCTGAAAAAGACAGCAGCCAGTGGCGGTAGAGTGAACGTCATAGAAAAAGGGCGACCGTGTAACGGAATAGGGGCAGCCTCCACACCACCCATGTTTCCTTGTCCACTGCCTTCGTATTCAGCGGCATCACTATTCAATAGTTCTCTCCAGAATCCGGCTCGTGGCACCCCGATTCGATAGTTGAAATGAGTCAGAGGGGTGAAGTTACACACGACGACAACATTGTCATCGGGTGAATGCCCCTTGCGCATCAGGCTGACCACGCTGTGCTCAACGTCGTTGCAGTCAATCCATTCGAAACCGGCTTGGTCAAAGTCCACCTGATAGAGGGCAGGCTGACTACGATAAAGCTGGTTTAAATCGCTGAGCCAGTGCTGGAGACCAGAATGAAGTGGGTATTGCAAGAGGTACCACTCCAGACTTTCGTCATGTCCCCACTCACGCCTTTGACCAAATTCACCACCCATGAACAGCAATTTCTTCCCCGGCTGGGCATACATATATCCCAGAAGGAGCCGGAGGTTGGCAAACTTTTGCCAGTCATCACCAGGCATCTTACCTAAAAGCGAACTTTTCCCGTACACGACTTCGTCATGGGATAATGGTAGCGTGAAGTTCTCGAAAAAAGAATATATCATGCGAAAAGTAAGGCTATTATAATGGAACCTTCTATAAATGGGGTCTTTAGACATATAATCCAGCGTATCGTGCATCCAGCCCATGTCCCACTTGAGGCCGAATCCCAGCCCGCCAATGTATGTTGGTCTTGATACCATAGGCCAGGACGTGGACTCCTCAGCAATGGTCTGCACATCAGGATATTCCTGATAGACTGCCTGGTTGAAGCGCCGTAAGAAATCAATCGCCTCAATGTTCTCATGCCCACCGTACTTGTTTGGTATCCACTGCCCCTCCTTACGTCCATAGTCCAGGTATAACATAGAAGCCACCGCATCAACACGCAGCCCATCAACATGGTATTTATCCAGCCAGAAGATGGCGCTTGATAGTA
>CAZNEL010000021.1:0-21823 GCA_964572285.1 uncultured Dehalococcoidales bacterium | reverse complement strand
CAGCGTAATTGGGACCTATTTGTGACAAGAACTAATGGACACTATGGGGCTTGCTCCTGCTCTCTTAAAGTAAGGCGCAGTAAAGTATCGTCATAAGAAAGGAGCAAGCCATGATTTAAGGATCGTCGGACAAGTTCTGGCAGCCGATAGCCCAGATATGATACTTCAACACTTACTCTACTCCGCATGTAATTATAACATAGCGACCGATTTGGGTCTTCTTTATGACTCCCCTCTCCACTCTGCTATAATAAGGCTATGGGAAAACCGTTACTGGTATTATTTGATGGCAATGCTATAATTCACCGTGCCTTCCACGCCCTGCCACCGCTTACGGTCAGTAAAACCGGTGAGGCGATAGGTGCCGTTTACGGCTTTGTCAGTATGCTGCTCAAGACAATAAATGAACTGAAGCCGACCCACTACGCCATTGCCTTTGACCGACCAGCCCCCACCTTCAGACACAAGCTCTTTGACCAGTATAAAGCCCACCGCCCCAAGACTCCCGATGAGCTGGTTGGTCAGTTAGGGCGGGTAAAAGAAGTGGTAGAAGCCTTGCACATCCCTATCTTTGAGCTGGACGACTACGAGGCAGATGATGTCCTGGGTACTCTCAGTCATCAAGGCAGCGAACAAGGAATTGACACCATTATCGTCACCGGTGACGCCGATATCATGCAACTGGTTTCGCCCCGAGTAAAGGTGCTTTATCCCAAACCAAGGGGCAGCTTCAGCGATACCATGCTCTACGACGAAGCAGCGGTGAGTCAGAAATATGGCGTTAAGCCAGAGCATATTGCCGACCTCAAGGCGTTGATGGGTGACCCCTCGGACAACATCCCCGGAGTCCCTGGCATCGGCCCGGTGGCTGCCACAAAGCTTATCCAGCAACTTGGCTCCGCAGAGGACATCTATACCCATATAGATAAGGTAACACCACCCAAACTCCAGGCTCTACTGCGGCAGAACGAAGCCCTTGCCCGCCAGAGTAAGGAACTGGCGACTATCGTTATCGAGACACCGGTTACTCTTGACCTGAAGAATTGCCAGGTTAGCCAATATGATCGCCAGGATGCAGCCAAGCTCTTCCGCGAACTCGAGTTCTTCAGCCTGCTGCCGAAGCTGCCCGGGACAGAAACTACTACCGACCTTCCGATTCAAGTTAAATCTCAACCAGCCGTGGAGAAAAAATACAATGTTGTGAATACCACCTCAGCCCTGGATGAACTATTGAGCCGTCTGTCACAGACTGAGGTCTTCGCCTTTGACCTGGAAACTACCAGTCTGAATGCTATATCAGCCCAGCTGGTCGGTATATCACTATCACCGGCGCCGGGTGAGGCTTATTATATTCCGATTGGGCATGTCGGCTGGGGGCAGGTGGAGCAACTGCCCCTAACACAAGTCCTCGACTCACTAAAACCCCTCATGGAAGCACCTGACCTGGGTAAAACCGCCCACAATAGCAAGTATGATATGACAGTACTGTCCCAATACGGGATAACCGTTAATAACTTGACCTTTGACTCTATGCTGGCTGCTCATCTACTGTGTGAGAAATCACTGGGCTTGAAAGCTCTCGCCTTCGCTCGGTTGGGTATTGAGATGACACCGATTACAGCTCTCATTGGTTCCGGAGCTAAACAGCTCTCTATGTCTCAGATAGAGGTAGATCAAGCGGCTGATTACGCCTGTGCTGACGCTGATATGACCATGAGGCTAACCGAACTATTAAAACCTGAGTTAAACGAGCAAGGGCTGTGGTCTTTGTTTGCTGATGTCGAACTACCGCTGGTGCCAGTGCTCATCTCCATGGAAAGAAACGGGGTAGCTCTGGATACAGACCTACTGAGACAGATGTCACATCGCCTCGGCGAGCAATTACGAAAGCTGGAAGCGGAGATATATAAATGGGCTGGTCACCAGTTCAACATAAACTCACCCCAGCAACTAAGCTCTGTCCTGTTCGAAGAGCTGAAACTGCCACCAGCCCGTAAGACCAAGAGTGGTTATTCTACCGGAGCCGCTATTCTGGAGGAACTCCGCGGAGTTCACCCCATAATAGAACACATTCTGGAATATCGCCAGTTAACCAAGCTCAAGTCAACTTATATCGATGCCCTGCCGGTTTTACTTAATCCCAAAACCGGTCGGGTGCATACCAGCTTCAACCAGGCAAGGACAGCTACCGGCCGACTTTCCTCCAGTGAGCCCAACTTGCAGAACATCCCGGTACGCGGCGATCTGGGCAAACAGGTCAGACAGGCCTTTATTTCCCCCCCCAACTCTTATCTCCTCGCTGGAGACTACTCTCAGATTGACCTGCGTTCTCTGGCTCACCTGTCCCAGGATAAGAACCTGATTGATGCCTTCATCCGGGACGAAGATATTCACGCGGCTACTGCTGCCCGGCTCTTTGGGATAGATGTCTCACAGGTAATGTCTGATATGCGTCGGTTAGCCAAAACGGTAAATTTCGGTGTTATCTACGGCATGAGTGACTACGGACTGGAGCAGGCAACCGAACTCTCCCGTGAGGAGGCAACCCAATTTATCAACTCCTACTTTACCCAGTACACCGGAGTAAAACAATACCTGGAGGCTACTAAACAGCAGGCAAGACAAACTGGCTACGTTCAAACGCTACTGGGTAGACGCCGCTACATCCCGGAAGTCAATTCTTCTAACCGACAGATCAGGGAAGCCGCTGAGCGTATGGCGATAAACATGCCGGTACAGGGAACATCAGCCGACATTATAAAAGTAGCCATGATTAACATCTACCGGAAAATGCAAAAACGCCAACTGAAAAGCAAGATGCTGCTCCAGGTGCATGACGAGCTTATCTTTGAGGTGCCTCAGGATGAGATTGAAGAGATGAAACAACTCGTTCCTGAGACTATGTCCAGTGCTATTGAGCTTAGCGTCCCCTTGAAAGTGGATATCAAGATAGGCCTCAACTGGGGAGATATGGAATAATCAAAGATGCCTGAGCTACCCGAAGTAGAAACGATAAAGAATGAGCTGCTGCCCCATGTTATTGGCCGCCAGGTTACCGGCATTACTTTAGACTGGGAGGGGATAGTACGCCACCCATCGGTGACAGAATTCTGCTCCTGTCTGATTGGCCAGAAAATAAACGGCATCACTCGACGGGGCAAGTATCTTATCTTCGGTCTTAGCAGTGGTGTTTTGTTAGTAATGCACATGAGAATGACCGGCTCCCTGCTGATCAGTCAGAATTCGTCACAACCGCCTAAATACACCAGAGCCATAATCAATCTGGATAAAGACACCAGCATTTTCTTTCTTGACCCACGCAAGTTTGGCAAAATATGGCTGGCTGAAAACACGGATACCATAGAGGGAAAGCTCGGACCGGAACCTCTAGATTCTGGCTTTACTCCTCAGGTTCTGGCTCAGCGCCTGGCAAAACGGAAAGCACCAATAAAGGCTATCCTCCTGGACCAGCATTGTATTGCCGGTATCGGCAACATGTATGCCGATGAAGCTTTGTTTAGAGCCAGAATCCACCCGTTACGGTCAGGAGAAAGTCTATCTCCGACAGAAGTGGAGCGTCTCCATCGAGCAATTCAAGAGATACTATGGGCAGCTATTGAAAATAAGGGTGCCAGCGTAGCAAATTACTTCCGCCCCAACGGTACCATGGGGACAGCACACTTTCAATTCCAAGTTGCCCACCGTCTTGGTGGCAAGTCCTGCCCCGTTTGTGGTACTCCCATTGAGCGCAAACCTATTCGCAATCGCGGTAGCTATTTTTGCCCCTGCTGCCAGCCAGAGAGTTAGTCGCTAAGGCTAAAAGGTGGATAGCGGTCGGTGGTCAACAGGAAAGCGTATACCGTAACCCTTAAACTCCAACGGAATACACCAACCACAAAGTCAAACAGTCCCTGGGGGTAACGGCTGGTAAACAATATGGCAAACCAGGCAATCACTACCGATACTATTGCCGCAATGCCCAAGAAAAAGAGAACAATATAGTGGGGAATCGCCAGGAACCATTTTATCAGTGGCAACCAGCGATTAAGGCCTTCTTTAGCATCGGGATACGGGATATCGATATGAACCGCTTGCTCCTCGTCTGTTGAGGGATATTCGTCCCTCAAGAGCAAGAAATAAGCCTCAACGCGGGCACCGAACTTAGTCAACGCTAAATTCCAGTCAAACCACCATTTAGGATACTTTTGCCGGAAGAGCAGCATTAATACGAGGGGTAGAACAACAACTCCAGCAGCGGCATAATGGTAACTCCAGCCACCATCTCCACCCCCCTGGTTTGAGCCACCGGTAAGTAAGCCCAAAATGATAAGAATTGGAATTACCGTGAAAATCCGGAAAAAAGTGGTCAGCCTGTTTAGTTTCTCTGGATAGTCTATAGACAAACTCACCGGATACCCGTTTGAACTTTCTGCCATGATAGCCCCTCCCTATTGTTGATTGTATTAAATTACCTCTTTTGATGGTGATTGTCAATACCCCAACAGTTAGCTTAAAAGAATAATCCTCATATTATGCCTCGCTCACCAAGCGCAGCCACCTCACTTTCACTCATCCCCAGTAGCTGTTTATAGACATAATCATTGTCCTGACCTGGGGTAGGGGCTGCCCGGTGATATTTAGCCGGGGTACCAGATAGCCTTATCGGCGTGGCATCAGATATGGTCTTGCCTAACTCAGGGTGGTCTAGCTCAACAAAGAAACCCCGCTGCTTGAGCTGTGGGTCATTAGCTAAATCGCTGGCATCTTGCACTACCCCCGCAGCTACTTCCTGCTCTTGAAGCCGGGTCATCACCTCTTCAGTACTATGCTGCCTTGTCCACTCCTCCACTAACCCGTTTAGTTCATCAGCATTTCCCAGCCGACCGGACAGGGTGGCAAACCGGCTGTCCTCAGCCCAATTCGGGTTACCGAGAGCCCGCTTGAACCCCTGCCACTCCTCATCAGTAAACACAGTGATAGCACACCAGCGGTCATCACCCCGGCAGCGGTAGGCACCATGAGGCGCTGCATGAGTTGAGCTATTGCCCACCGGCTCAACCGTTTTGCCATTACGTGTATAATCCAAAATAGCATCACCTAATAAGCTAGCCATTGCCTCCACCTGCGAGACATCAATGAATTGCCCCTCCCCTGTCCTTCGCCGGTATTCCAGAGCCCCAAGTAAAGCCAACACTGCCATCAATCCAGCCACATGGTCAGCATAAGCATAGCCTAAACCCAGCGGCGGCTTGTCCGGGAAGGAAGTGAGATAGGTTATTCCGGAAAAGGCTTGAACCGTGGGGCCAAAGCCGACATAATCCCGCCACGGTCCGGTGTTTCCCATGGTTGACATACTGAGCATGATTATATCCTGCTTCAGCTTCTTTAAGCTCTCATAATCAAGTCCCCAGTTGGTCATCACCCGCGGGGTAAAATTTTCCACCACGGCATCACTGATACTCACCAGTTTTCTGGCGATAGCCACCCCCTGTGGTTTATTCAGATTCAGGGTAATGCCCAGCTTATTGCGGTTCCAAGTATTGTAGTAGCCTTTAATGAAGGCAGTTTCTTCAGCTTCTGGCAGCAATGGTTGAACCTTAATCACCTCCGCCCCAAAATCCGCCAGGATGCGTGTGGCATAGGGTCCTGCCAGCACCCAGGTAAAGTCCAATATTCTTATGCCATGTAAAATAGATTGGTTAGTCATATTCTCTTTCTTTCAGCTATCTTTCTCACCCTAGACCAGATGCATACAGAGACTGCACTAGCAGCAAAGATAGCGATTCCTATCCAGTAAACGGGGATGATTACGACCCACTCATAAATCCAACCAAATGCAGTAACAACTAACCCACCACCACTACCAACCAATAGGAGCAAAGCCCAACTTACTCTTAGGCAAGCGTTATCTGGCTTCAGTGCACTTTCCCAATAATTACCAGTTAAAAGTCTGAGAACATTACCCAAAAACCATGATTGGGCTATATTCACCACAGCCATAAGGAAAGCTGCTACAAATAAGCTTTTAGCAACTTCGTCAACCTCTGAGGAAGCAACCCAAGCAAAAGCAACTAACGCAAGCAAAATGGCGGAATATGTCCAGGTAAGACCTACCCTCATACTAAATTGCCCACTATCTGAGGAACCATTACTACTCTCGGAACCATGCCCGTCATTACCTTTCGTATAAAGTGTACGAGCATGCACCCACAACTGAGCCCAAACTAATAAAATAGCGACAAGAACAGCAGTAGCCGTAAGAAAGATCACTGGTTTGCTTAGAACGTTCAAGCAATTACACATGACTTGCCTCCCAACTTATCTATTCCCACCCACCACCCTCGTGGCGTCTAAGAAGGGGTTCACCCCCCTTAACCAGGGCTTCCTTGAAAAACAATTGTAGCAGTGAGGAGTATCAGGTGCAAGGAATAGTCTCTTCCAATACAAGATGAGCCTGAGAGATTCAGGCAACTCGTTTACGATTGAAGCATATGACTGTTCATGAACGATTAGGAGCCTACGAACGATGGAGCCGGCATGCTCACCAAGATGCTTGCTCGTGAGCTGGGCAGCTATAACACACGTGTTATGGCAACATTCATATTCCTGCTTTTAATAAGCAGATAGCCCTGGGGTTCTTCTGTTAACCTTCGGGCTATCTACTTATTTGAGCTTACCGAAATGAGCCTTTTCTATCTATTAGTTGGCTCAACCACTATTTCGGTTTCAGTGCCGCTATCAGTGGATAGATAGTGTCAAGAGCCTTGTCTGTTTCCTCAATAGTTATCGTACATGGCGGAGTAATGAACACTCTGTTGCCTAACCACCCGGCAATGCGTGCAAAGAGACCAATATCGAACATCTTCTGCCATAACTCCTCCTTCACTGCTGGGTCGATTGGCTCTTTGCTTTCTTTGTCTTTCACTAGTTCGATAGCCTGGAACACACCGCGGCCGTCAATACAGCCTACAGAAGGTAGTGGCAGGAATTCAGCCTCAAGACGCTGCTTGATATGGTTGCCTACTTTGGCCGCATTTTCGGCTACTTTATCTCTAACATAGATGTCCAGAGCAGCGGATGAAGCAGCAGCTGAGAGGGGGTTCCCGCTATAGGTAAAACCGTGCATAAGAAATGCATCCTTTAGCACGTCATAAACCTCGTCGCTCAAAGCTACGGCGCCGAAAGGCAAAGCGGAGTTAACGATTCCCTTAGCCATGGTCATAAAATCACCCTTGATATTCCAGTTCTCGCTAGCAAACATCTTACCTGTTCTGGCAAAGCCAGACATGACCTCATCCACTATGAGTAGTATGCCGTACTTCTTACATATCTCTGCTACCTGTGGCCACCACTGGGCGGGAGGTTCAATCATACCCGCGGCACCTAATATAGGTTCAGCGATGAAAGCGGCGATGCTTTCCGGCCCCTCAGCTTTGATAACCTCCTCCAGAAAATAGATGCTGGTCTGGCCGCAATCAGGAGCATCACCAAACATAGAGCGATAGCTATAAGGCGGAGGCACATGGATAAAACCAGGTGACACCGGGCCAAAGGGATTCTGCATCAGACCACGGCCCAGGCCAGTGACATTAGTAGACACACCAGCTGAACCATGGTACGAGGAGTAAAGGCTGATAATCTTGTACTTGCCGGCTAACCCCTTTCTACCCCAGTACATGCGAGCAAACTTTATCACCGAATCTATTGCCTCCGAGCCACCGGACGTATAGTGAAAGTGATTCAGGTCTCCAGGTGTAAGCTTAGCCAGCTTCTGACTCACTTCGATAATATACGGATTAGTGATACCAAAGAAAGTAGTGACGAAGTCAATCTCATTCATCGCCTTCGTCACGGCATCAATAATCTCTTGCCGTCTATGGCCCAAATTGACACACATCAACTGAGACGTAAGGTCAATATACTCCTTACCCTCTGTGTCTACCAGATATATTCCATGGGCTTTTTCCATAACGATGCCCCGGTTTTGACCGACCGTATGCATGGCATGCAATACCTGCTCCGCGTCGGCCTGTAGAAGTTCCTGTGTTCGTTTACTGACCATTTTTGCTCCTTCTTTTTTTAATTTTCGACCTCTTCTATTTTATCACAAAATAAAGTGGTATGCTGAGCACCACACACCCCTCCTCGTTTGATGGCCGTCTTCACGTCCTCATAATAGGTGACCACGTATGAAAGCACCGCAAAACTCCGTATGTAACCATTAGATATTACACCATCACTATAACATACCCGCAGTTCTGTTCTTACGCCAACTCTTTAAAGCTAGCTCGGTCTTTGGGTTTTGTGGGAAAATCACACGCTACCCTTGGGATATTCTTTGGCCAGCGCGTCAATGGCTATGGCGCTATCCATCAGAGGCCTCTTACTTTTGAGTGATACCGCAGATCACACGACCTGACAGACGAGCCTCCGAGAACTCACTGAAGCTAAGGGCATATAATCCTTAGCCTTACCCGGTTACTTTATGCTACACTACGAGTGCTGACAGTTCTTGTTTTAGAATAAAAATGAACTTTTCTGAAATTCCGGTTAGTAAACAAACGGAAGAACGTCTCTCATCTCAGTCAGTAAGTTATCTTCTGGGCAGGTTTGGCTTACTGGTTATGATAGCCGGTTTGTTGCTTGCTGCCTGGAACGGTCAGATAGTGATAGTTATCTTGCTTGGTCTAGCCTTGTCGGCTGCCGGTCTAGCCAAGCTGTGGAGCCACCTCTCACTAGCCAGTATTCACTGCCAGCGTCTACTCAGTGAACAACGTGTTTTTCCCGGAGAATACATAGAGTTAAAGCTACGGGTGGTCAATCGCAAGCTACTGCCGCTTCCCTGGATACAACTGGATGACGAAATACCCGTCGGGCTTATCCCCAACGTTTCCCTTGCGCCGGGGAATCGACCCGGTTATGGCTTCTTAAGCAAATCGGCCGCGCTGCTGTGGTACACCGGAGTGAGTTGGCGACACCGAATGGTCTGTAATAAACGCGGGTATTACACACTGGGGCCAGTCAGGATCACCTCGGGAGACATATTTGGTTTCTACCCCCGCTCTATTACCGAGCCTTTAATAGACCACATCATTGTTTACCCTAAGATTTTCCCAATTGCTCAACTGGGCATACCATCACTCTATCCCCTGGGGGAGACCAAGGCTGAGCGGCGTATTTTCGAAGACCCAACCCGTGTCATTGGAGTGCGTGACTATAGCCCCCACGATAGCCTCCGACATATTCACTGGAAAGCAACCGCCCGCCACCAAAATCTACAGGTAAAGATTTTTGAGCCAACCACCACGCTTAAAGTAGCATTGTTTCTGGCCGTTGATAGCTTCGAGCACGATGGAGCACACAATGAGGAGGACTTTGAGTTGGGCATCAGCACGGCTGCTTCCATTGCTAGTTATGTCACCGAGCAGGGTAGCCCTGTAGGGCTGTTTGTCAACACCCGTCTAGCTGATTCCGATCAATCTGCCAGAATCTCACCGGGCAGCGGTACCAATCAGCTAGTGAGCATACTGGAAACACTGGCTAAGGTTACTTTGTTCACGAGCGGTCCTTTTGAGGAGTTTCTGCAAAACGAACGGAGAGGTTTCCCGTGGGGGACTAGCCTCATTTTTATCGTCTCCAGGCCCTCAGAATCCCTAACAGGACTGCTTACTAGCCTAAGAGGAAGTGGACACAAATCGCTGGTTATCCAAATCGGTGACCGGGGAGATGGTGAAAGCGGCTTTAATATCACCTGGCATAATGTCAAACAGCGTGGAGGCCTTACGGAAATTAGTTCTAAGGAAACACCATGAAACTGGACTGGCGTCAAGGCATCTTATATGCCACCACCATAGGAATAGAAGGCTGTTGGCTATACGCTATACTGGCTCTACTAAATAAGCAGGCAGTTGACGGCCGCCTGTCCATTATAGGGCTTTTGCTTCTTTACCCCCTGGCTTTTGGCATCAATAAGCTACTCCGACAGCTACAGTGGCACGAGGTTTACCTCCGTGTCATTAGCTGGCTGGTTTGGGCAGCAGGTATGCTACTAATATTAAAAATCCAGCTCTTCGGTGGTTTGGCATGGTCAGACCCCAACTGGCTACTGGCGTTACCCCAAGCAATAGGCCAGATAATCTATCTTGTCTTTAGACCAGAGCTCCTAATCCTGGTGAGTACCACCATTATGTGGTGGCTGGGTCGGCGCCTAGCTTACCAGAGAATGAGCTTTGCCGCATCGGTCAGTGAGTTCCAGTTTGGGTTAGTGATTCTACTGATTACTTTCTTTGTAATCTCTCAGTTAAAAGTTGACCCCGCCGATTCAGTACCGATAACTCTGATCTTTTTCCTCTTTGCCTTGTTAGGTATATCTATCGCCCACGCTCAGGAAGGTACAAGCTGGCTTTCAGGAATGAACCAGGGGCACTGGGCAGGGCTTCTACTGGTCAGCATCAGCCTTATTCTTATACTGGGTCTACTTATCAGCTTAGTGGTAAACCCTGATTTATTGCAGCTAATTGTTACTGCCCTGAAATGGGTATGGGGGTTGATATGGGGTGTCATCCTGAAAGTGATGGCCTTTATAGCTAGCCTTTTCCCCACATCAGGGCCAGCAGAACTACCACCAGCGGCACCAATGCCGGAACTAGAACCTACACCAGGGGCTAACATATTTACCATACCCGAGGCTGTGGAAAATGGCCTTCGCATTGGGTGGACTACCCTGATGATTGGTTTTTTAGTTTTCGCTCTATGGCGGATTTCATCCCAGATATTCGGCTGGCTGCGCCGCAAGTTGGCTGGTATGGCTGGAGCAGAATACGAGCCGCTACCGGGCGCATTCAGGGCAGATTTTCTAGGTTTGCTGAAGCGCTTTTTCAGGTTGCTTAGATTAAGACTGTCATTCCACTTCAGAAGAAAACCAAGCTCAATGATTCCAGAGATAGCTTCAGTTCGCCAGATTTACCGCCAGCTGCTACACTGGGTAGACACCAGAGGTTATCCCCGGCAGACGTCTCAGACTCCACATGAATATCTCTACACACTGGTAGCTTTACTTCCCGAAGCACATTTGGATTTGGAGTTTATTACCCGGCAATATGTTGGTGCCAGATATGGAACCTCGTCACCAACCGAAGATGAATTACGCACTTTGAGACAGAGCTGGCATAGAATAAAGCGAAATCGGCTCAAGAAACGCGATAAAGAACATACCCAAAAAGGGGAAGGAGATTTAAATGGATAAAGTAACTAAAAGTGCGAGACCAGAAATATCACCGGTCACGGAGGCAGCCGGTAGATTCATAACTAACGTCGGCAAGGTTATTGTTGGCAAGAAAGAGACGATAGAGCTTGTTTTAGTAGCCTTGCTCTGCGAAGGCCATGTACTAATTGAGGACGTGCCTGGCATCGGGAAGACCATGCTGGCCAAGGCAGTAGCCGGGTCATTAGGCTGCACTTTCAAGAGAATCCAGTCAACCCCCGACCTGCTACCGTCAGACATTACCGGCATCCATTATTTCAACCAGAAGACGGCAGAATTTGAATTTCGCCCCGGCCCTATTATGACCAATATACTGCTGATTGATGAAATAAACCGTGCCACTCCCAGAACCCAGTCATGTCTGCTGGAGTGCATGCAAGAACAACAAGTTACCGTCGATTTAGAGACGTTACCTTTACCACGCCCATTTTTAGTTATTGCTACACAGAATCCCGTGGAACTAGAAGGCACTTTCCCTCTACCTGAAGCACAACTTGACCGCTTTCTGCTCAGAGTTAAACTTGGTTATCCCTCTGAGGACGAGGAGGGAACTATTTTGTCTCGCTTTCAACAAGAAAACCCGCTGGATAATATGGCCAGTGTAATTGAGGTGAAAGAACTCATAGAACTCCAAAAGCTGTGTCGACAGGTCTATGTCGAAGACTCGATTCGCAAATACGCTATCGCTATCACCAGGGCTACTCGAGACTATCAAGGCATCGAGTTGGGTGCTAGCCCCCGTGCCTCCCTGGGTCTTCATCTGGCCTCTCAAGCTCTGGCAGCCATCCGCGGGCGGAACTATGTCATTCCTGACGATGTGAAGTATCTAGCTGTTCCTGCTCTAGCTCATCGCCTCATTGCCAAAACAGAGGCCCGGTTAAGAGGGCATTCCCTGGAAACCATAGTTAATGAAGTAGTAACGGCTGTACCTGTCCCCGTGGAAGAATAGAAATACTCAATCAGAATAAAAGGACAGCCCGACTGCTGGGCCAGTATGAGTAGTCATAACAGGTGTAAGGTCAGCCATGTAAAGTTCTGCACAATGATAACGAGAAGAAATCATGTCTCTCAGTTCAATACCATCTTCGATAGCATCAGTGAAATGGGCTATAACATGTAGCGGCTTGCTGATATCGGCATAGTCCTTTACCATATCCACCAGTTTGAGCATGGCTTTTTTCTTTCCCCGCTCCTTACCGAGTGAAGCCACCGTTCCTTCGCCATTGACAAAGCCAATAATCGGCTTTACGTTCAGAAACTCGCCGATAATCGCCTTCTTAGGAGCTCGCCCCCCCTTTATTAAATATTTCAGCGTATCAAGAGCACAAATCCAACTCACCCTCGGTACCAAACCCTGTGCAACCCTGACCACCTCACTCAAGCCCTTGCCGGCTTGTGCAGCGCGAGCCGCTTCCAGGGCTATGAAACCCAGGGCACCAACGGAACACTTACTATCAACAAACTCAATCTTGAGATTCGGATGTTTCTCCATGACTGTTTCCCTGGCTACCTGGAACGTTTCATAGATAGCGCTTAACGCTTTGGATATATGTACGCATACAATGCTATCGGTAGTTTTAGCTAGCTCAACAAAGACATTGGACATCTCTCCGGGGCTGGGAACACCAGTGGTGGGTATTTCTTTCAAGTGACTGAATCGTTGCCAGAATTCGGCGGGAGTAATATCTACCTGGTCAACGTAATCTTCACCCTCCATGATTAGATGATAGGGTACTACTCGAATATCATATTCTTTTATTAACTCCGCCGGTAAACCATTAGTGCTATCCGTTACAATCCCTACTTTAGACACAATACATACCCTCAGTTACGAGATTATACCTAGTAATATAAAATACATAGATAATCTAGGTACGGACTATACAATAAACCTAAGAAAGATTTTTGTCAATAGGTATTGGAAAAATTAATAAAAATCTGGACACATGTTTATAATTTCAGCCATTGGTGTATATATTTATATCACTCCGCCATCAATGCAGATGACCTGTGCTGTAATATAGCCGGCTCGCTCGCTAGCAAAAAACGCTACTAGCTCAGCCACATCATCGGGAACACCAAAACGTTTTAGCGGGATACGTGACAGAATAGTATCTTTGGCTTCTTGGGGTAGCTTATCGGTCATTTCGGTAGTAATGAAGCCGGGAGCGATAGCGTTTACCGTTATGTTTCGTGAGCCTACCTCCCGCGCCACGCTTTTAGTAAAGGCTATGAGACCCCCTTTAGACGCAGAATAGTTTGCCTGCCCCGCATTTCCTATCAGGCCAGCCAGAGAGGAGATATTGATTATCCGTCCCCCGAATTGCTCCATCATAGAGCGCAGGGCGAACTTAGTACACAGATAGGCGCCACGCAGATTGGTGTTGATCACATCATCCCAGGCTTCATCGGACATTCTCGGCAGGAGTTTATCTCTTACAATACCGGCATTGTTTACCAGGATATCAATTTTACCCCACCTAGCTACTATCTCACGCGTCATAGTTTTTACTGCCTGGGCATCGGCAACATGAGCTCTGACCAGTATAGCCTCCCCACCTTGTTGTTCAATTTCCTTAACTACGTTGTTCGCTTCGTCATCACTAGCCAGATAATTGACGGCTACCTTTGAACCAAGTGTAGCCAGCTTGATGGCAATAGCTCTGCCCAACCCTCGTGAGGCACCGGTTACCAGTGATACCTTGCCTTCCAGCTCTTTTGGTTTCATTCTTGCCCTTTACGAAAAACGCTTCATTATCAGGCTGCAGTTTTGTCCACCCATGCCAAAGGAATTAGAAAGGCATGTGTTCACCTGTTGATGTCGAGCCTTATTGGGAACGTAGTCGAGGTCACAGTCAGGGTCCGGGGTTTCATAGTTAATTGTTGGTGGAATGATGCCTTCTTTAATGGTCATGACTGCAGCCACCGCTTCGACAGCCCCGGCAGCACACGCCAGATGTCCTATCATGGACTTATTTGAGCTGATGGGAATTTTGTAGGCTCTGTCACCAAAAACAATCTTAGCCGCCTTGGTCTCGGCAGCATCGTTAAGTTTGGTGCTGGTACCATGAGCATTGATGTAATCAACCTCTTCTGGCCGTATATCAGCGTTTCTAAGTGCCATTTGCATAGCTACCGCTTGCATTTCTGCATCGGGGGCAGTCTCACTATAAGCATCGAATGACCAACCTGCTCCAGCCAGCTCTGCCAATATGGGAACACCGCGCCCCCGGGCATGTTCGTAGGTTTCAAGCACCATGATGCCGGCTCCCTCTCCAAAAACAAAGCCATCCCGGTTGAGATCAAACGGGCGACTTGCTTTCCGGGGGTCTGAGTTTCTGGACAAAGCTCCCACACGCCCGGTGCTGGCAACTGCTATCGGGTTGACATTGGCTTCGGCACCACCAGCTATCATCACCTCCGCATGACCTAAACGCAAGAAGTTTAGGGCTGCTCCCAGGGCATCACTACCACTGGCACAGGCACTATTGAGGCTGCTGTTCGGGCCCTTTAAGCCAAACTCCAGCCCAACCTGTGCCGGCACCATGCTAGCTGCAATTTTACTGATGAACAGAGGATCGATTCTCATGGGGCCTCGCCTCTTGAGAACCTCGCCTTCTTCCGCTATTATCCAAACCATGCCAGAGGTGGCTATCTCTACCCCTACTCTTTCCGGCTTCTCTCTAGACATATCTAACCGAGCCGAATCTATAGCCATCCTGGTAGCTGCTATAGCGAAGTGAGTGCAGCGGGCAGTGCGGTCGGCTCGCTTAATATGCATATAGTTAGTCGGTTCAAAATCTTTTACCTCGGCAGCTACCTTAACGGGATACAAATTGTTATCAAACAAGGTTATCGGACCAATACCATTCTTACTGTTGATTAACCCCTGCCAGTAGTCCTCAACAGTTAACCCTATCGGCGTAATGGCACCAAGCCCGGTAATTACTACCCTACGGTTCACCAAGCCTGCCTCCTTCATCGTCTTTCTTAGCTCCGTAACCAACTGTGGTCAGGGATAACCCCCCATCAATGACAATAATTTGCCCCCTTATCATGGCTGCCTCGTCACTACAGAGAAAAGCTACCACATTAGCAACGTCCTCGGACCGAACCATTCTCCCTGCCGGCGTAGTCTGTAAAGATATTTGGGACAAATCCTGGCCTTCGGTGTACCTTTTTAGAGCTTCAGACTCAATGGCACCAGCGGCTACTCCATTGACGCAGATTCCTCTTGGCGCCAATTCAATAGACAGGTAGCGAGTAAGTGCTTCAAGGGCAGCCTTAGATACTCCTACTGCCGTATATATGGGCCAGACCAGCCGGGAGCCGAGACTGGATATACTGACCATCTTGCCACCGTTTGGCATCAATTTAGCTGCTCTCTGGGCGCAGAGTAAGAAAGCCTTAGCATTGACATCCATTGTCCAGTCCCAACCCCTATCATCCAGGTCAAGAGCGGTACGAGCCACACCGGTAGCCGCGTTGCTAACCAGTATGTCCAATTTCCCGAAGCTCGTTTCTATCTCATCAAACATGCTTTCTATTTTCTCCGGCTCTCCAAGGTTGGCTTTTATAGTGTGAGCAGTAACACCACTAGCACGAGCTTCTTGGGCAGTAAGTTCAGCAGCACTCTTCTTGCGAAAGTAGTTAATGATAACATCCGCGCCTTCGGTGGCCAGCTTTAGAGTTATCGCCCGCCCGATACCTCGGGAGCCTCCAGTTATTAAAGCAACATTACCTTGAAGAGATCTCTCTTTCTCCATTTCCCCGGTCCTAACCCTTCTCTGCTATCTTACGCTTGATATAGTCTATAAACCCTCCCATGTTAGTAACGGACTGGAGTTCCTGGTCATCTATCTCAATGTCGTAGGCATCCTCAAGCGCTACCAGCATTTGCACGATATCAAGAGAGTCAGCGTTTAAATCCTTAAAAGTAGTCGTAGCCGCAAAATCAATATCCGGCTTACGTACAATTTTGAGGACTATACTTTTTACCTTTTCTTCGATCGACATTTCGGCTGACATGTTACACTCCTTTAATTTAGCTTTCAGATAATGGCATATTAAGTTTACTTCGAGCAGCAACCAATTCGGCTTTTAACGAACCCACCAGGTCAAGCTTCACGGCCAGCTTCGCCTGGCCTATTGTCTTGGCAATCTCGTTAGCTTTACTGCGGCCATGAGCTACGCAAGCTACCCCGTCTACTGCTAATAACGGGCCTCCACCACTGGCACTAACTAAATTGGTAGCCAGTAGCAGACCATCAACTATTTCTTTAACATCACTTTCCGGTAGCTTTTCCTTGACTTTATCTTCAAACCACCGACAGATAGTCTCCCCCAGAGACTCGCAGAATTTCACCAAAATATTGCCTACAAACCCGTCACAGATGATAACATTTGCCCGTCCGGTAGGTATATCATAACCTTCTACATTACCAATAAAGTTGAGGCCACTTTGCTGGAAGAGAGAGTAGCTTGCCTTAACTATTTCATTCCCTTTGCCTTCCTCTGCTCCTATGCTGAGGAGAGCAACCGTTGGATTGTGAATATTCAACATTTTTCGGGCATACACAGTACCGACGATAGCGAAATCGAGAAGCTGGTCCGGCCGGCAATCCACGTTTCCACCAAGGTCCATCATTACCGTCTTGGGGGCAAAACCCAGGAAAGCTCCACCGACTACCGGACGAGATATACCTTCCACAGTACCCAGAACCTGTAGCGCTGAACCGACTACCCCCCCGGTAGGCCCAGCACCAACAACAGCATCTGCCTTCCCCTCCTTCACCAACTTAGTAGCCACTAAAATAGAAGCCTTCCTCTTTTGACGAAGAGCATAGGCAGGATGTTCGCCTTCTACCAGATACTCATCAGTATCAACAATTTCGATAGTCACACCTGAGCAGTCATACTTAGCCAACTCTCCCGCAACCCTTGCCTGCGGACCAACAAGTATAATTCCGGCATCATACTCTTTGGCAGCTATTACCGCTCCCTTGACAACCTCTTCGGGAGCATAATCACCCCCCATGGCGTCAATAGCTATTTTCATTTTTCTATCCTCACGCTTGTTTCTCCCATAATCACAGAATCACCGTTTTGATTCCGGCAGAGCACATCGCAGCGAACCAAGGTCTGACTTTCATTTTTCTCAATGCTAGCTATCCTGCCATCCACAGAAATGGTATCACCCGGACGAGCCGGAGTTTTAAACCTGATATTAAGATTGCCTCCGGCTAACCAGTTTTGCCCGAAGGCAACAGTCATCATCTGGGAAACATAGGCTAAAATGAGCATACCATGAGCAATAGTACCGCCTAGCGGTGTCTTCTTAGCGAAATCCTCATTTATGTGGATGGGATTGAAATCACGACTGGCTTCAGCATAAAGGTTAATATTATCCTGAGTCACAACCTTTCTCAATTCAGGCAGGCTCATCCCCTCGCTTAACTCAGTTAATTGTCCTGGTCTCAGCCCCATTACATATCCTCGCTAGATGCAGGTAATATAAAGCTGGTTTTTCCGGATAGCACTGCCTTCTGGTGCTGATTGATAACATTAAGTCCAACGACCAGGAGATGAAATTTCCCGCGGCTCTGGTTTTTACTCACTGTAGCACAACTAGTGAAAGTATCATCTATACTCGCTGTATCCAGAAAGTCAAACTCCTGAGAGACATGTATCGTTCCAGGGGGCAGGCAGATAGCATCCGAGAGTGCTGCCATAGCGTAGGCAGCTATCACCATTGGCGGGACCACCCCGGTATCCTGATATAGGCTGCTGGTATCCTCTACTGCCTTGAGGTAAGCAGCAACAACTGAGGAATCTAGCTTGTAGCTACTCGGCGTAAACTCGTAGCCGGTTACCAGCTGGCTATATTCAATTTTTTGTCTCTCGGGCATGCACGACTCCACCAGCCATAGTTTCTCAATAACTATAATACCTATCCTCTCTAGCATAGAGGTTCTAGGTATAATCAGAGAATTCTAACACTAGCAAAGAACATTGTCAATACCGCGATAGGGGGGTAATAGAGATTGTTTAGCAACTCTTTAGAGATTTGTTACCCCAAAGCTGGTAGATAGCCTTAAAATACTATTATACTTAAATAAGGTCTGGCGGTATAATATGAGCAAACAGATTTAAGACGGGGGGATTAGGAGAGTGAAAAGTATATTGATATCAATCGGTATCCTAGCTCTAATAGGCACCGGTGGATTTTTTCTTTATCAAGTAGCCTATTCACAGGGTGAGACAAGTGGTTATAGTGATGGCTATAGCCAAGGGTACGTGGTGGGGCAGGAAGAGGGCTATAATTCAGGTCAGGCTGATGGCTATCAGCAAGGCGAGACCGAAGGCCGTCAACTAGGTAAACAAGAGGGTTATGAGGAAGGCTATCTTGCCGGTAATGCTAATGGTTATGAGGAAGGTGCCGAAGATAGCCTGGGGCATGGCTACATGATACAAGACCCCACCTATAAGCAGGCTATTAAATTTGTCAAGGAGGACAAGACCGACCAAAATGAATTTGTGGAGGATATTTACGTATGCAGCCACTTCGCTAGGGATGTATGCAACGATGCTGAGTCTGAAGGATTACGCTGTGCTTATGTAGGCTTAATATACCCGGAGGGAGGGCATGCTATAATAGCCTTCAACACCATTGATGAGGGGCTTGTCTACTTTGACCCGCAAAGCGATGAAAGAGCCACACCGATTATAGGAAAAAGATATTATCAATGCATAGAGCCAAAGCCAGGTCACTATTACGAGGAACCTTCTCATGATGACACCATAATAGACATTCTGGTTATTTGGTAAAAGGGTACCTTTTGGCTAAACTTGCACTCCGCCTAGAGAATAGTGTAAACTAAGGTTACTGACAGACTACCTTCCTATGGATTTAGTTAGTTGAGGTTTAAGTAGGCGTGGCTGAAATCCGTCCCTTTCAGGGCTTGCGATATAATCAGCAGATAGTTAGTGACCTAGCTACAGTTATCTGCCCCCCATATGATATTATTCCCCCACAAATGCAGCAAGAGCTTTACCACCGAAACCAGTATAACTTTATTCGATTGGAGTACGGTCGAGAGCTACCCACGGACACGGCAACAGTCAATAAATACTCTCGTTCGGTAGCTACGCTGGAGCAGTGGCTAGAGCAAGATATCCTTAAGATTGATGAGGAGCCAGCAATTTATCTTCATGACCATTATTTTACCTACCAAGGGAAGGAATACAAGCGTCGAGGTATAACCTGCCGTGTTAGACTGGTGGAATGGGATGAGAAGGTTATTCGTCCTCATGAGGGCACACTAGTTAAGCCTAAGGGTGACCGCCTAAACCTACTGTGGGCACTTCAAGCTAATACCAGCCCAATCCTGGCTTCATATGAAGACCAAGGGCAGCAGGTCTCGTCATTGCTAGCAGCACAGGCGTCAAACCAGCCGATAATTAGCATAAGTCATGCTGATGGAGAAGGCCACAATGTTTGGGCTATCACCGAGCCTGAGGCTATCAAACAGATAGCCAGCAGTCTAGCTCATCAGCCACTTTACATTGCCGACGGGCATCATCGCTACGAGAGTGCTCTCAACTACCAGCGTGAGAGGCGTGCCTGCTCCTCATCATCAGGAGGTGAGGATTTTAATTTCGTGATGATGACGCTAGTAGATTTCTTTGACCATGGGCTGGTCATCTTGCCCCCCCACCGACTGGTTCGTGGTCTATCAGAATCAACTATAGGCGGGTTGATGGCTAGACTAGAGTCATTTTTTAAAATAGAGAAGTTGCCATTAAAGATGCCTGATGTGTGGCAGCAGATTGATGACCTGCTGGCTGATACGAAGATAAAAGAGTCAAATCAGGTTAGGTTGGTTGTCTTTGGCCTGCTATCAGAATATCTTATTATACTCAAGTTGCGTGACTTCACTGCTATCAGTCAAATGATGCCACATTTTCATTCTGAACTATACAAGAGGTTGGATGTTAGTATTCTCGACCATGTCATACTGGAGAGGCTCCTGGGGCTGAGCAGTAACAAGGAAGAGGCAATCCTTGGCTATTGCCATGATAAACAGGACGCGGTAAACAGGGTTTTAGACCAGGAATACCAGCTAGCCTTTCTACTAAGTCCGGTTAAGGCAGAGGATATCAAAGCCATTGCTGATGTTGATGACCGGATGCCCAGGAAAGCAACCTACTTTTACCCTAAACTACCGGCTGGACTAATTTTCAATCGATTGGTGTAGTACTTTCAAATTGACCTTTCATCGTGCTGGAGTGTGGGTTGGGTATGATGGTGATGAGGGCCAGGGCGATAACCGCCAGACTGACGAACGCCAACCAGATACCGTGATAACTACCCTAAGTATCAAATACCCCCACCAGAGGGGGATCTATTGCCTGCTCCAATATCACCACACTCGTGGCGAAACCAAAGATGGTGCCGAACTAGGAACAATAGGCCCACCCCTATAACCAAGACACCGAGGCCGAGGATTACCATCGTCATCCGCCACTCAAATATATCAATAAATCTGACTACCAGGAAAACCAGAAGGCTACTAAATCCCCAGCCGCAAGCCATAATACAAATAACCAGCGAGGCCCCGTTTTCCAATAGATTGACTGTGCCGGTTCCAACACTTGCTTCTTTAGGCTGGCATCTACAGCATTATGAGACTTCTTCTCCCGATAGCCATGTGTCAATGCTTGGGCACCCTCCTTTCTGTACGCCGCTAGGCTTCTTCTCACATGACGCAAGGAGAACTCTAATACCTCCGCTGCTTCCTTGCCACTCATCTTGCCCATCCCCACCTGGTTTAATACCACCAACCTTCTCTGCTCTTTCCTGTTCAATATCATCGTCTCTTTCATGGTGACATTTTTCCAGAACAGTCAGATGGTGGCAAAATCGTATAACATTAACAATCTCAATTCGGGGTGTTGACATCCCTGAAATTATAGATTAACATCGGCGTAACATTAAGTTAAATAATACCTCAGATTCCAAGATGCCAGATATGTTGACCAAGAATTGCTCTGGGAAAGCCTGTGGTAGTCCCAGAAGAGAGAAGTGACAAATGAGGTAACCGAGTTAATATCCTAAGGAACGAACTAAACCTTAAATGCGAGGGAAAGAGGATTTCTGAATGATAAAACTGGAAGAAAGAAGAGCCAGCATACAACCGATTAAGTCAAAGCTGAAAATTAACATACTTGACGACGAGGATATAAGCAAGATAAACCAGACAGCCCTTAATATCCTTGAGGAAGTTGGGGTAGCGTTTCCCTCAGAGAAAGCACTAAGGATTTTTGCCGATGCTGGAGCCAAGGTAGACTTTGATAAAAAGCTGGTTAAGATTCCCAGCCACCTGGTGGCTGACTGCTTGAAAAAGGCTCCGAGGCGTTACACCTTAGCCGGCAGAAGACCGGAGCTCGATGCCAAAATAGGAGGCGAGGACGGAACCTATTTCTATTGCAGCGGTGAAGCACCCAGTATAGTTGATTTTGAAACTGGCCAGAAGCGAAGCTCAATCAAAACCGATGTGG
>CAZNEL010000020.1:14538-22475 GCA_964572285.1 uncultured Dehalococcoidales bacterium | reverse complement strand
GAGTATGTCGATGATATGAAGGCTGAGCTCTTTGTTAAGATTCTAGGCAGCCCCCTTGCACATGCCAGAATAAAGAGCATAGATATAAGCCGGGCTGAGAGGCTGGACGGAGTGAAAGCAATACTGACCTATAAAGAAGTTCCTCACCGGCTACTGCCATTCCGTACCCATCGATCCAGTTGGGCGATGGATGAGCACCTGCGCTACGTAGGCGATTATGTAGCAGCGGTAGCCGCCACTAGTGAGGCAATAGCCGAGGAAGCCCTGGACCTGATAAAAGTTGAGTACGAGATATTGCCTGCCGTATTTGACCCGGAAGAGGCTGCCCAGCCGGCAGCGCCGAAAATATACCCCGAGGGGAATGTATTCGGGACCAACCATGAAACGCCGTTGGAGAGAGGCACCTACGAACCAAGTCTGCAGGAATGGGGAGACATCGATAAAGGCTTTGCCGAAGCAGATATAATAGTAGAAGATAAATTTGATGTCACACCACAAATCCATTCGCCAATAGAGACACATGTATGTATGGCCAGATGGAACAATGATGAGCTAACCATTTGGTGTGCCACCCAGACCCCATGGGAACTCCGTTCCGTAATAGCCTATCTCTTCGAAATGCCTGAAAGTAAGGTCGTGGTACTCTCGGCAAATGTTGGTGGTGGATTCGGGGGTAAATATACAGGGAGGTACCAGGCCGTCACTTGCTTATTATCCAAAATGACTGGTGGGAAATTAACCAAGCTAACGCTCACCAGAGAAGAGGACCAGTGCTACTGCCGGCGTCCTAGGAGCAAACTCTATGCTAAGATAGGCGCTAAAAGGGATGGGACAATCACCGCTCTACAGCTTAGAGGTTATTTTGACATTGGAGCCTATGGCAACTTCAAAGGTGGCTCAACTGGCTTTTACCAAGAGGGTGGCATCCTCTCCTACAAAGTTGAGAACGCCCGGTTTGAAGCCTGGGATTTGCATACCAATCACTTCCGTGGTGAGTGTTTTCGCTCTGTCCATGTTCCCTTTATAGCGTTCCCTGTTGAATCAATTATTGATGAGGTTGCCGAAAAATTGGGGATAGACCCGATAGCAATCAGATTGAAAAACATGCCGCAAAGTGGTGATATGATGCCACCCACCCCTTATACTCGGAACACCAGTCACTGGCCCACGGAGAGACTCGATATTTACCCTGGCAAAAAGATACTTGAGCAGGTCATGGATAAAATAGACTGGAAGAAAAAATGGAATGGTTGGGGTAAACCAACGACCATCAATGGCTCGAAGAGAAGAGGTATCGGTTTAGCCTATAGTCTGGAGTATAGTGGTTTCCACAATGACGGCAGTACCAGTGCTACCGTAGCCATCAACCGTGACGGTTCAGCTATCGTTCATTCCGGGGCTCAGGAGATAGGGCAGGGTATCAACACTACACTGTGCATGCTAGCAGCCGAATCGCTGGGTATCTCTCTTGAGGATGTCTCTATAGTCACTGCAGATACCCGTACCGGTCAATATGATTTAGTAAACGCCAGAGGAAGCCATCAGTTGGCAACAGATGGGCACATGGTTCTTAAAGCTATTGAAGAGGCGAAACGGAAAATTCGTGAGATGGTCGCCCCGGTTTTCCAGGTCAAGCCTGAGGAGATAGAAATCAAGTATAAGAAAGCTTATGTCAAAGGGCATCCTGAAAGAGCAAAACCTCTTTCAGGGTTGCTTACTACTGCAATAACCGGTAGCGCGTCAGGTCCTCCGGGAAGTATATGCCCTCAGGTTAAGCCAGGATTCAAGGCTCGCCAACCTGTAATTATGGCTGTTGAGGTTGAGGTAGATGTTGAAACTGGAATAATTAAACCGATAAAGCTGGTAACCGGTATGTTCCCCGGCAGGATGATAAACGAGGGAGTAGTGAAGGGACAGGCTATAGGTGGTGCGGTACAGAGTCTGGGGTGGGCTCTTTGGGAAGAGTTTAAATATGACGAAGCAGCCTCCACCTACCTCAGTAAAGACTTTACTGATTATAAGATACCGCGTGCCCTTGATGTCCCTGAGATAGAGATGGTTTTGGTAGAAGAAGTAGACGAGGACAGCCCCCCACATGAAGGTCTACCCTATGGAGGACGGGGAATTGGTGAGATGACCGCTTGGGGTGGACCAGTAGCCGTAGCTAACGCTGTCTATAATGCCATTGGTATCAGGATTAAAAGGACTCCGATGAATGCTGAAGTAGTGCTAGAAGCTTTAGGCAAGGAGGCTGTTCAATAAGCCCATAAGTAACGCCCAAAAAGCTTAAAGGATTCCAGTATTTTTCACTTTTAACAGTTAAGATACTGCCGAGTTTTACATCACCATTAAAGTGCTTTAAGGAGGGTTCTATGAAGTTTGAGAAGCTGTTTGAGCCAGTAAGCATCGGTAAGTTAGACATCAAAAACAGGATAGCGATGGCTCCCATGGTACCTGGAGGGCTGGTTGACCGTGATGGGGGCCCTACGCAACGAGCGATAGACTACTATGAAGAGCGGGCGTTCGGTGGTGTTGGCTTGATAATAACTGGCTGCACTGCGGTGTCAGACCTTCTCGAACCCAGAACCACACTCATGTTTGTTAGCCCACAGACTTGCTCTTCATTTAGCGAACTGGCTGAGGCAGTGCACTACTACGGAGCCAGAATCTTTGTTCAATTGACCGCTGGCATGGGTAGTGTCATTGTCGGGCCCGCGATTGATGCCGGGTTTAAACCGGTTTCAGCATCGGCAATACCAGCTTTTTGGCGACCAAATGTAGCATCAAGAGCACTAACCACCGATGAAGTTGAGGGAATGGTAGACGCTTTCGGCAAAGCAGCCGAATTATTGAAAACAGGCGGTATTGACGGAATAGAGCTACACGGTCATGAGGGATACCTCTTCGACCAGTTCACCACCGCTATATGGAATAAAAGGAACGATAAATACGGTGGCAGCCTAGAAGATAGGCTTAGATTCTCCATAGAGGTACTTAATGCCATCAAGGATAGAGCTGGTAAGGACTTCCCAGTAGTCTACCGGTATGGGCTTAAGCATTATATGAAGGGCCCCGGAGCCAGTGCTCTGCCACATGAGGATTATGTAGAAGTAGGACGTGATGTTGCCGAAGGTCTAGATATGGCTAAGTTTCTGGAGAAGGCAGGTTTTGATGGATTACATGTGGACGCTGGCAGTTATGAGAGCTGGTATTGGGCTCATCCACCAATGTATCAATCTCACGGATGCATGGTTGACATGGCGGCAGAGGCTAAGAAGTGTGTCACCATTCCGATTATCACTGTCGGCAGGCTGGGGATACCGGAGTTAGCTGAGAAAGTGGTGGCGGAGGGCAAAGCAGATATAGTGGCACTGGGAAGAGCGCTACTGGCTGACCCATACTGGCCTAAGAAGGCACATCAAGGAAATGTGGAGGAGATTCGTCCCTGCATTGGTTGTCATGATGGTTGTCTATATAGAGAGATGGAAGCGTTGAAACATATAAGCTGTGCGGTGAACCCAGTTACTGGAAATGAAAGACTCTATACCTTGGGGATGGTGGCTCAGCCGCAGAAGGTGCTGATAGCTGGTGGGGGAATAGCTGGTATGGAAGCTGCCAGGGTGGCTGCCATCAGAGGCTGCGAGGTAACCTTGTACGAGAAGGGCAAAAAGCTGGGCGGACATTTAATACCCGGTTCAGTGCCTGACTTTAAACAAGATATCAAAAGGTTGCTAGATTGGTACAATATCCAACTTGAGAAGTTAGGCGTTGAAATTAGGCTTCAGGTGGAGTTAACCCCTGAGTTTATCAAAGCGGAAAAACCAGACAAAGTAATTGTGGCCACCGGGTCAACTCCAGTTGTTCCCAATATACCAGGGGTCGAGAAGCCTATTATTACCACCTGCATAGACCTGCTCTTGGGCAAGAAGAAAGCTGGAAAGAGTGTGGTTGTGATAGGAGGCGGACTAGTGGGCTGTGAAACAGCACTATGGCTGGCTAACCAGGGTAAGAAAGTGAGCATTGTGGAAATCTTGCCCGAGGTACCTACCGGGGACATGTGTTATGCCAACCAGCTCATGCTCCTTGACCTGCTCAAGAATAAGAAAGTAGAGTTTATGACTAATACTAGCCTAGAGGAAGTGGTAGATGAAGGAGTAAAAGTCATTGATAGGAGTTTCACCAAGAAAACCGTCCGGTGCGATACTGTAGCCTTAGCACTGGGCCTTAAGCCAGAGAGGGAACTTTATGAGTCTTTGAGGAGAGAGTGCACCGAGCTTTATCTGATTGGAGATTGCAGAGAACCTCACAACATAATGCAAGCAATCTGGGATGGATACCATATAGCTGCTCGGTAGGATAATGATATCCTGGCCTCTTTCATTACAGTACCCGTCAAACATCTGTTTAGAGGTCTTATCAGGAAGCTCGCAAATCCCCCTGTTCTCAGGGTCATTAGAGGCAAGGTAAAAACATTACAAGCCAGAAAAGACTACAGCAGGGTGTTGAGAGAGCTTCAGGAAAGGAGCTCAGCCACCTAAAGTGTCTATTAACTAGGTTGTGTGCCATAAATACTGACAATGCATACATTACCTGACTTTGTGGAATGTCGGAAAATCGTGTATACTAACGATGGGTAAGATGAACAATGTTGAAGTTTACCGAGGGTGGTGCAAGAAATGTGGTATTTGTATTGCCTTCTGTCCTACAAAGGTCCTCGAAGCAGACAAAGCTGGGTATCCCATAGTTAAGGACATTGATAAATGTACCGGTTGCCAATTATGCGAAATAAGATGCCCTGATTTTGCCATAGTTGTGAACAAAGATTAAGAAAATGGTGCAGAAATTGGTTCAGAAAAAAGTCCTTCTCCAGGGTAATGAGGCTTGTGTCAAAGGTGCTCTTTTGGCTGGTTGTAATTTCTATGCAGGGTATCCCATCACCCCGGCGACGGAGATTATGGAAATTATGTCCAGGGAACTTCCCAAGGTTGGAGGAGCTTTCATCCAGATGGAAGACGAAATTGCCAGCCTGGGTGCGGTTATCGGTGCCTCACTCGCTGGTGCCAAGAGTATGACAGCTACCAGTGGGCCAGGTTTCTCCTTAATGCAAGAGCATATCGGGTATGCCTGCATGACCGAGGTTCCTTGTGTTATCGTCGATGTCATGCGAGCTGGGCCTAGCACTGGCTTGCCTACTCAGCCATCTCAGGGTGATGTTATGCAAGCACGCTGGGGAACTCATGGTGACCATCCCATTATTGCTCTTGCTCCCTCCTCAGTTTATGAGTACTTAGAGCTTACCGTTCAGGCTTTCAATCTGTCAGAAAGATACCGTACACCGGTTATTATATTGGCAGATGAAGTAATAGCCCATATGAGAGAAGGAGTGGTTCTACCAACTAAGAAAGATATAAAGATTGAGAAAAGGCCCCGACCGACGGTTCCCCCACAGTGGTATGTCCCCTATGGTGACCCCGGCACCGGTGTTCCACCTATGCCTCCATTCGGAGAGGGGTATCGCTATCACGTGACAGGGCTATATCACGATGTGCGAGGGTATCCTACTAGCCGAAAGGATGAAGTAGAACCCTTGATTCACCGGCTTTTCTCAAAGATATCACAGGACCTTGATCATCTGCAATGGTTCGATTCTTTTTATACTGAAGATGCCGAGATAACTGTTATAGCCTATGGCTGTGTTGCTCGCTCCGCGCTGGGAGCTGTGAAAAAAGCTAGGGAAAAGGGTATTAAGGCAGGGCTCGTTAAGTTGAAACTACTCTGGCCTTTCATGCGTCACACAGTATCCGAAGTTCTAGGAAAATCTCAAAAAGTACTGGTACCAGAAATGAACATGGGGCAGATTTCCCGCGAGGTGAAAAGGATTAGTCAAAATGGTTGCGAAGTACTCACCTTGAACAAAGTAGATGGTACAATGATAACCCCCCATGAGATACTCGAGAAAATCGAGGAGGCATGCGCGTGAAGGAAAAACCCCACCTGATACATAAATACCTTCGGTCTACTAAGAAGTTTCCTCATGTGTGGTGTCCAGGCTGCGGTATTGGGATTTTTATGAGCTCCTTAATCAGGGTTATTGAGCAAAACGGATACAATAAGGATGATATAGTTCTCGTTTCCGGCATCGGGTGCTCTGGCCGTCTGCCTGTTTATGTTGACTTCAATACGTTGCACACCACCCATGGTCGAGCCCTTACCTTTGCTACCGGCATAAAACTTGCCAATCCCCAGCTTAAGGTAATTACCGTAATGGGTGATGGTGATGCCATATCTATTGGGGGAAATCATCTCATCCATGCTGCCAGGCGCAATGTAGAGATTACTAGTTTCGTCATTAATAATAGTGTCTACGGGATGACCGGGGGCCAGTGCTCTCCTACCACTCCCTTCGGAGCGAAAACTACCTCTTCACCATATGGAAACCCCGAGCCTGATTTTGATGTTTGCCGGCTAATAGAAGCTGCGGGAGCATCCTTTGTTGCCAGATCCACTGTATATCATACGCCTCTTCTAGACAAGCTGATAAATAAAGCCCTCAATAAGAAGGGGTTTGCCATGGTCGAAGTAATTTCCCAATGTGTAACCTACGCCGGGCGCTGGCTGGGGCTAAACTCTCCGGTCGAGATGATGAAATGGCAGAAGGATAATGCCATCACGGTAGAAAAATCGAAGGGGCTTGGGAAAAAGGAACTTAAAGGAAAGTTAGTAATTGGCGTTCTGGCAGATGAGGAGCGGCCAAGCTACTGTGAAGAATATGCAAAACTCAAGGTATGAGATAAGAATTGCTGGCACCGGAGGGCAAGGTGTAATTTTAGCCGGGATAATGCTGGCTGAAGCAGCGATCCTGAGTGGTAAATACGTGGTACAGAGTCAGACCTACGGAGCTGCGGTACGAGGAGGTAAGTCAGTCTCCGAGGTAATTATAAGTGATGTGGAAGTTGATTATCCGCATGCCTCAGAGCTAGACATCCTGGTTGCCTTGACCCAAAAAGCTTGTGATCAAAATCTACCTGACTTGAAAGAGGAAGGTATTCTCATAGTTGACTCGCAGTTGGTGCGCAGGGCTATTTGGAGCAGGGTAGCTAACATCCCACTTCAGCAAATAGCCAGCGATGCTGGAGAGACAAGAGCCTTCAATATGGCAGCACTTGGTGCGATAGCATCTTTTTACCCTGAGGTATCTCGTGATTCTTTAGCCAAGATTATGGAGAATAGGCTTCCTCCAACTAAAGTAAAGGCAAATATCTTGGCCTTTGACGAAGTCATAAAATATACCCAGAGCCTAAAGGGAAAGTTAAAGTATACAGACATTGAAGAAGAGCTTTAGACCTAGATAAGTAATCAGGGATAAATAATAAGCTGACTAGCCATTTCTATTCTTTCCCTCGCTAGAGGGAACTTCAGGAAACCAGGGCACAATCTCTCAAAATAATGTTAATCCTATAACTATCGTATTTGCCCTGCACTGTCATTGTTTGTCCTGTTGTCAGCTTATTCAATTCAGGCCCATAAGCCTTTTCAAATGTGCAGCGGACGTGCTGATCTTCCTTTCTTTCAACACTCGTTAGAATAATGTAGTAAATCTCATGCACATCGTTGACTACTATTTTGTCCACTATTCCCGTTATTTTAAGCGTCTTATCGGCGAGTTTTTCATCTGTGGTTATCTTATCTCTATAAACTGCATATAATTCCCCAACAGTTATGTCTGTCTTAGTTGGCGTTAATTCGGGCTCAGGCTCTGGTTCAGGCTCTGGCTCTGATTCAGGCTCTGGCTCTGGTTCAGGCTCTGGTTCAGGCTCTGGCTCTGGTTTAAGTTCTGGTGCTGGCTCAAGCTCTGGCACTGGCTCAGGCTCTGGTTTAAGTTCTGGTGCTGGCTCAAGCTCTGGCACTGGCTCAGTCTCTGGTTCAGGCTCTGGCTC
>CAZNEL010000020.1:0-14438 GCA_964572285.1 uncultured Dehalococcoidales bacterium | reverse complement strand
TGATTCAAGCTCTGGCACTGGCTCAGGCTCTGGTTCAGGCTCTGGCTCTGATTCAAGCTCTGGCACTGGCTCAGGCTCTGGTTCAGGCTCTGGCTCTGATTCAGGCTCTGGCTCTGGTTCAGGCTCTGATTTCAGTTGCTTAAAAGTTTTAGGGATTTTTTTATACGACTTCGATAGCAAGGGATAACCACACCATCGGCAAGCCCAATCTATAGTTCTAGCTGTTTCCTGGCCGCAATTAGGACATCTTGACATTCCACACCTCTCCCTCATAGTATACACCAGAAGAGCAGTCTGTCAAATTGAATAACAGCTTGGATAATGGTAATATAATAGGACTAATAAGGAGTCCTTCAGACATGGTAAATTGGCAGGTAACGGCAACCACTATTTATTGCGATGCAGTAGATGATGAGGTAACTCTGATGGTGAATAAAGACGGGTCGAGAAAATGCACTGGCTATGATAAGTATCACCAGCCCGGTAAAGAGGCAAGTAAACTGCTAGTGAAGAAAGGCAAAAAGATAAACCGAAAGCTAGAGTGTGAAGGGCTGGAATGCTACCGGGTAATGCAGTATCAGGAGAAGCTTTTTGCTGAGGAAACCACTGGTGAATAACGGGAGTCAAGCAAAAATACAGATTAAAAACCTCTCGCTTTCCTTTGGTGGTGTAAGAGCTTTAACTGATATCAATGTTGATGTTAGGGAAAATGAAATCCTGGCGATTATAGGGCCGAATGGTGCGGGGAAGACCTGTCTCTTGAATTGTATTAACGGCTTCTATAAGCCACAAGAGGGTGAGATATATTATGAAGGCCGGAACATCACGCGCATTCGTCCGGATAAGGCAGCCCGGCTTGGGCTGGCCAGGACTTTTCAGAATATCGAGCTATATACCGGGTTGAGCACCCTGAATAATATTATGGCTGCCAGACATATCCTGATGAAACAGAATTTCGTGAGTAGTGCCCTTTACTTCGGCTGGGCTCACAAGGAAGAAATTGAGCACCGTCAGACAGTAGAGGCCATTATTGATTTCCTGGAAATCGAAGCCATTAGAAAGAGGGTCGTCGGCACCCTTCCCTACGGGATGCGAAAGAGGGTTGAGTTAGGAAGAGCCCTGGCTCTAGAACCGAAGGTTCTACTCCTTGATGAACCAATGGCAGGGATGAACCTGGAAGAAAAAGAGGACATTGCCCGTTTTATCATTGATATATTTGAGGGGCAAGGAGATACCTATGCTGAAACGCCCGTTCTGAGAGATGGGGTTAACTGTATTATCCTCGTTGAGCATGATATGGGAGTAGTTATGGACTTAGCCGATAGAATCGTGGTTCTTAATTTTGGACGGAAAATCGCCGAAGGCACACCTGAAGAAATCAGGGCCAATCCTGAGGTAATATCAGCCTATTTGGGAGGAGGCGGATAGACTTGCCTCACTCCCAGGTTCTTTCATCAACTATTGTCTGATGCTTTTCCGGGATAGTTCCCGCCTCTACAAATTCAATTTTGTCTATCTTAACCCGACACCGGTTCTGGAATCTTTCATTTAAGTCAGCAGCTAACTTTTTCTCGTCTGCGGTTTCATCTTTTAGCTCAACCCTGAGGGTCATTTCATCACGCTGACCACTACGTCTGACCACTATCTGGAATTTTGAGATTGGCTCAAAACCGAGAGCTACCTCTTCAGCTTGTTTCGCCACGATAAACATGCCTCTCACCTTAATGGCATCGCCAGCCCTGCCAACGATGGCTACCAGCCGGCTTGATGTCCGGCCGCAGGTACAAATTTCGGTAGTATAAGAGGACATATCTCCGGTGCCAAAGCGGATAAGACCCCAGGTTTTATTGTGAATAGGAGTAACCACTATTTCACCTATCTCACCAGAGCCTAGCTGTTTTCCAGTTTCGGGGTCGACTATTTCCACTATGTATTCATCCATGAAATGCATGCCTGATTTTTGGTGGCATTCATAGGCTATGGCGCCGCCTGGTTCGGTAACGGCATAAGCTTGAGTAGTGTTAATGTGGTATTCTGCCTCGAAAACTCCCCGTAAAGAAGCAGGGAGCATCTCACCAGTAAACCAAGCATGCCGGAGAGTAAAATCACGACTAAAGTCATACCCCATTTCTTCAACACGTTTGATAATGGACATCAGGAAGCTGGGCGTACCTACAAATCCGCTAACTTGCAAATCACGCATGGTTTGAATCTGAATATCGGTATTGCCAGTGCCCATAGGTATTGCAGTAGCTCCGCAATCTCTTATAGCTTCATGAAAAAGGATACCGGCGGGTGACATGTGGTAGGTAAACGTATTAATAACCACATCACCTTTTCTAAATCCAGCCGCCCAGAACGACTTAGCAAACCACTTGATACCAGCATGTTGAATTGGTTCGTATACAGGCCCCGGAGAAATAAATACACGTTCAACATCTTTGGGGGGGATGGCAAGAAAGCCGCCATAGGGTGGTTTGGCCTTCTGTAATTCTATCAGGTCTGTCTTTCTGGTTATAGGTAGCCTTTCCAAATCTTTTACAGTACGTATCTGGTTCGGACTTACACCAGCTTTATCAAATAGCTCTTTGGCCGCAGGAGCATTACTATATGCATAAGCAACAACCTGGGATAATTGCTCATCCTGGTATTTTCTCCTCTCCTCAGCGGGCATTGCCTCCAGTTCGTCAAAAAATTCATCCTGTTCTGCTGATATTATAGCCATCGCTTTCGCCTCTTATAGTGTTTTACTTCACGGTAGCTCTTCTTGGTGCCCATGGCAGATAACCCCATGTAAAACTCTTTTACATCCTCGTTGTTTTTAAGGAAATCGGCAGTGCCATCAAGAACCACCCGACCGTTTTCCATGACATAGCCGTAGTGGGCGATACTCAGGGCAACTCTGACATTCTGCTCTACGAGAAGAACCGATGTTTTGTGTTCTGTATTGAATCGCCGGATAATATTGTATATTTCCTCAACTAACAGTGGCGCCAGCCCCAATGATGGCTCATCCAGCATCATTAGCTTGGGAGTAGCCATCATAGCCCGGCCGATGACCAGCATCTGCTGTTCCCCACCGGAAAGGTAACCAGCCGTATTACGTCGGAGCTCCTTTAGTCTCGGGAAATATTCGTAAACCATTTCCAGGTCTTGCTTGACCGCGCTGCGGTCTTTACGGTGATAAGCGCCAACCTGTAAGTTTTCCTCGGCGCTGAGGTGTTCAAAGACCCGTCGTCCCTCCAATGCCTGAATAATGCCCAGCTTAGCTATCTCTTCGGCACTTTTTTTCTCCATTCTTTCGCCATCCCACTCAATACTGCCATCGGTGACAGCTCCTTCTTCAATATGAAGTAAGCCCGATATTGCCTTGAGAGTGGTACTTTTGCCGGCACCATTGGCACCAAGCAGAGCGACAATCGAACCATCCTCTACATTCAGGGACACGCCATGTAACACCCGTATAACATTGAGATAGGTGACTTCAATGTTATTTAGTTTAAGCATACCCAACCTTTTATCGGCAGGACCCCTACTTCAGATAGGAGCCCTGCCTGATCTTTATTTGCTTTACTAGTCAAACTCGTATGGTATCAGTGGTGCTTCTACCCAACCAGTAATCGCCACAATTTCGCCGTTTTGAACTTGGAAGATCCTGACTGATTTGGACAGTCGGTTATCGCCCGGGGTATAGGTTACCGGACCGTGCAGACCACCAACATCAAAGTTGTTCAGCTTCTTGAAGCCATATTCCTCTACCGCTTGCGGAGTCAGGTTGTCAACGCCGACATTGTCGATGGCTAATCTCAGAATCTCAGCCACGATTAATCCCTCTGCCCAGCAGATGATATAGTCATTGTTACCGTAGTCTTCAGGATGATATTCCTGGCAGTATTCTGTTGCCTTAGCCATGGCGGGCACATCATCTCCCCAATTTACCGTGGGGTAAACGCCGTAAACACCCTCGGAATCAGCTCCGGCTAGCTCAACAAGTGCGCTGGTGTAGCTGGCGTGCCCACAGGCAATAACCATATCCGGATATATACCTAACTCAACAGCATTTTTAACCAAGATGGAAGTCGGCTGGGGTGTGCTGGAGATGTACATGATATCAGGATTTAGTGCTTTAATCCGGGTCAGGCTTTCTATCTCGGATACAGTGGTTGCGGTATGCTCTTCAGTAGCCACGATATCAATACCCATCTCATCGGCTAAAAGATTAGCCGCAGTTCCGGCGCCAGAGCCTGTGGTATTATTGAGAAGGTGTAAAGCCATCTTGGGTCTTCCCTCCCCCTGCCAGATATTGTCCAGATAATACCTAGCAAAGGCAGCCCAATCATCACCATAGTCAGGTAACTGAGCATAGATATGCTTTGGTGGGTTGGTGCAATTCGGAGAACTGAAGACAGCAAAGCCAGGAAATTCGGCCCGGTTGGCAATCTCCATTGACGCTGTCATCATAGCTGATGAGCAGGTAGTAAACAGCAGGCAATCCTTACTCATTAGCTCATTAACAATGGTAGCAGCCTTAGATGCGTCATATTCATTGTCACGCCATATTACCTCGATTTGATTCCCGGCAACGCCACCGAGTTCCTCATTGATGTATTTCATGCAATCCAGCTTGCCATCGCCCATAGGGCGTCCCTTTTCGGCAGCTTTACCAGTATAGCAGATGCTGAGCCCTACTTTTACCTTATTGCTAGGGCTATTGCCAGCACAACCACTGCCTAGTAGAGGTATGGCAGCTATGATTAGTGCCAGGCATATAACACTAGCTGTTACTATTAACTTTCTTGAGTTCATTTGTTTATTAATCCTCCTTTACTATAATTCACCATTTCTTAAGGTGATATTACATTGTCTTATCCTCCTTATATAACTAGTACGAAAAAGGCCAGAGACGATAAGCAGCCTTGAATAATTGCCACCGGTGTGCTAGCCCACGTGGTTCCAGTATCAGGAAGAGGATAATGGCTAAACCAAATACCATTGGCCCGATGCCAGTAGTAAATCCAGCGGGTAAAGTGAAAGTGTTTTCCAGCGCTGGGGCAATTAACGTTATTCCCTGTTGTAACAGCCGGATGAAGAGAACACCAAAAATAGGACCAACTGAGGTGCCTAAGCCGCCGATGATTATCATGCCAATGTATAGTATTGAGTCCATGATGGTAAAGTTTTCCGTGTTCATAAAGCCAATCCAGTGAGCGAGTAGTGAACCGGCGATTCCGGCCAGAAAGCAGCCAATGAAGAAGGCAAGCAGCTTATAACGAAAGAGGTTAATCCCCATCACCTCGGCGGCCAGGTCATTATCTCTTACGGCAACAAAGGCTCTACCGGGCCTCATTCTAGCCAGATTCTTGGCGAGGAAGATTACCAGTACCGTGATTATCATGACTAGGTAAAAATAACTGGTTTGACTGATGAAGATAATACTGCCAATTGAGGCCGGTGGCACACTGATACCGTTAAAACCTCCGGTTACGCTGGTCCAGTGATTGAGAACCCAGATGATGATAAACTGGGCAGCAATAGTGGAGATTGCTAGATAAAACCCCTTGACCCTCAGGGAAGGAATACCAAAAATCATTCCGATCAGCCCGGCTATAAGCCCAGCGGAGATTAGTCCTACCAGGAAGGGGAGTTCAAGTCGGTTAGTTAGCACTGCCGAGGTGTAAGCACCGACAGCAATGAAGCCGGCATGTCCAATAGATAACTGACCGCAGTACCCGGTCAGGATATTCAGGCCGGTGGCGGCAATAATAGTAATGCCGATTAGGTTAGCGACACCTAGCCAGTAATTTCCCCAATACAGGGGAGCAGTAAACAGGAAGACGAATAGAACCGCGAGCAATACCCAGTGGGTCCTGGTTCTAAAGATAGCCATATCCTGGGCATAAGTATAATTACGAGTACCAGCCGGTAAATCCAATTTTAGACCCTTTCTCTACAGGTTTCTCCAGCAGCCACGGTCTCTTGGCATAGCGGGATTATGAATACTGCCGGGAAATCTGGTTTTAAATCCTCTCTATACGAACTTCGCCAAATAATCCGTAGGGTTTCAGGAACATAACAATGATGATGATAATAAAAGGGATTACTTCTTTAATACCTGACCAGGTTAACGGTGTGAGATAGCCCCCTCCCAGGTTCTCGGCCAGGCCAATTATTGGGCCGGCTATGATGGCCCCGAGGAAGGAATCAAGCCCGCCAAGTATTACTACCGAGAAGGACTTAAGCCCTGTTTCAACTAAACCAAAGGTTATACCGCCAATACTGGACATGAGAACGCCGCCAATAGCAGCCAGTGTACAGGCAAACATCCATGACCAGGAGAAAATCCTAGTTACCGGGATACCGCAGGCCTGAACGGCTATCTGGTCATCAGCGGTGGCTCTCATGGCAACACCCATTTTGTGGTACTTAAAAAAGAGAGATAGCAGACCAAATAGAGCCAGAGAGATAGCGGCTGCCCACAGGTACTCCTGGGAAACAACGGCTGTGCCAATGTGAATAGTTTCTTGCGGAAAGAAGTTAGGTAAAGCCGCCACACTCTTTGGCCAGATAAAACTTACCGCGCCTTCAATAAAGAAGGCTATACCCAGTGTAACCGTAATTAAGGATAAGATAGGCTGGGCAATGAGTGGACGCAGAACAAATCTTTCAATAATCCAACCCATGGCCAGAGCAAAGAGAATAACCAGAAGAAAACCAATCCAGAGCGGGAGCCCGGCCTGAACCAGCATCCCATAAGTAAACCAAGAAGAAATCAGCACCAGTTGCCCCAATGCTAGATTGGCAACACCACTGGATTTCCAAATTAAGACAAAGCCTAAGGCAATGAGTGCATATACCATGCCCACGGTGATGCCGGTAATAACAAATTGTAAAAGCTCAGCCATTGTCTGTCAGTCCCTCCGATACAGTCCTTACCTTGATACTAGTAGTCACCACTCCCTTCCTACCATCTCTATAGGTTATCGGGGTTCTTAGATTTACCTGCTTTTCATTATTGTATATAGTATTGATTAAGTCCTTATACCTCTCTTCCATAAAGTCCCTTCGTAGCTTTCTGGTTCGGGTGAGTTCAGCCTCATCAGGGTCAAACTCCTTATGCATCAGGACGAATTTCCTGACTCTAGCCGGTTCGGGTAGATAACTATTTACCCGGATCAGGTCCTTCTGCACCAGGTTAGCAACCTCTTTTTTCTGAGACAGGTCAACAAAGGTAGTGTAAGAAATACTATGTCGTTCTGCCCACTTACCCATCATAGCAAAATCCATGTTTATTATGGCAGAGACAAATTCTTTATCCTTACCGCCAATGACCATAGCATCCTTTATATAGGGGCTGAACCTGAGCCTGCCCTCGATATACTGAGGGGCATATTTGATCCCCGAACTTAGCTCTCCCATATGTTCCAAACGGTCCATGAATATCAGATGTCCCGACTTGTCAATATTGACTGCGTCTCCTGTATGACACCAGCCATCAATTAAGGCAATCGCAGTTTTCTCCGGGTTCTTATGGTAACCGCTGAACATGCAATCACTTCTGACCAGGAGTTCTCCATCATCAGTTATCCTGACATCGGTACCGAGGGGTGGCCTTCCTACGCTTTCAAACTTGATTTCCCCTTTGCCATGAGAAGAAATGAGGCCAGCTTCGGTGCTGGCATAGTTTTGCCTCAATTCAACACCTATAGCATGGATTAGTCGAAACGTATCCAGACTTAATACCGAGCTTCCGGTAACGGCAAATCTTACATTACTGAGTCCCAGCTTGTCCTTAAGCGGTCTGAATAACAGCCAGTAAGCGATACCATGAAGAGCCCGCCAGAATATGTTTGGTGTTTTACCCTGTAAATTTATATCGGCGATTTTATAACCAACCGGCAGAAACAAGTTATAGGCAAAGCGTTTTAGGGGGTGGGCATCGAGCATTTTTACCTGAATCTCGCTGACTAAACCTTCCCACTGCCGGGGGCCATAGATGACGAAGTTGGGGCCAACTTCTCGGGTATCTTCAGCTACAGTTTCCGGCTCTTCAGAAAAATTGAGCCTTGCTCCCGTGATTAAATGAGGTATAGTGGCAAAGAAACTATCCCCTACCCAGGCCATCGGAAAATTAGAAATCAAGTCATCATTTTCACACAACGGATAGCGGCTAACGAACCCTTGAGCGGTGTTTATCAAGGCCCGGTGGGTAAGCTTGGCTCCCTTAGGTAAACCGGTAGTCCCTGAGGTGTAATAAATAAAGGCAGTATCATCTCCCTTACCTTTATCAACATTCTCTTCAAACAAGCCGGGGTGTTCTTGGTCATATTGCTTACCCCGATTTATTACCTCGGTAAAACTGATAAGGATGGGGTCATCGTAATTCTTCAGCCCTTTGGGGTCCCAGTAAATAACCTTCTTTAGCAAGGGCAGTTCATCTTTGATTTCTAAAAACTTATCCGTTTGCTCCTGGTCATTAACTACGGCAAATTTGGCATCACAGTGAGCAGCTACATATTTTACCTCAGAAGGAATAGAGTCAACGAAGATACCGGTGGTAATACTTCCCGCCGCCTGAGTAGCAAATTCGGCCCAAAGCCACTCGGGTTCATTGTCCCCAATAATACAAACTACATCCCCTCGTTCCAAGCCAAGGCTGATGAGGCCCAACGAAAAGAATTTTATATTTTCATAGTAGTCTTTCCAGATATACCTCTGCCATATGCCAAATTTTTTCATGCACATAGCTACCCGATTACCACGCTTTTCGTAGTTGCCTCGAATAATCTGCGGAATTGTATACCCGTTTTCCTTTGATATCATTTTGGATACTGACTCTCACCCATATTTACTTACAAATAAAAGTACCTCCCGCTTGAGAGGTACTTTGTATCAGAATTACTTAGTTAAGTAGATTTACTTGGCTAAAATACTTATATCAAAACCTCCCCACGCGCACGCTGGTGCGCCTGGTAAAGGTGAAGGCAACATTCTCCAATCTTTTATAATAGGTAGGCATTACTCTAAACTTTTTACCTTCTTAATCTAGAAGAATAGTTTATCACACCTAATATCAGTCTGTCAATATGTATCTCGAATTGCATGGTTTTCATTGACGATGAGAGGTAATCAGCCTATAATTTGAGTACCATGAAAAAAAGTAGAATAGGTATTTTAACTGGTGGTGGAGACTGTGCCGGCATAAATCCTGCTCTCAAATGGGTGGTCAAAACTGCGCTAGATGAGCGGCTTGAGTGGGAGAGAGGAACCCAGTACGAGGTTCTGGGAATTCGGGATGGGTGGAAAGGGCTGGTCCGTGTTGACCCTACAAGCCCAGATACCCAAGGATACATCATACCACTAAATCAGGAGATAGTCCGAACCTGGGATAGATATGGTGGGACCTTCCTGGGGACTTCACGGCTGAGTCCCTACGACCCCAAAAACGACCAGTCGAAAGTAGTTATGGATAATATAGAACAGCTTGGTTTGGAAACGGTGATAGCTATCGGTGGAGATGGTACCCTAGCCATCGCTTGTAGGCTAGCACAAGAAGGAGTAAATGTTATCGGCATCCCTAAGACAATTGATAAGGACCTCTCTGAAACTGATTATACGCTGGGATTTGAGACAGCGTTAAATGTCATTACGGAGGAGGTCGATAGGTTAAGAACTACCGCCGGTTCTCACAAAAGAATATTCGTAGTGGAAACAATGGGGAGGAGTGCCGGCTGGTTAGCTTTAGAAGGGGGAGAATCTTGTGGGGCTTTTATTATACTGATTCCAGAGCATGATTTTTCTATTGAAAAGGTGAATGAGCTGGTTGTAGAGGGAAGAAGAGCCGGAGCTAGGTATGAGATTATCGTGGTAGCCGAGGGGGCAAAGCCCGTGGGGTACTCCGAATTTGTAAAAGAAGAAGGTGAAGATAGCTTTGGACATAAAGCACTGGGTGGCATCGCTGAATTTCTAGCTAAGGAAATCCGCAATAGCACAAAGCTGGAGTCACGAAGTGTAGTCTTAAGCCATCTGCAACGTGGTGGCGCTCCATGTGCTTATGACCGAAGAATGGGGCGGTATTTTGGTATTGCCGCGGTTGATTTGGTAGTAAAGAAAGATTTTGGAAAGATGGTGTGCTACAAAAACGGTAAGATTACTTCCTGCCCTCTTGGAGAGATTATAGGCAAGTTGAATTTGGTAAATGTTGAGACACAATACGATACCGAAAGGTATAATGGACGCCGGACCATTCTAAACATGTAGCGTGGAGTAAAATAAGACGCACCAAGATTCTAAACAAGCCAAAGATGAATTACAGTCAAGGGGCTGTTGGGTGACGAAAGCCCTAAGCTGTATCCGAGGGCTTTATAAGGAGGTCTATTATGTTAGCAAAAATAAGGGGATATTTAGGTGAGGAAGCAGAGGACATTCTTAATTATACATGTGTATTCCCAAAAGAGCAGCTTCATTTACCTGGTCCGGATTTCATAGACCGTGTACTAGTTTCTTCCGACAGGAATCCAGTGGTACTACGTAATCTGCAGGCTTTCTTTAATCACGGGCGACTCGCCAAAACAGGCTACCTTTCTGTTCTTCCTGTAGACCAGGGTATTGAACACAGCGCCGGCGCTTCTTTTGCTCCCAATCCCATCTACTTTGACCCGGAAAACATTGTCAAGCTTGCCATAGAAGGTGGATGCAACGCCGTGGCGTCAACTCTTGGCGTACTGGGCTCGGTAGCGAGAAAATACGCTCACAAGATACCCTTTATTGTAAAAATCAATCACAGTGAACTTCTTACCTACCCTAACAAATACGACCAGATTCTTTTCGCCAGTGTTGAACAGGCTTTCAATATGGGGGCGGCTGCTATTGGTGCGACAGTTTATTTTGGTTCTGCAGAAAGCAACAGGCAAATCCAGGAAATATCCGAAGCGTTTCAGTATGCGCATGAAGTTGGTATGGTAACTGTACTGTGGGCATACCTGCGTAATCCCGCATTTAAGACAGAGGAAAAAGATTACCACACTGCTGCCGATTTAACTGGGCAGGCGAACCACCTGGCGGTTACCATTGAAGCTGATATCGTCAAGCAAAAGCAAGCTACCAATAACGGCGGTTTTACTGCGCTCAAGTTCGGGAAGACACATGAAATGGTCTATACCAAGCTTACTTCCAACCATCCGATTGACCTTACGCGGTATCAGGTGATTAATTGCTATATGGGACGTGTTGGACTTATCAATTCAGGTGGTGCTTCAGTTGGGACGAACGACCTGGCGGAGGCAGTGAGAACAGCGGCAATCAATAAGCGGGCCGGTGGCATGGGACTAATATCAGGCCGGAAAGCATTCCAGAAGCCAATGCAGCAGGGAGTCGCCTTACTGCACGCAATACAAGATGTTTATCTATGCAAAGAAGTTACGATAGCGTAAGCGACATCTTGTTATAATATGAAGCCAGCGCTTCTTCTGGCAAGGCTGTGCCGTCTCACTTTCTTGGTAGCATGAGCTGGATTCGAACTGACGACCTTCAGCGGTGTAGTAGCCTTGACAGCTGCCTGGGTAGACGGTAGAATTCCCCAACATGGGAACAACGTTAGGTAATTTTAGCTTTTGAAATACTTTTAGACCATAAGGAGGGAGTATGATTGAACGAGTTCATGAGCATATTATTACAGAACTTCAACAGAATACGCATACAGATACGGTTTTTATCCTCACAGCGATTCTTCTTAATCTCTTGGCTTTAGGTGTCAACTCAGCTGTTGCTTCAGGGTCAGATCATGATGCTACTACCTGGATAGTCTTCTTTACATTTGTTGTTCTCGTTATAGTGGTAAATTTCGTTGTAGAACTTGGATTATTGAAAGGAAAGCAGACAAGGATAAAGCTGATTAACGGGCTACTTAAGATGTATAAAGATCAAAGCGTAGACGGGTATTATGATGCATCCCTGTTGAGCAATTACAGCACCAGATATAATCTTTTTCTCCTCGCGGTTATTGTCACTGGATTGATAGCTATTGTTGTGCCGCTTGTCTTGATAATGTAAATCAATCGCTAAGTATGAGCACAAATACATTTATTAGTTCTGGGCGCTGAAAAAAGAAAGGCAAGTCATACGCAACGACTTACCTCTAGATGTCTTAGTGCACCACAAATGAGCTTTAGATTAACCCCGTGGCTGATTGCTATACATCTTAGACATATAGATTATGAGTCAAGGTTTAACTACATCTCTGCCTTACATTCCTATTGTACCTGCCTCTCTTTTTATCGCTATATGAGTCAGTACCGTTACTGTCGGAAAGGGGGAGAGATTGAATAACATAAATCGTTCTATCCCTAAGTGTTTTTTCATTGAGGGCAGTAATTGCAGCTTGGCCTTCAGACACTGATGGCATTTCAACAAATCCGTATCCCCTAGATTGCCCGCTACCAATATACTCATCGTTCATAATGGTTACGGATATCACTTCTCCGAAAGCCATGAATTTTTGTCGTAATTCCTCGTTAGTCACCTCAAGAGATAAGTTACCCACATAGATATTCATAGTGACCATCCTTCTTTGGTGACTAGGTTAGGCTTGGCCCACTGTTTATCAATAACGCCTAAACCAATAGCCCTTCGGGGTTATGAATATATTTTGTGTGTCTTACGCAGAAATAAATGAACAGGGATTTTAATATCTTCCCTGTCTTCCTCCACCAAACCCGCCACCTCTTCTGTCACCGTAGGACCCGCCGCCTCTGTTATCAGAGCGAGGTCGAGCCGCATTAACATTTAACGTCCGTTCCTTTAAAGTTTTCCCATTCAGAGCAGTAATTGCAGCTTGACCTTCAGCCACTGATGGCATTTCAACAAACCCGAATCCTTTCGGCCGCCCACTATACTTGTCCATTATGATATTTACAGATTCAACCCCCCCAAAAGCTAGGAATTCTTGGCGTAATTCTTCCTCAGTGACATCGTAAGATAAATTGCCCACATAGATTTTCATATTAGTACTCCCTTTTGCTTAACTTCGTAACCCCGCGCTGACTGTCTCTCCCCAGCTACCTACGCTGAGTTTGGACAGAAACGCTAGCTCATCGGTTGTTTTCTGGTTTATCCGTAACTACGCCTTCGTCTGGCGTTCTTCTGTGCTTTCAAACGTGCCGCCTCACCCTTGGAAAGAAAATGACGATGGGCCTTTGCCTCGCGCAGAACTCCACTCATCTGCACCATCCTTTGAAAGCGACGCAACAGAGAATCTTGTGATTCACCTTGACGTACTGAGACTTGCAACGACATAACACTCCTACACATTCTAGAGGCATACACGGACCGATTTTCCTCAGCCCATGTATGCCCTGAGGTATAAAACCCCCTACATTACCTACTCGATCTGGCTTTGCGATAGCAATCGCTACAGTAAACCGGCCTATCACCGCGAGGTTCAAAAGGTACTTCGGTATCTTTGCCGCACTCGGCGCATATCGCGGGAAACATCTGGCGCGGGGCTCCGTAACTGCTGTTACCGCTACGTTCTGACTTCCTTGTCTGGCGACACGAGGGACAGCGCTTCGGTTCGTTAACATAGCCTCTGGATTGGAAAAACTCCTGTTCTTCAGCACTGAAAGTGAAGGTAGCCCCACAATCGGAACACTGGAGAGACTTTTCCTGAAAACTCATTGAATGACCTCCTCTCTTCTAAATTTTAGTTAGAGCTTGGTCATCCAATGCTTAGATAGCCTGTAGCCATATGGAAAAGCTTGTAATAACCGAAACTGAAACAACAAATACATTATACATCAACTGAACGTTAACTGCAAGGAATTAAATCGTAGGGGTATTGACATTCTTGAAATTAGGGATTAACATCACTGTAACTTTAAGTTAAATAATACTTCAGATTCCAAGGCATCAGATATTTTGACCAAGAGTAGCAAGGGCAAAGTTAGCGGTAGACCCAGAAGCAGGGAGTCGCAAATGAGATAGCCGAGTTAATATCCTACGGAACGAACTAAATCTTAAATGCGAGGAAAAAGGAGCTTTCTGGATGATAAAACTAGAAGAAAGAAGAGCCAGCATACAACCGATTAAATCAAAGCTGAAAATTAGCATACTTGATGACGAAGAGTTAAGCAAAATAAACCGGACAGCCCGCGATATCCTTGAGGAAGTTGGGGTAGTGTTCCCCTCAGAGAAGGCACTAAAAATCTTTGCCGATGCCGGAGCCAAGGTAGATTTTGATAAAAAGCTGGTGAAAATCCCTAGCCACTTGGTGACTGACTATTTGAAAAAGGCCCCAAGGCGCTATACCTTAGCCGGCAGAAGACCAGAACTCGATGCTAAAATAGGAGGCGAGGACGGAACCTATTTCTTTTGTAGCGGCGAAGCACCTAGTATAGTTGATTTTGAAACTGGCCAGAAGCGAAGCTCAATCAAAACCGATGTGG
>CAZNEL010000019.1:0-22613 GCA_964572285.1 uncultured Dehalococcoidales bacterium | reverse complement strand
GGCGTTTTACCAGACCTTCCCTACACAGAATACGGTAAACGGTAGATTCGGATACAGCAAAGTCGGCATTGTCTGTGATCCAGACAGCAAGTTGCCGGCTGCTGAGTTCAGGAGACTCCATGGCTGCTGCCAAGACCTTGTTTTCTTCATCAGGAGTAATTCGGTTCCACGGTCTTTTCCGGTTTCCAACATTGGTTCGCCCCTGGCGCCACCGATAGTAGTTGCTTTTAGGTATCCCCAGTATGGATAGTGCCTGCCACTTGCGACTGGACATAGTTTCAACCATTCTCAGGATATCGGCTTTCTCCACGGTACTCATTTGCCGGCGCCATTGGGCTCCTCCAGTGGAGGAATAGCCGTTTTTTTAAGACGGTATCCATCCAGTGCCAGGTCAGCCACCAGTTGTTTTAATTTCCGGTTCTCCTCTTCCAGTACCCTGAGACGTCTTAACTCGGCGATACCCATGCCTAAATATTTCTTCTTCCAACGATAGAAAGTCTGATCACTGATGCCCATCTTGCGGCAGACCTCAGCGACCGGTGTACCTGATTCCGCCTGCCGAAGGGCAAAAGTAATTTGTCCCGGGCTAAACTGCGATTTCTTCATCCTTTATCTCCTTAGCTAACTATTTTACCATTTAAAAATCGCAGTACTTTTTGGACCAGTTTTTGGGAGCAGAGCAATATCGCTTGGCAAACTATGCCGGTGTCAGGTAGACCGGCGAGCTATAACGAATTAACCTCTATTTAATCTTGCTATACTCCAACTACATAGGATAAAATATGGTTGCTGGATAATATTGATGGCCTAGTCTACTAAATATTGTATGTTACAAGATAGATGTTAGCTAGAAAGAGGTATAGATGGCTGAGTTTGAACCTAAATTAGTTGGCTTCTTGTGTAAATGGTGTAGCTATGCTGGCGCTGATTTGACTGGAACCAGCCGTAAGAAGTATCCAGCCAACATAAGGATAATAAAGGTTCCGTGTTCAGGGAGGATAGACCCACTCTTTATCCTCAAGGCGCTGCGCATGGGTTTTGACGGAGTGCTCATCTCGGGTTGCCACCCTGGTGACTGCCATTATCAAACTGGGAATTACCGTGCGCGCAGGCGAATAGCCATAACCAAGAAGTTCCTCGAATATATGGGTATTGAGCCACAACGGATTCAAGCTAGCTGGGTATCAGCCTCAGAAGGGGGGAAATTCGCTGAGGTAGTTACTGAGGTGACGAAAGAACTAAAGGAAATCGGCCCTAACCGATTGTTTGTTGAAGAAAGGTAGCGATATGGAAGAGAGACTGCGGCACGAGGCTAAGACCCTGCTTGAGCAAGGCAAGGTTGACTATATCGTTGGCTTTGAACAAGGGAGCCTGAAATTTACTACCGCTCCTTTGATAACAAACGATAAGGGTGATAGTGACCGCTTGGTAATTAACCCATTTATAGCGAACAATCTTAGCGTGTATTTGACCGAGATTGAAGGTCGGGTTGGCATTGTCGCCAAGGGCTGTGATAGCCGCTCCATCGTCAGCCTGATACAGGATAACAAGCTAACCAGAGAGAATATAGTAATTCTTGGTGTTCCTTGCCCGGGAATAATTGACCTGAGCAAGATAGAGAAGTTAGTGGGTAAAGACAGGGATGAGCTAGATGATATTACCAGAGAGGGGGGTCAGGTGGTGGTAACGGTTGAAGGGAAGAAGAAGGATTTTCCCATCGCGGAAGTTCTTTTTGACAATTGCCTTGGCTGTGAGCTCCCCACCCCTCAGGAATACGATGTTCTTCTGGGTGAGCCTGTCCCTGCGGCTATTGATGAGACAGCGAGCAAAGCGAAGATAGAAGAACTGAAAAAGATGCCCCATGAGCAGAGATGGGACTTCTGGCGAGAGGAATTTAGCCGTTGTATCAGATGTTATGCCTGCCGAAATGTATGCCCGGCCTGTTTCTGCCAACGGTGCTTTGTCGAGGAGGCTGAACCGCAGTGGCTACTACCGGCACCCCGATGGCAGGAGAACCTCATGTTTCAGGTCATTAGAAATATCCATGTGGCTGGAAGATGTACTGATTGCGGTGCATGCGAGCGTGCTTGCCCGGTGAATATTCCCCTGAGAAGTATGACTAAAGAGATGTATAACCTGGTAGACGAACTTTTCCACTTTAAGTCGGGAATGGACAAGGATGCAGCACCGCTAATGACTGCCTATGAGTGTGAAGAGGCCGAAGATTTTATCAGGTAGAAGAGATAAAAATGGCTAAGAATAGGAAGATAAACAAAAAGGATATAGGGAAGCTGCTCAGCGAGTGGAGCAAGGAGTATGCGGTATTCGTCCCATCGCGAGAGGGTGGGATGGCAAAGATGGCTAAGTGGGACGGCGCTGATACCAGCTTTATGGATTGGTATCGGAACACAGTTGTGCCAGCCAAGAGTACTTTCTTACCGCCGGTGGAAGAGATGTTTGGTTTTCAGAAAAGCAAGGAAGGTTTTAATATAGAGTTACCGCCGTCAGACGGACACAAGCAACTACTTTTTGGCATCCGCCCCTGCGATGCCAAAGCTCTGGCTATGTTAGACATGACCTTTAAGGACTCTTATCAAGACCCCTATTATCTTTCCAAAAGGAATAATACGGTTTTAGTCGGGGTTAGCTGTACAAACCCCTATGATAGCTGTTTTTGTACTTCGCTGGGTAGCAGCCCGGGAGAATCCGCCGATGTTGACCTGATGCTTACCGATATCGGCAATGAGTTCTTTATTGAAGTGGTCAACGACAAAGGTAAAGAGCTAATTGCCACCGTTGGTGGGGTAGAAGAGGCGACTGAAACTGACGAAGCTAAAGCCAAGCAGGTAAAAGAAACAGCTTATAACAAGGTAACCAGAAAGTTAGATACTGAGAGCATTAAAGAGAGGCTAATGCCTGCCTTTGAGGACCAGGACTATTGGGAGAAGATAGCTGCCAAGTGTGTAAGTTGTGGTATCTGCACTTTTCTGTGCCCCACCTGCTATTGCTTTGAAATTAACGACGAGCTGGTTAAAGGGGAGGGGGTCAGATTCAGAAACTGGGATAGCTGTGCTTTTCCCGTTTATACCAAAATGCCTATGGAAAACCCGAGGCTGGAGAAATGGCGCCGGGTGAGGCAAAAAGTATATCATAAATACCAGTTCTACCCGATGAATTTCAGTGTTATTGCCTGTACCGGATGTGGCAGGTGCATCCGCCAGTGCCCGGTGAATTGGGATATTACCCAGGCGCTGAATAGTTTACCAGCTAAAGTATAGTATAAGCTGAGCTGACCAATAGTATCTATAACGGAGAACAGAGAATGACGATTACGGATATTAGCCACAGGAAGAGATTCCTCGCCCAGGATAACGTTTACCTGCCGCATATAGTAGTAATAGAGAAAATAATTGAAGAAACCCCTATCGTGAGGACTTTTCATTTTAATTTCAAAGATGAAAAGTTGAAAAAAGAATTCACCTTTGAGTCGGGGCAATTCTCAGAATTATCTGTTTTTGGTGTCGGGGAAGCCACTTTTTGTATCTCCTCCAGCCCTACCCGCAGCGATCGCCTCGAATGTGCCGTAAACAGGGTAGGCAAAGTAACTAACGCCATGCACCGGCTTGGCGTCGGGGCTGAGATAGGTTTTCGGGGTCCCTATGGTAATAGCTTCCCACTTGATTTGTTAAGTGGTAAAAATATCATTTTTATTGCTGGTGGCATTGGTTTGGCACCGTTGCGGTCTCTAATCTGGAATGTCATCGACAACAGGGACAAATATAAAAATATAGATATTATTTACGGAGCCCGTAGCCCTGCTGACCTGTGCTTTAACTATGATCTGGAGACATGGGCAAAAAATAAAACAGTAAATATGGTAACTACCGTGGATAAGGGTGATAAAGGCTGGACAGGAAAAGAGGGCTTTGTCCCCCAGGTGCTGGAGCAAGCAGCACCCTCAGCCAATAATGCCGTAGCTGTCGTTTGTGGGCCACCGATTATGATACGTTTTACCTTCCCCGTGTTGGAAAAGCTCGGTTTCACACCGGAGCAAATGATAACCACACTGGAAAAGAGGATGCAGTGTGGTGTAGGTAAGTGCGGGCGATGTAATATCGGCAATCTCTATGTATGCCGTGATGGGCCGGTATTTAATTACGCCCAGATAAAAAATTTCGTCTCTAGCGAGTATTAAAAGACTATACGAGCATGCTCTCCATCTGAGTTATGATTTGCTCGGTGGTGATGCGAGAGAATATATTTCTACCTTAGATAGACTGGAATCACCTTGAAAGGGTTTTACTTGACAAGATGAAGAGAATATTATACCCTTTGTCTGGGAAGACAGAAAAACCGTATAGCTCTTGAACACAATCATAATACAGACAAAATAATATAGTTGTGTCATGCTTAGCACGGATTAGCTGTGGGTAACCACTATAAGGCTTACCCTACCAGTGGTTGTTTTGTATATTATCGACTGCTTAATATTGCATAAAGAGAGGTAACAGTAAGGATTAAAGCAGGGGGTTAGTAATGGAAAAAACCGGACATAATCAAACGGCAACAATTGATAGGGATAGTTTTCTTGAGGAGGTTTATTCTGTTCCAGGCGGTGAGAGCATTCGCTGGTGTATTCAATGTGGCACGTGTTCGGGGTCTTGCCCCAATGTGACTCGAATGGATTTCTCACCCCGTAAAACTATTGCCTTGATTCGCACCGGGAAAAGGCATGATGTCCTGAATAGTAATAGCATGTGGGTTTGTGCCTCTTGTTATCTTTGTACAGTGCGTTGCCCGAAGGACGTTAAGATAACCGAGCTTATGCATGCCCTTGAACGCTTATCTGTTGCTCATGGTGTAACCAGTAGTAGAGTATCCACCCCAGCTATGTATAGAGCTTTTGTTGACTCCATTAAGAGCAATGGGCGCACCCATGAGCTTGGAATGATGATGAAGTATTACCTATCAGCTATATTTACAGGGAAAATGAACCCTTTTGCTACCATTAAGATGCTCCCGGTAGCACTAAAACTTTTTACACACGGGCGCATGTCTATCAAGCCGACAAAGATAAAAGGAGCTGAGCAAATCAAAACCATTGTGGAAAGAGCTAAAGCTTTAGGAGGTGTCCAATGAAATATTACTCTTACTTCCCAGGCTGCTCTTCATCCGAAGGTACAGCGGTAGCCTATGGTATCTCAACAAGAGCTATTAGTAGTGCCCTAGGCATGGAGTTAATTGAGCTAGAGGACTGGAATTGCTGCGGGTCAACACCCTATAGCTCAACCGATGAGCTTCAGTCTGTTAGCATTGCAGCTCGTGATCTGGCTCTGGCTGAAAAAACAGGGCTTGATTTAGTAACACCCTGTAGTGCTTGCTACACTGTATTGAATAGAGCTAACTCTCAGCTTCAGCAATATCCTGACTTGAAAGACAAGGTGAATGAGGTTTTAGCGGGAGTTGGCCTAGAATATAAGGGAGGGGTAAAGGTGCGTCACCTGTTTGAGGTGATTTACAATGATGTCGGGCTTGAGTTCATTGAGTCCAAGGTAACGAATCCGCTTCGTGGACTGAGAATAGCTCCCTATTATGGCTGTCAACTGGTTCGTCCTGAACCTGGCTTTGATAATCCGCATAATCCCCAGTCTCTAGACCATCTTATAACAAGCCTCGGGGCAGAGCTCGTTCCCTTCCCGTTAAAGGACCGCTGCTGTGGTGGTTCGTTAGTGATATCTGAGATGGATTTAGCTCTAGGTCTTATTCAGAAATTACTTGAGAGCGCTGCCAGCAATGGTGCCCAATGTATTGTCACTGTCTGCCCGTTATGCCAAACTAACCTGGATGCTTACCAAGCTCTGGTAAACGGGAAATTTAGAACCAGATATAACCTTCCTGTATTGTTCTTTACTCAGTTGATTGGCTTGGCACTAGGAGTCGAGCCTAAAGCTCTAGCTTTAGATAAAGGAGTAGTATCAGCTGAGAAGATTCTAGCACCCTTTACGAAGGTAGCTGAAACAGCGAGGTAAACCGGAGGTAACATATATGGACAACGAAGAGAAGAGAATTGGTGTCTATGTTTGCCATTGTGGAACAAATATTGCTGGCACAGTTGATGTAGAAGAGGTAGCCAAGTTCGCCCAGGGATTGCCTTCTGTGGTGGTTTCCCGGGATTACAAATATATGTGCTCTGACCCAGGGCAGGAGCTTATCAGGCAAGATATTAGGAATCTGGGACTTAATCGGGTGGTGGTAGCTTCTTGCTCACCTCTAATGCACGAGAAAACCTACCGACGGGTTTGCGAGAGTGTAGGGCTAAACGCTTATCTTTTTGAGATGGCTAATATTCGTGAGCACTGCTCCTGGGTAACCGAAGACCGTGCCAAAGCTACAGAGAAAGCCAAGGCATTGGTGAGCGCAGCGGTAAGACGTGTTTATTATCAAGAGCCCTTGGAGACTAAAGAAGTTCCGGTCAATTCCAACACCTTGGTGGTAGGAGGCGGTATCGCCGGTATCCAGGCAGCCCTGGAGATTGCTGATTCTGAGCATAAGGTCTACTTGGTAGAAAGGGAACCCAGTATTGGCGGGCATATGTCGCAATTAGATAAGACCTTTCCTACGCTGGATTGCTCTGCCTGCATCCTCACTCCGAAAATGAGCGATGTAGGTTCTCATCCGTATATTGAATTAATGACCTATAGTGAGGTAGTAGATGTCGCCGGGTTTGTTGGCAACTTCAAGGTTAAAGTTAAGAAGAAGGCAAGGTATATAGATGTTGACAAATGCACCGGCTGCTCAGAATGCGAAAAGGCATGTCCTGTTGAGCTGCCTTCGGAATTTGATATTGGATTAGGCCAGAGGAAAGCGATATATCGGCCTTTCCCACAGGCTGTTCCCAATGTTTTTACTATAGATAAACGAGGCTATCCGCCCTGTCGGGCTGCCTGTCCGGCTGGGGTCAACGCCCAGGGCTATGTAGCCCTTATTTCGCAAGGCAAATTCAAAGAGGCACTGGAGGTGCTGAGGAAAACCATGCCCTTTGCCGGGGTCTGCGGACGAGTTTGCACTCATCCCTGCGAAGTAGATTGCGAAAGAGGCAAGACTGATGAGCCAATAGCTATTCGTTCTTTAAAGCGATTCATGGCCGACTATGAACTGAGGATAGGCAGAGAAAAGGCACCTCCCATAGAGAAAACAAGGAAAGAAAAGGTAGCCGTTGTTGGCTCTGGGCCTTCGGGCTTGGCTTGTGCCTATGACCTGGTCAGAGAGGGCTACCCAGTTACTGTTTTTGAGGCTGCCCCTCAAGCTGGTGGTCTTCTGCGCTACGGTATCCCTGACTACAGGTTGCCCACGGAGGTAGTAGATAACGAAGTTAGCTACATCGAAGAGCTAGGAGTAGAGATAAAGACAAATACTCCGGTGAAAGACATGGGGGGCATGTTCAATAAGGGTTATGAGGCAGTCTTCCTGGCCACGGGCGCTGGGACAAGCGCGAAGATGAATATTCCCAATGAAGATGCTAAGGGAGTAATCCATGCCCTTGACTTTTTGAAGCGGGCGAATTCAGGAGTAAAAGTTGACCTTGGCGAGCGGGTAGCAGTTATCGGTGGTGGTAATGCTGCTATAGATGCGGCTAGGGTAGCCCACCGTCTAGGGGCAAAGGAGGTTTCAATCGTCTATCGCCGCTCCCGTGCCGAGATGCCAGCGGTTAAAATTGAAGTCGACGAAGCCGAGCAGGAAGACGTGAAGATACATATCTTGACAGCACCGGCTAAAGTCTTAACCCAAGATGGGCAGTTAACTGGCATCCAATGTATTCGGATGGAGCTAGGGGAACCTGATGCTAGTGGTCGCCGACGCCCGATACCTATTGAAGGCTCGAAATTCAATATGGATGTTGATAATGTAATCATCGCCATTGGCCAAGCAGTGGATAAGACAACGTTGCCTAAGGAACTTGACTACACTAGTTGGGGGACTCTCGCCGTTGACCCTGTTACGTTACAGACAAACATTGAAGGTGTTTTTGCTGGTGGTGATGTGGTTTCCGGCCCATCTGATGTCATTGCTTCCGTTGCTGCAGGGAAAGAAGCAGCCATCTCTATTGAGCGTTACCTTAGTGGGGTAGACCTAAAGGAGGGGAGACCAACACCAATTGAAAGGGTAAAAGAGGTATCGAAGGAAGGCGTGGAAGTAAAGGAAAGAGCGACTATGCCGGTTCTTGATCCCGGGAAGCGGGAAGGTTTTGTTGAGGTTGAGCTTGGCTTTGATGAAAAAACAGCTATTCAGGAAGCTAAACGTTGCTTGAACTGTGGCGTATGCTCAGAGTGCATGGAGTGTTTTAAGGTCTGTGAAGCTGGAGCAATTAATCACGATATGAAAGACGAGATAGTTGAAATAGAAGTCGGTAACATGATCTTAGCTACTGGTTATGATGCTTTTGATCCGACTCCACTGTACCAATATGGCTATGGACGTCTGGATAATGTGATTACTAGTCTTGAGTTTGAAAGAATGGTCAATGCCAGTGGCCCAACTGCCGGTCATGTTATATTGAAGGATGGCTCAGAGCCTAAAACGGTAGGCATTATCCACTGTGTGGGCAGCCGTGATAGGAACTGCCACGAATATTGCTCCCAGGTATGCTGTATGTACTCGATGAAGTTCGGACACCTTATCAGAGAGCATGCTCAGGGGGCGGAGGTCTATGAATTTTATATTGACCTCAGGGCCGTTGGTAAAGGTTTCGAGGAATTCTACAACCGAGTTTTGGATGAAGGTACTTTATTCGTCCGGGGTCGCCCGAGTGATGTAATTCAGGAGAATGGCAAGCTGCTTGTTCAGTGTGAGGATACGTTAGCTGAGTGCCAGCGATTTATCCCGGTAGATATGGTGATACTGAGCACGGGTCTTGAGCCAAGAGCGGATGCAGAAGAGGTTGCCAGAATGTTCTCTCTAAGCCGAAGTGCCGATGGTTTCTTCTTAGAGAGGCACCCCAAACTGGACCCAGTAGCTACAACGAGCGCCGGGGTTTATGTAGTAGGTTGTTGCCAGTCTCCCAAGGATATTCCCCAGAGTGTGGCTCAGGCTTCGGCAGCGGCTGCCCGAGTCCTGGCTATGATTAGCAAGGGTAAGGTAGAGACTGAAGCTGCCATCGCTTATATTGATGACCAGATGTGCTCTGGCTGTCGAATTTGTGAGGGCCTTTGCTCCTATAATGCCATCTCCTTTGATGAGGAGAAAAAGGCGTGTCAAGTCAATGAAGCCTTGTGTAAGGGTTGTGGTGTGTGTGTAGCAGCTTGCCCTAGCGGCGCTATCACTGGTAAACATTTCACCACTGAGGAGATTATGGCTGAGATTGAGGGAATATTGATATGACCCGTGGTTGAAGGTATACAAAAGTCCATAATGGGCATAGATTACTAAGTCATACCAGAGACCTGCCAAAGGCGGATAGAAACGGACTCGAAGCTAATTACCTGAGCCTTGTTATCTTCATCACCCAGATGATTGACAGTATTTCAGTGGCTAAAAGAGAGGCGTAGTGTTTCCTGCTGGCGTTAAAACATATATTAAGGCAAAACAGGGAGTCATAAGTGGAACCTAGAATTGGTGTATATATATGTCATTGTGGCAGTAATATTGCTGCTACTGTGGATGTGGAAGAAGTAGCCAAATTCGCCCAGGGATTAGACTCTGTGGTGATAGCTCGCGCCTATAAGTTTATGTGCTCTGAACCAGGGCAGAGCCTGATTAAGGAAGATATTAAGAAACTGGGACTTAATCGTGTTGTTGTTGCTTCTTGCTCGCCGACAATGCATGAACCTACATTTCGACGCGCCTGTCAGGAAGCCGGGCTAAATCCGTATTCATTTGAGATGGCAAACATCCGTGAACACTGCTCCTGGGTAACCGAGGATAAGAAGGAGGCTACGGAGAAGGCCAAGGCATTAGTAGGCGCTGCTGTAAGGCGGGTTTACTACCATCAACCTTTAGAGACCAAGGAAGTTCCGGTTAACCCTGATACCCTGATAATAGGGGGGGGAATTGCTGGTATTCAGGCAGCCCTGAAGATTGCTGATTCTGGTCATAAGGTCTATCTGGTGGAGAGAAGCCCGAGTATCGGCGGGCATATGGCGCAGCTGGACAAGACCTTTCCTACGCTGGATTGTTCTGCCTGTATTTTGACCCCGAAGATGACGCAGGTAGGTTCTCATCCGTATATCGAGCTGCTGACTTACAGCGAAGTAGAGGAAGTGTCGGGCTATATCGGTAACTTTAAGGTGAAAGTTAGAAAAAAGGCAAGATATGTTGATGAGGATAAGTGTACTGGCTGTGGTTTGTGCCAGACGAAGTGCCCGTGGAAAGTAGATAGCGAGTACGAAGCGGGTCTTGGTAAGAGAAAGGCCATTTATACCCCTTTCCCGCAAGCAGTGCCTAACGTACCCGTTATTGACCGCGAGCATTGCGCCTATTTTCTAAAGGGTACTTGCCGTCTTTGCGAAAAGACCTGCGAAACAAATGCTATTGATTTTGAGCAGCAAGACAAGGTTGTCGAGATAGAGATTGGTAATATAATTTTAGCCACCGGTTTCCAGGTGTTTGACCCTACTCCTATTTACCAGTATGGCTATGGGCGCCTGGATAATGTTATTACCAGCCTCGAATTTGAGAGGATAGTTAATTCTTCCGGGCCAACTAATGGCCATATTGTGCTTAAGGATGGCTCTACTCCCCAGAGTATCGCCATCATTCACTGCGTGGGCAGTAGAGATTTGAAGTACCATGAATATTGCTCTCGAGTGTGCTGTATGTATTCCATAAAGTTTGCTTACCTGATAAAAGAGCACCTTCCCGAGACTAAGGTATATGAGCTCTATATTGATATCAGGAGCTTTGGGAAAGGTTATGAGGAGTTCTATAACCGGGTTCTTAATGAAGGCACAACATTCATACGAAGCCGCCCGGCAGAGATAACCAATGTAGCAGAAACACCTGAGGAAGAAGGCAAGCTAATCGTTCAATTTGAGGATACTCTAATCGGTCTACAACGCCGCTTGCCGGTGGATATGGTCATCCTCGGTTGTGGTCTAGAGCCACAATCAGATGTTGAGGAAGTGGCTCGGTTACTGAATATTAGTCGCAGTGCTGATGGCTTTTTCCTTGAGAAGCATCCTAAGCTCGAACCGGTATCTACTATGAGTGATGGCATATTTGTAGCTGGTTGCTGCCAGGGCCCTAAAGACATACCTGATACTGTGGCTCAAGCCTCGGCGGCAGCGGCTGAAGTTTTATCTATTATTAGCAAGGGGAGCGTAGAGATTGAGGCGGCTACCGCCGTTATTGATGAGAGAATCTGCTCTGGTTGCCAGATCTGCTGTGAGGTATGTCCTTATGGTGCTATCTCCTTTGATGAGCAGAAAAAGGTGTGTCGGGTTAATGAAGCCCTTTGTAAGGGTTGTGGTACCTGTGTAGCCGGGTGCCCTAGTGATGCGGTATCTCTTAATCACTTCACTAACGAGCAAATAGTGGCTGAGATGGAAGGCATGCTGATATAAGCGAAATTGCAGCATGAGGGCTAAGGCGTTTTAATCCACGAGTTAATGGTGTGCGCTAACGTGTTTTCTTGAGTCTTCTTAAAAATAATCCCTGCTAATTAAGACCCATCGGGTCAATATCTACTGCCCAGCCTTGGGGAATAGTTAGCTTTGATAGCAGAGCCGCTGGCTCGGAGCCACGAAGTATTAGCTGCCAGCGAAACCGGCCCCGTAGCCGGTGGATAAAAGCCGGTGCCGGTCCAATCAGGCTGAGATCGGCTATTCCCCTGGAGTCTATCTCCTCAGTTAACAGGTGCTTCATTCTTTCTGTTTCCCGCTGGCAAGCGCTGTCGTTGGCATGGCTGTAAGTGAGGCTGGCCAGTCGGCTGAAGGGTGGATTACGAAGCTGGCGGCGAAAGTTTATCTCCTTATTATAGAAAGTAGCGTAATCATATTTAGATGCTGCTTGTATAGCATAGTGTTCCGGGGAATAGCTCTGGATAATGACCTGTCCACCCAGACTGCCGCGCCCGGCTCTCCCCGCTACCTGGCACAATAGTTGAAATGCTCTTTCCCCGGCACGAAAGTCTGGCAGATTCAGCCCGGTATCAGCACTAATGACACCCACCAGGGTCACCCGGGGCAAATCCAGTCCCTTGGCAATTATCTGTGTGCCGATAAGAATATCTGCCTTATGAGCACGGAATTTGTCCAGGATTTCCTGGTGAGAGTGTTTACTTTTCGTAACATCACTGTCCCAACGCAGTAATCGGGCATGAGGAAAGCTGAGACTTGCTTCCTGCTCTAATTTCTGAGTACCGACGCCCAGGAATTTTATCCTGGGGCTGAAGCATCGGGGACAAGTTCGCGGAACCGGCGTATGGTAGTTACACTGATGACAGAGCAGGATATTCTCGTTCCAGTGACAGGTTAGTGTCACCTCGCAATGCTTGCAGCGAATGACGAATCCGCAATTGCGGCATTGAACAAAAGTAGCCGAACCCCTTCGGTTAAGAAATAATATCACCTGTCCACCATGAGTGATAGATTCTTTAATAGCCTGTGACAGGGAGCGGCTAAAAAGGCTCCTGTTGCCGGCTTTAAGTTCCTCCCGTAAATCTACAACCTTAACCTGGGGGAGGGGTGTATTCTCGCTGGGTGTTACTCGCTCCGGAAGTTGAAGCAAGTGATAATCTCCCCTTTGAGCATAATAAAAAGTCTCTACATCAGGAGTGGCAGTACCCATTATAACTACTGCCCCGGTCAATTCAGCCAGTTTTATGGCGACATTACGGGCATGATAGCAGGGTGAGTTATCCTGTTTATAGGTCCATTCATGCTCCTCATCAATAACAATAAGACCGAGGTTGGGTTGCGGGGCAAAGATAGCACTTCTGGAACCAATAACGACATCAAATTCTCCGTTTCTTATGCGGCGCCATTCATCATATCGCTCACCCAGTGAGAGTTTACTGTGCAGGACGGCTACTTTTCGGGGGAAGCGTGATGCAAAACGCTCAATCGTTTGTGTGGTGAGGGCAATTTCAGGAACCAGCACGATGCCTCTTTTTCCCTGCTTTACCACTTCGGCCAGAGCTTGCAGGTAAACTTCTGTCTTACCGCTTCCGGTGACCCCGTGAAGTAGAAAAACAGATGGCGAGCCATTTACTTTTAGCAGGTTTTCCTTGATGGCTCCCAGGGCTGACCTCTGGGCAGAAGTAAGGGTCAACGGATAAGACGTGGGGATACTTTGGGAAGCAAGTGGGTCACGCTTTGTTTCAACATGCTGAATTTCAACTAAACCCTTACCTACCATAGTTTTCACAATTGGTGCCGAGACACCTGTATGTTGCCTGATTTCAGGTAGAGGCATCGGCTCGGACTGCCGGAGTAAGAATTCCAGAAGAGCCGCCTGTTTAACAGCTCTTTTCTCCTGTAGCTTGGCTATTTCTTGTCGGGCTTCGTTAATCCTGATTGCCAGACAGAGATAGGGGACCGTCTTTGGCTTTACTTTAACTGGCTCTAGCTCATATTTTCTAATAGCTAACCCTTGATTCACCAGTCGTGAAACGACGGCTGTCGCTTGTTTCTTCCCGAAGACCTTCTCCAGTTGTCTAAGGCTGATTTTATCTTGCCCATGAATTAGCTCGAAGATTTTTTTCTGCTCCGGGGTCATAGAAGATATGGCTGCCTCACAAGGGGTTGGGGAGATAGAGATGAACGTAACTGCCTTGCGCTCAAAACCTGGCGGCAGCATTAGAGCCACTGTTTCAAAGAGGGGAGACAGGTAATACTCGCTGAGCCAGCAGGCTAACTTTACCTGGGCTGGTGATAAAACCATGCGGGGCTCAATGATGCCAGCTATTTCTCTGGTCTCTTCCACCGAGGGAACGTCACTTAGCTCTAAAACGATGCCCTGAAGAAGTTTATTCCCGAAAGGAACCCACACCGCCTGCCCTACATCAATGGGTAAATGGGGGGGTACAGCATAGCTAAAAGTACGGCGCTGGGCTATTGGTGAATTAACACTAACTTCGGCGTACCCCATCCTGTACTCCAGTGAGCTAACTCAATAGCATGAAGGCAGCCAACAGCATCTATCTTCTTAAACCAGATCAACGGGTTTATTATATTTCCTTTTCTTGTGGCGCTTTTAGCACTTTTTCGTCTTGCTTTGGTTGCTTTTTCCTGTCTACCCGTTTTTCTTTGATGCGAGATGCCTTGGCGCTGAGCCCACGCAGGTAGTAGAGCTTAGCCCGTCGTACCTTACCATGACGCACAACCTCTACCTTTTCCACCAGAGGTGAGTATATGGGGAAGGTACGCTCAATACCGATATCATAGGCAACGCGTCTTACGGTAAAGTTGGCTCCAGCCCCACCCCGCTGAACCTTGATTACCACCCCCTGAAAGATCTGAATGCGTTCCTTGTCTCCTTCTACAACCTTACTGCTGACTTTTACCGTGTCGCCGGGGGCCAGGGGAGGGATATTGGGGTTTGATTTGATTTCAACTAGTGATGCGATGTTCATATGATAAACTCCTGATAAATTAAGACTTTTTTAACCTGCTGACCAGATGTCTTTCTGCTGAATTTAGATTAGCTTTATCTAATAACTCGGGACGACGCTCTGTGGTGCGTTGAATTGCCTGTTCACGTCGCCACATGGCAATCCGAGCATGGTCTCCCGACAGTAAAATCTGGGGTACTGACCAGCCTCGGTATTTTTCTGGACGAGTATATTGGGGATATTCCAGTAGTCCGGTAGCGTGAGAGTCATCTGCTGCCGAATCCTCCGAGCCGAGAACCCCTGGTAGTAATCTGCCCACAGCTTCCACTACTACCATAGCCGCTAGTTCACCGCCGCTGAGCACATAATCACCGATACTAATCTCATCGGTAACCAGATGTTGGCGCACTCGTTCATCAACTCCCTCATAGCGACCGCAAATAAGAATCAGGTGACTAAGCTGTGATAGCTCATAGGCAACTTCTTGTGAAAAGAGATGACCCTGAGGGGTAAGTAAAATAACTGGCAACTGGGCAGACTCCTGGTCGGTATGCCCCGCTTTTGTTGACTCTATAGCCTCAAAAATAGGTTCGGGTTTAAGTACCATGCCGGTGCCACCACCATAGGTATAATCATCCACGGTATGGTGGCTATCATGAGTATAGTCCCGAATATTATGAAGGTTAATGTTGACCAGCTTACGTTCGATGGCCCGTTTGAGAATGCTAGAGCTAAAAGGACTATCGAACATCTCGGGGAAAAGAGTCAGAATATCAATATCCATCAACCTGTATTCTCCTCAGTCTTGGTGTGATGCTCAGTAACCTTCCCTTTAATAATATCTACGGCATGGGGAATTACTGGCAATACTACTTCCAGGCACTCCCGAACCGCCTTGGTGCTACCCGGCAGGTTAACAATAAGGCATTTTCCCCTGGTACCGGCTACCGCCCGGCTTAGAATGGCAAACGGTGTTATCTTGAAAGTCTCTGCTCTCATTGCCTCAGCTAAGCCAGGCACAACCCTATCCACGGCAGCAAGGGTGGCTTCAGGAGTAATATCACGTGGGCTGAGCCCGGTCCCGCCGGTGGTTAAGATAACATCTATATCTCCTTCGTCTGCCCACTCACTAAGCTTACTGATAATAATATCCTTTTCATCAGGGACGATTTCGTACTTAACCACGTTGCTACCCAGAAGAGATAATCTTTCCCTGATGATCATTCCGCTCTCATCATAGCGTTGCCCTTGTGATCCCTTATCACTAATGGTCAGTATACCAAAGTTAAGCATAAAACTACCCCTCAGACTGGTCTATTTTACCACAGATAAGGCAGATAGCCAAATTGAGGGATGGGTAATCAGGGGAAGAATGAGCCATTCAGTCACTGTTGGGGTGGAACTAAGTAGTGGCTAGTACTTAAGTAGTAGGTGGGACTGACTGGAAATAGGAAAATCGGGGCATTGTGGGAAAATTGCCCAGAAAGTATTGACATGTGGGGGGACTTCTGTTGTAAAATGGTAAGTAGTGGTAAAAAGTGGTAAGAAGTGTAGGCAACCGGAGGTGAGAAATGTTCTTCGGTGAATTTGAATATAAAATAGACCAGAAGGGTAGGTTGCCTATTCCCCCCAAGTTCAGAAAGGAGCTAAAGGACGGAATGGTATTAACACCGGGTGTTGAGAGATGCGTTCTTGCCTACCCTTTAGCAGAGTGGAAAAAACTGGCCACCTCATTAACTTCCGGCTCGGTAGCACCCAGTAAATTGAGAAGTCTGAACCGGGCTATTTTTGCTACTGCTTTTAGTACTAATGTTGATGGGCAGGGCAGGGTAGCTTTGCCAGCTCCCTTGCGGGAGTATGCTGAGATTATAGACGAGGTAGTTGTCGCCGGAGCTAATACTTATCTCGAACTTTGGAATAAGGTTCATTGGGAAGAAGAGAAAGCTAGCAGCCAGGAGCAGGCTTGGCAAATTATAGAAAGTTGGGAAAGACGTTAATGGGGTTAAGGATATCAACAGCTACCCATGTTCCGGTTTTACTGAACGAAGCTATTGAAGCGTTAGCTGTTCAGCCTGGCGGCCGTTATATTGATTGTACCCTTGGAACTGGGGGACATGCTGCAGCTATCCTGGAGCAGAGTTCGCCGGGCGGGCAAGTATTAGGTATTGACGCTGACCCTGAAGCTATAAAAGTAGCTAAGTCAAGACTCGAAGCCTACAAAGGTTCCATTTTGACAGTTAATGATAACTTTGTTAATTTACAGGCTATCTGTCTTAAATATGACTTTTTACCGGTGCATGGCATTCTGTTGGACCTGGGGATGTCTTCTGCTCAGCTTGATAGCAGTAGCCGTGGCTTTAGCTTTCAACGTGATGCTCCTTTAGATATGCGGTTCAACACTGGTCAGGAAGTGACTGCTGCTGATATTGTTAACAATTTCGCGGAAAATGAACTGGCCCAGCTTATAAAAACCTACGGTGAGGAGGGCCACAGCCGTCAAATAGCCCGTCACATCAAAATGGAACGCCCGATAAAGACTACTCTTCAACTGGCTCAGGTTATAGAGCAGGCTTTTGGGGGCAGGCGGGGCAAGATTCATCCGGCTACTAAAACCTTTCAAGCACTGCGAATTGTGGTCAATCAGGAACTGGAGCACCTGAAGTTAGCATTAAAACAGGCGATTAATCTCCTCGGATTTGAAGGTAGACTGGTCGTCATTAGCTATCACTCTCTTGAAGACCGCATCGTGAAGCAGTTTATACAGCAAGAATCAAGGGATTGTATTTGCCCGCCCCATGTCCCGGCCTGTGTCTGTGGGCACACCGCTAGTCTGAGGTTAGTCAGTAAAAAAGTTATTACTCCTTCTTCTGCGGAGGTTCGCCTTAATCCGCGTAGCCGTAGTGCCAAACTGAGAGTAGCGGAGCGTATTGCTACTCGGGAGGAGTACTATCAGACTGCAGAAAAACTGTGTTTAGCCACGGATGCTAAGGTTGGGAGGTGGAGAAAACTAGGTCAACTTAAAGAACTCCGAGCGACTTTCTCCGCAATACAAAGTAACTGAAATTTCTAGACTAGGGGAAAGAAGAGGTATGGGAAATGTGAAAAATGTGAAAATAAATCTGATCCGAAAAATGTCAAAATCTAACAAAAAGGAGGGTGGAAATGGCTAAGCGGACTGCATTAACGTCTATTGATGTTGGTACTACTAAGATATGTACCACCATGGCTGATGTAAATGATGGAGGTAGCGTCCGAGTGACAGGGGTAGGTATTGCCCCATCCCGAGGGCTTCACAAAGGTCTAGTGGTTAACATCAATGAAGCCAAAGAATCAATCCGCGATTCGATAAGAAAGGCAGAGCAAGCCAGCGGCTCCAAGGTAGAGTCAGCCTATATCGGCGTGACTGGCAGACACGTCAGCTCAGTGAATAATCGGGGGGTAGTAGCCATTAATCGTAGTGACCGACTGGTACGTCGGGATGACCTGAAGAGAGTACTTCAATGTGCTCGCAGTATTAAGGTTCCCACTGATAGAAAGCTACTCCATGTTATCCCTCGCGGTTATTCTGTTGACGGGCAGGTAGGAGTCAAGAACCCGGTGGGTATGCATGGCTTTAGACTGGATGTGGAGACACATATCATTACCGCTGCAGTAACTTCTGTCCAGAATTTAATCAAGTGCATCCGTGGTGTCGGTGTAGATATTGATGACCTCGTCCTGGAACCTTTAGCCAGTAGTGAGGCGGTTCTGACTGAAGATGAGAAGCAAATAGGCACCATACTGGCTGACATCGGTGGTGGCACTACCGATATCGCTGTCTTCAAAGATGGGAGTATCTGGCATACTGCTATTCTACCGGTAGCCGGCTATCAACTTACCAGGGATATTGCTATTGGTCTGGGGCTGCCATTTGATGTTGCCGAGGAAATGAAGAAAAGGTATGGCAGTGTCATGCCAGTTTACGAAAGTAAGATAGAGACTACGAGCCCTATCTCGGAAGATGGGCACGGTGTTTCCTACCAAGACCTATGTGATATTCTCCGGGCTCGAGTGGAGGAGATACTGAGGCTTATTCTACTGGAAATGCCACGCTCCGAGTATGAGGCCTTTGTCCCTGGTGGGCTGGTTCTCACTGGTGGTAGCGCTAACATTGCCGGTGCTGAAGTACTGGGTCGTGACATACTACGACTTCCGGTGAGGGTGGGTTTGCCGACCAATATCTACGGTATTTGTGATACTCTTCGTGACCCAGCCTATGCCACTAGTGTTGGCCTCTTACTCTGGGGAGCCAAGTATAAAGGCACGCAGACCTGGCAACCTCACAAATTTGGTCTTAGACATTTCATTTCACGGATTAAAAATTTGTTCCGTTAAGGAACACAATAAAGTGGTAAAGAAAGGAGGAGGAGATGGCAAAAACAAGTTTTGTTCCTAACCCAGCTAAGATTAAGGTTATTGGCTTAGGTGGTGGTGGCTGTAACGCTATTACCCGTATGGTCCGGGAGGAAATCCAGGGTGTAGAGTTCATTGCCATGAATACTGATGCCCAGGCTCTAAGTATTACTGAAGCCCCGACCCGCATGCAGATTGGTGAGAAGCTCACCAGAGGGCTAGGGGTAGGGGGTGACCATAATAGGGGTACAAAAGCCGCTGAGGAAAGCCGTGATGAACTTCAAGAGCTCGTCGCCGGGGCTGATATGGTGTTTGTCACCTGCGGTATGGGTGGTGGCACCGGCACCGGCGCTGCTCCTGTTATCGCTGAAATAGCCAAACAAAGCGGAGCCTTAACCATTGCCGTGGTAACCAAACCATTTACCTTTGAAGGTAATCATCGCTGTCAGGTAGCTGATGAGGGTATTGTCCGGCTGTTAGGCAAGGTTGATACCCTGATTATCATTCCTAATGACCGCTTGCTTGACCTGTGTGATCAGAGGACGGCAGTAGATAATGCCTTTAAGATGGCTGATGATGTGCTACGTCATGGTGTCCAAGCTATCTCTGAGGTTATTACTGTCCCGGGGCTGATTAACCTTGACTTTGCTGATGTCAAGGCGGTGATGAAGGATGCCGGTCCAGCCTGGATGTCTGTAGGCAGAGGGTCAAGCCAAAATCGAGCTGTAGATGCTGCCAAGGAAGCTCTGGCCAGTCCCTTGCTGGATGTTTCTATTGATGGCTCAAAGGGCGTTTTATTCAACATTGTCGGCGGTAGTAGCCTCACCTTAATGGAAGTTAATGAAGCCGCTGAGGTTGTTAAACAGGCGGTAGACCCTGAGGCTAATATCATCTTTGGGGTAGCACATGACCCAACTATGGATAAAGAGATAAGGATTACCCTGATTGCTACCGGATTTACTTCCCGGCTGGGGTTACCTGGGGCTAGCGAAGATGAGGAGCTTAACAAGTTGCTTAAGGGCGTGAAGAGTGAAGATGAACTAGATGTCCCCTCTTTTTTGCGGCGTCCTCTATTTAGCCACCGGCGTCAGGCATTAACCGGCTCTGAAAAACCGGTTAAAACACCCTTACATTATCAGACTCATTAGTTATCTCTAGGGGGAAAATAATCAGTCGGTAAAAGTTCTGAGACCAGTGCTGAGGCTGCAGGTGTTATATGCCCTGCAGCCTTCCTGTTTTGTCTAATCTGGAAACAGTCTAACCACAATAGGTCATAATATATTTTGCCGGTGTGGCAAACATTCTACAGTGTTTTTGTTAGCGTGATTAACACAAGCTTATTATTGATGGTTTTGTTTACGTTAGACTAAGCCTGGGCTGCTACAAATAAACAAAGCAGAGGCGATGGTAAGTAGCCTCTGCTTTCAATATAACAACACTTGGTATAAGTTTTTATTTATCTCGTGTGCTTCTCGGCCAATTCCTTTAATCCTAGCTTAGCCAAGATGTCTTCGGAAGGGTGTCCGCTATCCGGATTCCATCCCATAGCCTTGCGATATTCCTTGGCCAATGAGTCAATATCTATGGTGATATCCTTCATAGGTCCCTCGCTCTTGGGTGGTATCCCGGCCATGCGGTCTGGCAGACGATTCTCCGCTGGCTCAACACCCTCCCTGATATTGAACAGCTGCCGTAAAGTTTGAATTCTAGCTCCGGTTTGCAGCGTTTCCTCCATGGAGATATTCCAGCCAGTAACCGCATTAAGAAAATCCACGGCAGGTAAAATTCCGGAAAAAACCGCCGAGAAGAGGCAGAGTCCGGCGGATGATGCCATATGCCAATAACTGGAGGCTATAGCACTAGCTGGACCTTTGCTCTTATATTCGTAACGTTCAAAGCCGGAAAAACGGAGTTCAGGGTATGGAGCTATGGTACCATTGGCATCAATCTTGGTAAAGGGGCCGCCTACGGTATGCCGCCCCGGTGTGGGGTCAACCACATATCCCGTTCCTCGTCCCGGCCAGAATATAGCATTGTGGAGACCGGGCTCCTGCCCGCCGATATGCATAGCGAATTGCTCGGCTCCCTTACCGATACGCTGGGCAGCCAGCTTAACGCCATCAGCTAAGATATCGCCGAAACCTTCCCGGCGAATCATCTTGTTAATCATAGCGATAACGGCTTCTGCATTACCCCAGGTTAGCTCAATGCCATCGGTATCTGCCGTAGTGATGATACCGTGTTCATAACACTCCATGGCAAAAGCGATGACGTTGCCTGCTGAGATAGTGTCAAGTCCACTGCGGTTGCACATGTCGTTTAACTTGAACATTACGGAGAGGTCGTCATTTAAACACATCGCTCCGAAGGCAGCCTGGGTTTCATACTCAGGCTTATGCATTTCAGATACGGGGTATTTCCCATCGGGAACACTGAAAATACCACCACAAGCAATCGGGCAATTGGCACAACCATACTTTTTTACCTGATACTTGATGAAGTTATCTTTGTCTGCTATCTTGTCTGCCGTAGGGAAAGCCTGACCTCCGGCAAGTAACCAGTTCTTTATGGGAGTTACGCCATCGTTGATTGCACCGGAAGTCATAAAACAGGTGCCATATTTAGTTAGACTACTGATAAAAGGCACATCGCGCATTCCTTTGATAAAATCTCCACGGAGTCGCTTGACACGCTCGCTATCAGCTACCGTTACCTTCTCCTTTCCTCTTACCGCCACTGCTTTCAGTCGCTTAGAACCCATCACCGCTCCTACGCCGGAACGAGCAGCAATCCTACCTTTATCATTAACAATACCACTGATTAAGGATAGTTTCTCAGAAGCAGGGCCAATGCAAGCAACTCTTATTTTCGAGTCGCCGAGTTCTCCAGCTAGCGCGTCCTCGGTCTCAACTGTGTCCTTACCCCACAGGTGAGATGCATCTTTTATCTCGATGCCATCATTAGTTACAAACAAATACTTGGGCGATGATGCTATCCCGGAGACAAAGATGGCATCCCAGCGGGCCACTTTGAGTTCGCTGCCGAAGAAACCACCCGAATTAGCATCACCCCAGCCACCAGTAAGCGGGGACTTGCAGACTACCGCATAGCGGCTACCGGTAGGCACCGGCGTGCCGGTCAGTGGGCCGGTAATAAAGCCAAGAATATTCTCTGGCCCCAGTGGGTCGACTCCAGCTTTCTGGCGTTCAAATAAAACACGGACACCGAGTCCGTGAACTCCTATAAAATCACGAGCCATTTTCTCATCAAGCTTCTCTTCTTTAACTTCCCCGGTAGATAGGTTAACAAATCCTAGTCTTCCAGCATACCCCTCAGTCAATTTAAACCTCCATTTTTGATTAGATTTAGAATTGCACGGCTTGTTACTTATATTACCCCCTGTTTCCTGATGGTGTCAACCCGTAGTCTCTTACAGCTTCAAACGATGCGATTTGTGCAATTGGAGAACAGCTAACCAGGAGCAGAGGAACAAGTTAGCCAATGTACTTTTTGAGGAAATAAAGCTGGATAGCGGTGGCAAGGTGGTGACGATAAAACCAAGGCCGGAGTTTGAACCCTTCTTTAGATTGTCTTACAAGTGTCACGCCAGAAATATTGCTGGCGACCCCGGGGGGATTCGAACCCCCGATCTCCACCGTGACAGGGTGGCATG
>CAZNEL010000018.1:0-22790 GCA_964572285.1 uncultured Dehalococcoidales bacterium | reverse complement strand
TCCCGCTAATTACGACTTGGGTGAGCCGATGCCAGGAGAGGAAGGACTGCCAAGTGTCGAGGAAATAACTGGTAACAGTGTAACCAACGATAACACTGGAGGTGTTACAGCACCTGATTTCAAAAATGAAGGGTGTAACTCTGTAACATCGATTGGAGCCGGGAATACAGACGGTCAGAAAAGAGCTATAGAAGACGAAATCGAAGCCCTATTCTAAAACGAGCATAAATGTGGCAACTAAAATGAAAAAGAACAAGAGCATCACGATCAGTGTCAGAGCAACTCCTGAGCCAGAAATCGGAGAAAAGCTGGCTCAGCTATACGAAATTTTACTGTCCGCTGCTCAACCCGATAAGACCGAACGGACAGAAGAAATAGAAAACGATGATTTTTCACTGTCAATTTTCAAGGAAACACAGCGGGTAGGGTAAAGGTTTTTAACTATTAAAATATAACTAGGCCAACAGGTTAAGTCCGGGATCAAATAAATAAGAAAGGAGGGTAATGTAAACATGAGTGTTAATCAGAGCCATTTCGCAATCCAGATGAACAATGTGGCCGTGAACGGTATCTGCCCATTGTGCGGTGGACGGACAGATCCTAGAATCGGGCCGGAACTATTTCTTGATGGTACTTGGGTATGCTGGGACTGTGGTCATAAGTATGTGCCTGAATTGATGTGGATGTTAGAGGCATACCATGGTTTGGCTCATATCCAATATAGACAGCAAGAAATAGAAGAATTGTTTTAGTCGTGAACCAGCTGCTCTTTAACTATCACAGGAGAGGAAAGGTCAATTGCAATGATGGTACATGCACGCTGGTAAAGTCTAAGAAAACTCAAAAATAACCGGGATCAGGTTAATAATGAAAGCAGCTATATATTGCCGGGTATCAACTGAAGATCAGGAAAAAGAGGGCACCTCACTAGGTAGCCAGCTTGCAGCTTGTCTTGAAAAAGCTAAAGAGCTGGGTTACGAGGTGCCCGATAACCTGTTGTTTAAAGAAACCTATTCCGGCTTACAACTAAACCGCCCCCAGCTTGATATCCTGAAAGATAAAGCTAACAACGGTGAGTTTGATGCTGTTATTGCCTATAGCCCTGACCGCTTAAGCCGGGTGGGTGAAGATATATTGCTCCTGTTAAAGCAATTCAAATTAGCAGGTGTGAAGCTGATATTAGTCAGGGAGCAGTTTGAGGACTCCATCACTGGTAAAATGCTGGCTTTCGTCTTCGGTTGGGCATCAGAGCTGGAAGCCGAACAGATAAAAGAAAGAACGAAAAGGGGTAAGCGGACAAAAGCTGCCAATGGATTTTTACCACAGGGTACAGGAATTGGCTTATACGGATACAGGTGGGATAAGGTTGCCAAGAAGCGTGTTCCCCTTGAAGCTGAAGTGAAAGTGGTACAGCGTATTTTCAGCATGATAGCTGAAGGTTGTACCCGGTTTGAAGTAGCTAAAGTCCTCAATGCTGATAATATACCAACCAAGTCAGGCAGCAAGTGGCACCCATTGACGATAGAACGAATGGTCACCAATCTAGCCTACACAGGTATGACCTATTTCGGTAAAACAACCAGGGAAGGTAATAAACTTATAAATATCCCAAGGGATAAATGGGTCGCACTTCCAGACGTTACACCAGCGATTATCACACAGGAATTATTTACCCGGGCACAGCGGGTATTGAAAGATTCCAAAATACTGCACAGGGGAAGACCACAAAACGAATACTTGCTAACCGGACATATCAGATGCGGTTACTGTAATAGTCCGGTGATAGGTAGCTGCTTAATGCACAGATACCGCTATTATCACTGCAGGGCAACCTACCCCACGTCTGTTAAAGATGCAACCTGTAATGCTGGGTATATCCACGCTGATGAAGTGGAAAGGATTGTCTGGGATGAGGTCAGGAAGGTCATTGAACACCCCGACGTGATACTGTCTGATATCAAGAGAAGGATGAAAGCTCATGATAACGGTGATGGTCATAAGGTCGAGGAGGAGCTAAAAGAGATAAACCAGAAGCTGCAGTCCTGTGACGAACGTGAAAAGCGGTTAGTCTCCCTGTTTGAGTTTGACAGCATCACCAGAGATGAGCTTCTGGACAGGGTAGATAAAGTGAAAGCCGAGAAACGGGAAGCAGAAACACGCCGGGTTCAACTGATAGCCATAAAAGCCCAGACCGTAGATATCGGCTCTCTGGAATCACAACTGGATGAATTCTGTCGCAACATAAAAGCCAGCCTTGATAATTGCAGCTTCTTGAATAAGCGGTTAGCTCTGGACACTTTACAGGTAAAAGTGATAGCTACACCGGAAAAGATAGCAATAACGATGTCAGTACCCCTGGAGTTCACCAATCTGGAACAGAGTCGTGAATATACCTTGCCTGTCAGGAGAAAGAGGTATACCCGTAAAAGGGAATTGGTGGCGGTGGGGTGACTGTTTGATGATGTCTTGGCTACTACAGTTAGCCCCCTTTCCCGCTACACATCACTCTTACGCCTGTTACAGTCCTTACACAGCATTTGACAGTTTTCAGAAATCGTCTTACCACCCTTGCTCCACGGCGTTATATGGTCTGCTTCCATTTCCTTTAATTCAAAGTGTTTACCGCATTTAGGGCAAATGCTTTTTTGCTTTTCGTATGCTTCCCGTTTTTGACTTTCGGTAAATGCTCGTATGCTCAAATACTTTTCATTGCGGGTAAGTACATACGGATAGATACCTGACTTTTTAGAGACATCATCGTCCATCATAAGAACTTTTATTTCTTGTTCTAATTTTTCAGTATCAAACACCTTATCTTTGAATGTATCGTACAGTTCTCCCCAGTTAATGCCTTTCATTTCTTTGCGATATGTAGTAAATGTAAGTGTTACCCAATCAATAACATTCTTAAAATATGTCCATAATTCATTGGCGTTCGGGTCTTGCTGATGCTCGGACATATACTTTTCTATGTCGCTGCCAGAAATCCAGCTAATAGCCGTCTGCAAAATCTCTTGACGGATAGGCGAGCCGTTCACATAGTCTTTTGCTAGTCCATATGCTGCGCAATTCGTTTTACTGAATATTGTCTTTGCGGCAGTTAGCCAAGTTCCAGTATATACGGCGTTCCTTAATTCCTGGTCGGTAAGTTTTTCACCCGCTATGTTGATTATCTTGAACCAATCTAATTTTTCCTTGTCGTTGCCCTCACAGAAATAGACCATTAGTCTATAGTCAAGAATTTGTGTTTTTTCTGTTTCGGTGAGATTGTGGAACGCTTTATTATACCCGTCTACGTTCACTGAGAAAACACCTGTGACATACTGGCAAAAGCTGATTGTGCGTTGTTGCCCATCCATCACTTCAAAATTGCCGTTGTCGCTAACAACCCAATACATCACATTGAGCGGAAAATCCTTTCGGATAGTGTCTATAACGGAGTTGCGCTTCTTGTCATCATAAATGAATTCACGCTGGTATTTTGGGCGTATGTTCAGCTTGCCACCATAGCCTGTAACGCCTTCCTCTGCGTTATCAGCGTAGTCTTTCGCAACTTCACGGACGGTTATTTCTTTCAAAGTAATTTTCATTCTGTCGCCCCTATTCTTTTTATAAGAATTCTAGCGTACATTGCTTTTAATTCGCCGTTAATTCTGATAACTCCACGGGCGTTTAAATCGTTATATTTGGGTGTATCTTCCGGAGTATATTTTTTTGTGCGCAGGCCTGAAGTGTTTTGCCTGTCCATTATCCCCAGTATCTCAAATTGTTCGGGGTTATACTTATCAAGGAATGTTATAGGTACACTCATATCTCCATCCCAGTCATAGGGGATTCCGGCGACTTTGGATACTTCTATCGCGTTATAGTTGTCATAGTGCGGGTATTCTTCCGGCGTATATTTTTTATACAATGTTAATAACTCGTGGCGTTTTATCGTATCCAGGTTGGTAAACCAACAAATATTTCCCATACTTCGCCATTTTTGACCGTTTTCGTCTATCCAAAATCGCGTAGAGCGTTCTTCATAGTATGTAGGGACGGAAAAGGCCATGTCTCCACAATAATAACCAAGCCACATTTTATTGTCTTTCAATAAAGGAAAAATCTCCTTGTATGTAACTGAGTTTTGATTCCCTAAAATAACAAACTTTTTGTCAAATTCCATCAACTGCGCAACATATTCACGTAAAAGTGAAAAAGGTGGGTTAGTTACTACAATATCTGCTTGTTTTAAAAGCTCTATACATTCAGCCGAACGAAAATCACCATCACCCTCTAAAAGGGTTAAAACGTTCCCTTTGTTTTTAAGCAAATATTCAACATCTGATAAGTCAACAGCCCCGTCTGCATTTTCGTCGGTTACTTCTGTTATCTCAATCTTATATGGGCGTTTGTCGTCGTCCGTTTGCTCTGGTATTCCTATTACATCAAATAGAGATAATTGTTGGCCCTTTACAGGTGAACCGAAATAGCAAGTAGCAATCAACTTTTTCAGCCCTAAAAAGTTGAAATTCATAGCAAAGTATTTGAAAAAATTGCTTTCGTATGGGTCATCGCAGTTACAGAAAATGACTTTATCCTGAAACTGCTCTTTGTAGCGGTGCATTTCGTTCTCAATATCGTTAAGTTGAGTGTAAAACTCATCTTCTTTCGCAATACCCGCCTTGTTAAGGCTTAAATTCTTTGCCATAAATGGCAACCACCTTTCTAAACATAAAAAGATTTCCCTTCAGCTATCAGCTTGAATATATTGACACAAGGAGTAATTTTCACCCTCAAAACCAAGTCCTTTTAGCTACGCCGATTATACACCCATCGTTATAGTTAAACAAAACACAACCACTAATGGAAGTTGAATAAAGAAATAAGCATAAAAAAGAGGGGAGTTTTTACACTCCCCCTTCATTCTTACCACTGCACATTCATCATCCGATGAATTATTTAGCTTCAGAATTTATTACCATTGCACAAACATCGGCATAACCACGTGAATATAGTTGTCTGCTCCCACTGGACGGATGACACCGGGACTTGATGGGTTGGTAGTCTCCAAGGCTACTTGGGACTCACCAAGTACGCTGAGCACATCGGTTAGATACTTACCATTAAAGGCAATCTTGGCTTCCTCACCCTCGACAGTGGCATCAATCTCACCGACATCATCACCTATCTCTTCCGAGCGGGCGGAAATAGTCATCTTGCCTGGGGTTAGCTCCCCTCCGGGGGTCATCACCAGACGGACAATACCACTACCATCGCGGGCAAAGATAGAAGCAGTCTTGGTCGCCCTCGAGAATTCGGCAACATCGACTACCGCTCGGGTAGTGTAACTCTGAGGGATAAGTTGGGCATAATTGGGGAAGGTGCCCTGAACAAGCTGGGATACCAGTTCAACATTCTTCAGGCGAAATAGAATTTGGCCTTTGCTGGGACTCATCGTTATCTTCACCGCTTCCTCCTGGTCGCCCATAAGTCGGTTTAACTCAGTCAGAGCCCGTGCTGGAATGATGACTTCACTCTTCTCGCTAATTGGTACGGTAATAGGCAGTTTATATACGGCTAACCTAAAGCCATCAGCCGCTGCCAGCGTCAGTAAATCCCCTTCAAATTGAGCATCAACTCCGGTAAGCACTGGTCGAGATTCCTCGGAAGCGGTAGCGAAGGCAACTCGGTTAATCCCCTGACGAAGAGCGTCCGCCTCAACCTTAGTAGTTATACCTTCTTCAATCTTGGGTATGGGTGGGAAGTCCTTAGCGTCAACACCGCTGATGCGTGCCTCAAATCGAGCGCACTTTAGTTCCAGGGTCTTGGTGTGAGGAGAGAGGTTAATATCTACTTTCTCACTGGGTAAAGAACTAATAAACTCGGTGAGGAGCCTGGCAGGAACAGTAATTGTACCCTCCTCTTCCACCTTAGCACCAATCCAGCAGCTAATGGCCATTTCCAGGTTAGTAGCAACAAGTTTAAGACGGGACTGGTCTGTGGCTAAGAGTACATTGTTAGTTATCGGCAGAGTAGTTCTGACAGCTACTGCTCTACCTACCAAACTAAGCCCTCGATTCAGGTTTTCCTGAAGACAGGATAATTTCATAAAACACCCCCAAAAGTTATTATCTGTAGTGGTGTAGTATATACCAATGATTGGTTCTATTCAAGGGCTATCGTGCCGCTTTTGCCACCACTTTTCCTAATTAGTCGGATATTCTCTATTTTTATACCACGTTCTACTGCTTTGCACATATCATAGATGGTTAACGCTGCGACTGTGGTAGCTGTGAGCGCTTCCATTTCTACCCCGGTCTTGCCGGTACTTTTCACCGTAGAGATTATCTCTACGGTGCTATTCTCTTCGTCTAAGCTGAGTTCAACTTTAATCTCTCCAATGAGAATGGGATGACACAGGGGAATTAAGTTAGGTGTTTGCTTGGCCGCCATAATGCCGGCTAACTGAGCAACCACAAGAACATCACCTTTAGCTATTTTCCCCCTTTTTAACAGGTCAAGAGTAGTCGTCTTCATGCTGACTATACCCCTGGCTATTGCTTCACGCTGAGTATCAGGTTTTGGGGTAATATCTACCATTCGAGGACGTCCCAGTTCATCTATATGCGTTAATTCCTCGGCAACTGCAGATTTTTCAACCTGCTTGGATAAATTAGTAGCCAGGTTATGGGCTTCCTTGTGTAAGGGGTTGGTATCTCGTTCAATCCATTGCCATTGTACTTTACGCTCGCCGGTCACTTTATCTAACTGTTCCCATAAATCACGGTTGGCGCGTCTTTGCCAGCCTTTGGCCATACAACCAAAAAGATATTGGCTATCAGTGTATAGCATAACTTCTGACCCTTGTGGAGTGCTCGCGATACCTTCCAGTGCTGCCATAATCTCCATACGGTTACTGGTGGTTCCGTTGGCTGTGCCAGAGAAAGCCCGTTTTTGTCCATTTTCAACGACAATAGCTCCCCAGCCACCTTGATCCAAAACCGGGTTATAAGCCCCGTCAGTATATATCTCAATCAACAATCAACCCCCTACCTGAGAAAATGGGCGGTCTTTAGGTACATAGCCCTCAGCTATGTGATGGCGCAGTGGCTTACGGGCAACTGCCTCCTCAATCAGTTGTTTCAGCTTGGATAACGATACGCCGCTCCGGAGAGGCTGCCTCAAGTCTATTTCATCCTCAGATAATAGACAAGGGCGGAGCTTGCCATCAGCGGTAAGACGTAACCGATTGCAGTGAAAACAGAAATGTTCACTAACCGGAGTAATAAAGCCGATAGTGCCTTTGGCTTGAGGAAAACGAAAATACTTGGCTGGCCCATTACCGACATCGGGTAGACAAGGTTCTAATTCTCCCAGCTTTTCTAGACGTTTTCTCATATCACTAACTGTCACTAGTCTAACAGCGTTTTCGCCAGTAACGGGCATAAATTCTATAAAGCGCACATGCCAACCATCGCTGATAGTCTTGGCACCAAAATCAAGGATTTCGTCATCGTTGGTATCAGCCATTACTACCATATTAAGCTTAACCGGGTTAAGACCAGCTGCCTTGGCAGCTTTAATACCAGCTAGCACATCACTAAGGTTACTATTACTACGGGTGATACGCTTAAACTTGTCTGGATTAAGTGTATCCAGGCTTATGTTGACTCTCTTGAGCCCGGCCTGCTTTAGCTCAGCCGCATAGCTAGCAAGTAAGGTTCCATTGGTGGTAAGAGAGATGTCATCTACAGTGTTTATACCTGATAGCATCTGTATTAACTGAGGCAGTCCTGACCTTACCAATGGTTCGCCGCCGGTAACCCTTACTTTACTTATGCCCAGCTCAGCTGCTGCCTGCGCTATAGTATAGATTTCCTCATAGGTGAGGATGTCATCGTGATTCATCAACTTGATGCCATCAGAAGGCATACAGTAGATGCAGCGTAAGTTGCAGCGGTCAGTTACCGAGATACGCAGGTAATTTATGGGGCGCTGAAACGAATCAGAGAGACCAGTCACAATACTAACCTTTCCAGTACAAGTAACGCTTTCCTAGCTGCTTGCCCGCGATGGCTAACCTGATTTTTTACTTCCAAGGGTATCTCAGCCATCGTCTTATCCAGCTCAGGGAGGTAAAAGATTGGGTCATAACCAAAACCCTCTTCCCCCCTCGCTTCAAAGATTATAAACCCTTGACACTCCCCAGAGCAAATCTCAACCACACCGCTAGGCAGAGCTATAGCAATGACACATCGGAAACGGGCTGACCGTTCCTGTTGCGGTACATCCTTGAGGCGTGACAGCAAATAATTGATTCTGTCCTTATCGGAGGCTCCTTCGCCAGCATAGCGGGCTGATAAGGGACCGGGCTCACCACCCAGAGCATCAACCTCCAGTCCTGAATCGTCAGCCAGAGTTAGCAGTTGGCTCTGCTGAGCTAGCGCTACCGCCTTTAACTTGGCATTTTCCTCTAAGCTGCCGCCCACCTCATCAACCACGGTAGTGATTTTCTGCTCCACTGGTGTAACTAGTTCAAGCGACAGGCTTTGGAGTAATGTCTTATACTCACGTACCTTAGCTTGATTGTTTGTACCTAGAAGAAGCTTAGCCATGCCCTTAATCTAGGTCAACGAACCTGCTTTCTAGTTTGCTCGCTACCTCAGGCATGGTAGTGTATTCCATTTCCTCCAAGGGGAGACGGTGTGGCTCAAAAGGTCCGTGGCGACGCATAATATCCGCCATTTCATTGGCTTTGTCGCGCGCCGGATCAAAGGATTTGTCATCAAACATGTCACGGGGCCCTATCAGTTTACCATCAGCTAATTGAAAGCCCACGGCCACTACTCTTGGCGGCCCATCGAAGCGAGCTGGGGTACTATCCGGGATAGATACTGGCATAAGAGGACCCATGTGGGAACCCCGCATCCACCCTTCAACTAAGATTGGAGAGGCGAATGGTTCCAATATTTCTCCTACTGCCGGGAAAGCTCCCTGGGCGCGTACAATGCACACCGGGTCATCCTTACCAATATAACGACCAGCAATTAGAGACAAACGCTGGGTGGATGATACGGCTCCTACCTCTCCGGTTTCACGGTGATAGACAGCTTTTACCATATAACGTGATGGTGCTCCAATAAAGACCAGCATGTCATAGATTTCATCAGGGGTATTGAAGGTTATCTTCTTATGTCCTTTGACGTCATGCACTTCAAAGGAAAAACCGGTGTGCATACCGGGGGCAATAACCAGCCCGATAGTGTTAAATGGGTCGGCAAACATTTTGTATAGGGGCATGTTCCATGCTCCAGCCGAGGTCTTATCAGCCATGAAGATAATTACTGGCTCAGATTGCCGTTCCTCAAACTCCATTTCAGCTACCCCGGGTCCCATTCCCTTAATGTTGCCAGAAAAGGCGTCGGATAGTAAGTCTTGACCGGCGCCATAAAGTTTCAATTTTTTAGCTACCTCAGTACCTGCCACAAAGGTATCCCAGGCTAGTTCATGGATTTTATCATTTTCCTCACCCTGCTGGTGGGTCATAATTAATTGCAGGTCATCACCACACTTGGTTACATGGTAATCAACTAATAACCCCTCTTTTTTAGCTTTGGCCAGGCACTCATCAGCTTTGGCTAAAACCTCGGGGTGGGTTTCTGAATGCCCTACATAGCCGCCAACATCAGCTTTGATATGACTCAATGTTATCTTCAAAGTTACCTCCTTAGTTAGGCCTTAGTATTCGATTCCCTTCCGAGCTACCACACCTTCGTCATAAGGATGCTTTATCTTCAGGCACTCGGTGACCAAGTCGGCTAGTTGTACCAACCTGGTATCGGCGTAGCGGCCGGTAAGGATAAGCTCTACATCTGGTGGTTTCTCGTTGAGTAATCTAATAACTTCCTCCAGCTCAACCAACTTCCAGGCTACAGCTACATTAATCTCATCCAGCACGACCAGGTTAAATTTGCCGCTCAGTATTGCCTTTCGGGCAGCTGCTAAAGCCAGCCTCGCTTGCTCTTTCTCTTCTGGCTTAACATTATTCGGATCACAAAAAGTTGTCAGTCCGAATCTAGCCGTTTCTACGTTGGGTAGTTTAGGCAGAATGCTAAATTCGCCATAAGGGTAGTCGCCCTTCATAAAGAAAACAACGTATACTCTCAGCCCATTACCTGAAGCTCGAAGTACTGCTCCTAGAGCTGCCGAAGTCTTACCTTTGCCATCGCCAGTAAAAATTTGAACTAGACCTCGGCTCAAGTGCGCTGATACTTCTTCTGTCAATTTAGGCTCCTAAACGGAAAAATGGTAGCAAAATAAATACAGACTATAGTAAGGATAGTTTAGCAACCTAAGCTCACCCTGTCAAGAAACAATCTAGTTGCTAAGCCCATTGACAGACACCCACTTATAGGGCATAATATAGACTATAAAAGAAAGTTAGGTAAAAATGGTAAAGATTAGATTACGACGGACAGGAGCCAAGAAAAAGCCGAGTTACCGAGTGGTAGTAGCTGACTCTCGAGCCCCGCGTGATGGGGCGTTCCTTAGCATTATTGGCCACTATGATCCTCTAACTGACCCGGAAACCGTAGTCATCGACGAAGAAAAAGCGCTGACCTGGCTAAGACAAGGAGCTCAGCCAACAGCGACCGCTGCCAGGCTACTATCAAAGGTAGGCATTATGGAGAAGTTCAACAAAGTCAAGGAGAAAACATGAAGGAACTAGTGGAGTACATCGCCAAATCAATTGTCAATTTACCGGATGATGTGGTAGTTACCGAGGGAACTGATGAGCAAGGCATAACTCTTAAATTACAGGTTGCCGATGAGGATAAAGGGAGAGTTATTGGTAAGCAAGGCCGAATCGCTGGTGCTATGCGTACCCTGCTCAGGGTAAAAGCAGCTAAGGCTGGAACCAGGGTTAATCTAGAGATTATCTAGGAATAGAAGCAGTAAGGAATCGTTTGCTAGGGGTGGATTTTAGGGGTAGGTTAGGATTAAATCCGCCTAGATATTACAAAGCAAGTAACTAATCAATCAATTAGGGACTACCAAGCTAAGTTCCTCGTTTTCTTCTTCTGGTTTGCTCAACAACCTGAAGGCGGGTCATTGCCCGGTGTAATGCAGCTTCAGCTTGAGCCACATCAATCTCGGGGGTGGGTTGTCTTAACTGTTCTTCAGCCCGGCGTTTGGCTTCTTCTGCCCGGTGGACATCAATCTCCTCAGCTCTCTCAGCAGCATCAGCCAGTACTATTACCCGGTCAGGGCGTACCTCAAGGAAGCCGCCACTAATACTTAGGGAAATTTCCTCCTCTCCACCCTTTTTTGCTATCAGGTACCCTGGCTGTAGCGTGGTCATCAATGGGGCGTGGTGGGGCAAAATTCCCAGTTGGCCCTCAATACCTGGAGCCACTATTATATCTACCTCATTGGAATACACTACTTTCTCTGCGGTGACAATATCAAGTTTCATAGTGGACATTCTATATCTCTACTTCCCCAGTTTCTTAGCTTCCTCTACTGCCTCGTCGATACTACCCATCATGTAAAAGGCTTGCTCCGGCAGGGCGTCGTGTTTTCCCTCTAGAATCTCCTTGAAGCCGCGTACTGTCTCTTTTATCGGCACGTACCTACCCTTCCGTCCAGTAAAGATCTCGGTAACAAACATTGGTTGCGAGAGGAATCTCTGTATTCTTCGGGCACGAGCTACGGTAAGTTTATCTTCTTCGCTGAGCTCCTCAATGCCAAGTATGGCGATTATATCCTGGAGGTCCTTGTAGCGTTGTAAAACACGCTGCACTTCACGGGCTACTTGATAGTGCTCTTCGCCAATAACATTGGGGTCGAGGATGCGAGAGGTTGAGGTTAGCGGGTCAACTGCCGGGTATAAGCCCTGCTCAGCGATAGACCTCTCCAGGGCAACAACGGCATCAAGGTGTCCAAAGGTAGTAGCTACCCCGGGGTCAGTATAATCGTCAGCCGGAACATAGATAGCCTGGAAAGAGGTAATTGAGCCTTGCTTGGTGGAGGTAATGCGCTCTTCCAGGTCACCGACCTCGGTAGCTAGGGTAGGCTGATAGCCTACCGCGGAAGGCATACGGCCGAGTAAAGCTGATACCTCCATACCAGCTAAGGTATAGCGGTAGATATTATCAATAAACAACAAAACATCCTGCCCCTCAACATCACGGAAATACTCTGCCATTGTCAGTCCTGTTAGTCCCACCCGGAGGCGAACTCCAGGGGGTTCATTCATTTGGCCGAAGACCATTACTGTCTTATCTATCACGCCTGATTCTTTCATTTCATTCCATAGGTCATTGCCTTCACGAGACCTTTCCCCAATACCGGTGAAGACGGAGAAACCGCCGTGCTCAGTAGCAATATTGCGGATAAGTTCCATAATAATAACTGTCTTGCCTACGCCGGCACCGCCATAAGCACCCACCTTGCCACCTTTGGTAAATGGCGCAACTAGGTCAATGACCTTGAGACCGGTTTCCAGCACCTCGGTGCTTGTCTCTTGCTCCTCAAGTGAGGGTGGGGTGCGGTGGATTGGTTGGTACTCTTTTGTTTCAATTGCACCAAGGTTGTCAAGAGGCTCTCCCAATACGTTAAAAAGCCGTCCTAGTGTGGCTCTACCTACTGGTACAGAAATGGCTTTCCCGGTATCTATCGCTTCAGTCCCTCGTTCCAACCCCTCGGTGGGTGATAGAGTCAGGCATCTAACCCAGTTATTACCGATGTGCTCCTGAACCTCAAGTATCAGCTTGCTACCGGAATTGTGAATTTCAAGAGCGTTAAATAGTGATGGTAATTCATCCGGGGGAAACTCTATATCAACTACTGTTCCCATCACTTGAACTACTTTACCTTTAGCCATAATAATCTCCTCCAGTTAAGTCAAAGCTTCAGCTCCGCCAGTAATGTCAAGAAGCTCTTTAGTAATGGACTCCTGGCGAGCTTTATTATACATCAGGGTTAATTCTCCAATGAGCTCGGTGGCATTATCCGTGGCGTTTCGCATTGCCACCATTCTAGCTGACTGTTCACTGGCAATGGATTCTAGAATCGCATGGTATACTTGCATCTCAACGAAGCGCGGCAGAAGCCCGCTTAACACCAGGTCTGGATTTGGTTCGTATATATAGTCTACATTTTGTGTCTTTGGTATGTCTGTTGCTGGTTCAATGGGTAGTATCTGTTGTAAAATTGGTCTCTGGACCATGGTGGAAACAAATTGAGTATAGGCTAGATAGACCAAATCTACGAGTCCATTGGTGTAATCATCGATAATAATACGGGATATGGGTAGCGTGTCCAGCAGGCTGGGCTGGTCGCCGAATCGCGTAAACTCAGCTCGTATGTTACGACCATATCTTCTCATGAAATCTAATCCCTTACGCCCGACAGCTATCAGGGTAACTGACACATCTTGCTCTAATATAAAACTACCTGTCTTCCGGTTGATGTTTGCATTAAGTCCGCCACATAGACCACGGTCAGGCGTGATATACACTATGGCGATTTTGCTTACCGGGCGGCGTTGGAGCAGGGGGTGCAGTACCTCGCCTGCTTGGGGTAGGGCTGCCAAGTCAGCCAGCACCTGACTAATCTTTTCTGAGTAAGGGCGTCCAGCTAAACCGCGCTGCTGCGCCCGTCTCATCTTGGAGCTAGCAATCATCTCCATAGCCCGGGTAATCTTAACGATACCCTGAATGCCACGTATGCGACGACGAATTAAGCGAATATTAGCCATCTATCATCCTAGAATTTCACACTCTGTTTGAACTCATTAACAGCTGTCTTCAGAGCCTCTTCGGTCTGAGCCGTAATCTCCTTCTCTTTGGCAATACTTTTGCCTATCTCCGGGTGGTTAGTTTCCATAAAACGATGGAAATTGGTCTCAAAGGCAGCGACTTTGTCCAAGGCTACATCGTCGATATAGCCGTTGATAGCAGCGTAGAGAATCATGACCTGCTTTTCCAATGGCATGGGGACAGCCTGGGGCTGTTTCAGGATTTCAGTGATTCGCTGCCCGCGGTCAAGGCGAGCTCTAGTTGCCTTATCCAACTCGCTGGTGCCAAACTGAGCAAAAGCGGCTAGCTCGCGATATTGGGCCAGCTCTAATCTGAGCTGACCGGCGACTTTTCTCATTGCCTTGGTCTGCGCAGCTCCCCCAACTCTGGATACTGATAGACCAACATTTAGTGCTGGCCTGATCCCGGCATTAAACAAGTCTGTCTCCAGATACATTTGACCATCAGTAATTGAAATAACATTGGTTGGAATATAGGCAGACATATCTCCTGCCTGGGTTTCGATGATAGGTAAGGCGGTAAGAGAACCGCCGCCATATTCCGGTGCATACTTGGCTGCTCTCTCCAGTAAGCGGCTGTGCAAGTAAAAAACATCACCCGGGTAGGCTTCTCGTCCTGGTGGACGCCGTAGCAACAGTGAAAGCTGGCGATAAGCCCAGGCGTGCTTGGATAAGTCGTCATAAATAACCAATGCGTCCCGACCTTGCTCCATGAATTCCTCACCGATAGCGCAGCCGGCATAAGGGGCTAGATATTGCAGAGCAACCGAGTCAGCAGCATTGGCAGCAACTATGATAGTATGCTTCATAGCTCCATGAGCCTCCAACATAGCGATTACTTGTGCCACCTTGGATGCTTTCTGACCAATAGCAACGTAGATACAAATTAAATCCCCACCCTTTTGATTGATAATGGTATCCAGGGCGATAACTGTTTTTCCAGTCGACCGGTCCCCAATTATAAGCTCCCTTTGTCCCCGGCCTAAGGGAATCAGGCTATCTATTGCCTTAATCCCGGTCTGTACCGGGGTATCTATTGATTTACGCAGGGTGACGTTGGGAGCAACTCGTTCCATGGGCCGGGTCTTATCACTTTTAATTGGTCCTTTGCCATCCAGAGGTTGTCCTAGGGGGTCAACTACTCTACCAATAAGGGCTTCACCTACTGGCGTTTCAGCAATTCGGCCGGTGCATCTTACTTCATCACCCTCTTTAATTCTGGTATAGTCACCAAGGATAATGGCCGCTACTCTGTCTTCCTCAAGATTCATGGCGATGCCCATAATATCATTAGGGAACTCAAGCAGTTCATTATACTTAGCGGCAGTTAACCCGTGAATTCGGGCGATGCCATCACCGACCTCGATCACAGTGCCAACATCTACCATGGTCATAGTCATACCAAACTGCTCGATTTGCTGTTTGATTACCGAAACAATATCTTGTCCTCTTGTTGCCATCTAGTCTACCTCCCGGCTCTGACCAACTCTTTTCTTAAGGTCTCCAGTTTACTGCGAGTGCTGCCGTCCAGTAACTTGCCGCTAATTCTGGCGATAACACCTCCAATTAATCCAGACTCTACTTTAGTCTTGAGTGCTACCTTCTTACCAACGATAGCACCGAGGTGTTTAGCTAACCTTTGCTTATCTTCCTCATCAAGGGCAGTAGCACTAATAATCTCAGCTGTCTCAATGCCATGGTGGTTATCCAGCAGTTTTTGATAACCATCGGCTATATCGCTGATACTATGTAACTTGCCTCTGGCGGCTAACAAGTAAACTAGATTTAGTGCCAGAGGATTTATTTCTTTTAGCTGTTCAGATAGCAATCTAGCTTTATCGTCAAATTGAATCTTTGGGCTTTCCAGGAAGGCGATAAGCTCATCATTCTCTCCTAGAGCTGCTAGTCTTCTCAGATCGGACTGCCATCTATCCAATTCTTTTGTCTCCAGCGCAATCTCAAACACTGCTTGAGCATAACGCAGAGCATGAACTTTTCTCGCCATTTTCTTTCCTTGAACTTAAACGAGGCTCAGCCCTTTTTAAGGCTAGCACTTTCTTCCAGCACCTTATCAATAAGCTGATGATGTGTTTGCTTGTCCAGAGATTTTTCGATGACTTTCCCGGCTGCCATTATTGTTAAGTCAACGAACTCTTTACGCAGCTCATCAATAGCCCCGTCCCGCTCTTGCTGAATCTCCGCTCGGGCCCGAGTAATGATGGTTTCAGCATCTTGTCTGGCTTCTTTCTGTGCTTTTTGTCTCATCTCTTCTCCGGCATGCATTGCCCGGGCCATCATTTCCATGCCCTCTTTGCCGGCAGCCTCTAGCTGTTTCTTTACTTCTTCTTCGGCATGTTCTGCCTGTTGCTTGATAAGCTCCGTTTGCTCCATGCTATCCTTGATTTTACGGGAGCGCTCGTCAAGCTTTTTCATAATTGGCTTATAGGCGACCAGATAGAGAAGGCCAAACAAGATACCAAAATTTACAACTTGTGCCAGTAGTGTTGGTAAGCTAATTCCTAGTCCTTCCACAGTAACTCCTCCAGATAGACCAAGACTATGCTAGCAGGAATACCCAGGTAATCACGGAAAAGGCAACTACTATGCCGATGATTATTACCATTGCAGCAGCAATAAGGGCTACATTTGGAATCCCGTCTTCTTGCATAATCCCACACTCCTTTTCTTCCCTCGGTATACCTTGGGGCATATCAGATTAGAGATACCGGGGGGAGTTTATACCTTATCCCAGTATTTTGCCAGCAATTAGAATTGCCACGATTAAAGCATAGATGCCGATAGCCTCAGCAAAGGCAATGGCTAATATCATATTAGTCATTATTGGACCTTTGGCTTCGGGATTGCGTCCCAGTGCCTGCATCGCCCCGTAGCCTAAAATCCCGATGCCCACCCCGGGTCCTATAGCACCCAAACCTATAGCCAATCCCGCTGCTAACATTCTGATCGCTTCTGTTTCCATTTTTCCCCCTCCTTAGTCAAAAAATTTACGCAAGCGTTCTTTAAGCTGTTTCTGCCTCATGATGAGTAACCGCAATGGTAGCAAATACTAAAGTAAGCCCACCAAAGATAAGGGCTTGAACAAAACCAACCAGCAACTCGAGTCCGTAAAATGGTATGGCGAGTAACCAGGGAATAAGAAAAGCCACTATAAGAAGTAGTATTTCACCGGCGGTCATGTTACCAAAAAGACGGAAGGTAAAGCTGACAATACGGATAAACAAGCTCAGTAACTCCAGGATGCCCACAAAAATATCGATCGCTCCATTGAAGATACCAGCCAGGCCGGCTTTGAGCCTGCCTCTCACCAGCTGGCCTACGCCCCGAAAGAACCGGCCGAAATTGAAGAATTTACTCAGGTAACGGAAGCTACCGAGCGAGCTGATCCCCCAGTAATTAACGAGGAAAAAAGAGATAAACGCCAGCGCCAGCGGCATATTGATATCAGTATTAGCACCTCTCAGCAGGTGTACTGCTTCACCCTCGGCGTTGGTAATAAGTATTGAACCGAAGCCGGGGAGCAGATTGAGCCAGGCATTGGTTATCACGAAGAGAAAGATAGTGGCCACTATGGGGAAGAAGCGGCGTCCATTCTTATCACCGGCAACCTCCTGGCAGAAGTTAAGCAGCCAGCCAAGGGCAGCTTCTAACATGCTCTGCAGTCTGTTTGGTATCAGCTTCAACCGACGTGTGACGGCATAGGATATCCCAACTAAAACGACGATGCTAAGCCAGGTGGCAATAATACTATTGGTTATGGGGAAGCCCAGCAGATGGAAGACAACTTCCGCTGGCAGCTCGGGGTGCGGTTGGGGGACGCTAAGCCAACCAGGTAGGCCAATATCACCAACAAAGCTTCTACCTAGGGCACCACTAAGAAAACTAATTATCCCAAGTGCCAGAATAATTACAATAATCCCAACCAGAACAGGTACTGATAAACCAAAATAGCTCCGTTTGGGCACTAGCCATTCTCCTTGTCTTGTTTGTTATTCATGAGGGGTAAAAGCATCCGGTACACACCATAAAAAGCAATAACTAACCCTAAAAACAAACCTACTATGACCCAGATAGGCCCGGAATTGAACTTGTTATCCAGCCATAGACCAGCAACCACTCCCAAAACTATGGAGCCGCCGATAAAGAACCCTACCCCCACTAACCTCAGCGCTGCTGCCCACCTTTGCATACCAACCTCAGCACTCCAAACCATTAGCAGCATATCAAAAATGTTGCCTTAGGTCAAGTTCGTTTTGGTCATTAAAAAGCCCTAGAACTCAAAATAGCTCCAAGGCGCTTTCTTCGGTACATATACTATATGGATGATTTCCTTTTACTATAGCAGAGATGGTTGTGAAATGCCGATGGGGGAAGCCCCATCAAAGTCTTCAATTACATATTTATGACTTATGCTTATCAAAATCTTCCAGATCAAGGGTATTAATGAAATCATAGAAAGCCGACATTCTCTTTAATTCTTCGTCGCTAGGTTTCTTACCCTTACCACCAGCACCTTCCTTGCCCATCTCCTCCGGGATAGGTTTACCTGTCTCTTGGTCGAGTAGGATACCGGCTTTGTCTAGGACTACTTCTTCAACATAGATGGGTGCTTCTACCCTTACCGCTAGTGCCAGGGCATCGCTGGGCCGAGAGTCAACCTCAATCACCCCTCCATCTACATTAAGAACAATCTTAGCATAAAATGTATCGTTCTTGAGCTCATTAACGACGATAGAGTTGACAGTTGCTCCTAAGTTATCGATGACCGAGGATAGCAAGTCATGAGTTAATGGTCTCGGCACGTTGACATCTTGTAGCTTGACTGCTATGGCATCCGCCTCTGCGGGGCCTATCCAGATTGGAAGGTAGCGCTCCGCCATTCTTTCTTTCAGAATCACCACCCGTTGGTAATTCATTAAACTGACCCTAATACTGTCAATGGTCATCTCTATCATGGCCACACCTCCTCTAATTCTCAGCCAGCCTTCCTAATTCTACTCTCACATTCTACTCTCACATTATCATTACTGTCAATCAAAAACGAACAGATGTTGGGTAAACTGCCTTAATCATGATAGGTTGCGTTTAGCTTAGCTAAATCTTCTTATTATGGTATAATCAATCTATGGATATGAGCATAGTCTTTGCTCATAATTATTTTTACAGGCTAAGTAAGGAGGCATAGCTATGGATCAAGACCAGAAGGCTGTCGTTTGGTTTGATGAAGTTACCAAGGAAGATATACCTCTGGTAGGGGGCAAGGGGGCGAATCTAGGGGAAATGACCAAGGCTAACATACCGGTTCCTTTTGGCTTTGTTGTAACGGCCGCCGCTTATTTTGATTTTCTGAAAGAAGCGAAACTTACTGATAAAATTCGTGGCTTGTTAGAATCGCTGGACCCTAATGACAGTAAGAAACTCCAGCGGGTTGCCACTGAAACAAAGCAAATGATTATGAAGGCTGCTATGCCATCAGGGATAGCCGATGAGATTAAAAAAGCTTATGCCAAAATGGGTGATGGTTCAGTTGCCGTTCGTTCCTCAGCTACTGCTGAGGACTTGCCTGAAGCCTCCTTCGCTGGTCAACAAAGCACCTTTCTTAATGTAAAAGGCGTAGAAAACGTGTTAGCGGCCGTGCAAGGATGCTGGGCGTCTCTCTTTGAAGCCAGGGCTATCTTCTATCGGCAGCAACAGGGTTTTGATCACTTTAAGGTTGGTCTGGCTGTTCCTGTTCAGAAAATGGTGGAATCAGAAGCGTCTGGGGTTATGTTTACCATAGAACCGGTGACCAGTGACAGCAGTAAGGTTGTTATTGAGGCGGTCTTTGGGCTTGGTGAAGCCATTGTCGGAGGGGAGGTTACTCCCGACCTGTATGTAATAGATAAAAAAGAGTTGAAGATAATTACCAAGAAAATAGGCAAGCAAGCCTGGAAACTAAGTAAGAACCCGGCGGCTGATGCCAAAAAGACCAATATTCAAGTGCCGCTTTCATCCTCAGAACAAAATCAACAGAAGTTATCTGATGACGATATATTTGAACTAGTCGAGCTGGGAAAAAGATTGGAAAACCACTATAAATTTCCCCAGGATATTGAATGGGCCAAAGAAAACAATGAGTTATTCATTGTGCAAACACGACCGGTAACGACTATCAAAGAGGGGGCTGAGACTGAACCTGAGATTAACGCTCCTGTGCTCCTCACTGGAGACTCGGCCAGTCCCGGTGTCGCCTCGGGACCGGTCAGAATTGTACATGAAGCCTCTGAAATAAACCGGGTAGAAGACGGTGATATTTTGGTTGCTGAAATGACTACTCCTGACTTTGTGCCGGCAATGAAGCGAGCAGTGGCCATTGTGGCCGAGCGCGGTGGGAGAACCGCCCACGCTGCCATTGTCAGCCGAGAACTGGGTATTCCCTGCGTTGTCGGCGCTGAGGGGGCAATGACTATCCTAACTGACAGGCAGGTAATCACCGTAGATGGCTCACGGGGCAAAATCTATGATGGTAAATTAACCAGGAGACTTAAAACGTCACCTGTTACCAGTTTTCTTCGGGAAGCGATTAGCACGAAAACAAAGGTTTATGTGAATCTGGCTCAGCCTGAGCTGGCCGAAATAGTAGCTGCTAGAAATGTAGACGGTGTGGGCTTGCTGCGGGCCGAGTTCATAGTTGCCCAGATTGGGGAACACCCCCGCTATATGATTAAACAGAACCGGGGTCAAGAGTTTGTTGATAAACTTTATCAGGGTATTAATACTTTTGCCAAGGCGTTTGACCCGCGTCCGGTAGTTTATAGAACTACTGACTTTAAGACCAATGAATATCGGGATCTCAAGGGCGGGCAAGATTACGAAGAGGTTGAAGAGAATCCTATGATTGGCTATCGAGGGGCGTCTCGGTATGTTGCTGAGTCCGACATATTTGACCTGGAGATAGAAGCCATAAAGCGGGTCAGGAAGGACCATAAGAACCTGTGGGTTATGATTCCCTTTGTCCGTACTGTGGAGGGCATGGCTCAGATTAAAAAACATCTGGAATTGAGAGGGTTACGTAGATCCAAAGACTTCAAATTGTGGATGATGGTTGAGGTGCCAGCTAACATCTTGCTTATTGATAAATTCCTTGATGTTGGTCTTGACGGTATATCCATTGGCACTAATGACCTGACCCAGCTTATTTTGGGAATTGACCGGGATAACTCAAGGTTAGACTATCTATTTGACGAGCGAAACGAAGCGGTGCTTGTTGCCTTGGAACGGGTGATTAAAGTAGCCAAGTCTAAGGGAGTCACGTCTTCCATTTGTGGGCAGGCACCATCGGTATATCCTGAGCTTACGGAGAAGCTGGTAGAGTGGGGGATTACCTCGGTCTCAGTAACCCCGGACATGATTGGCACTACCAGAGAGATAGTTGCCAAGGCTGAGGCGAGATTAAATATTAAATGATTAGTCAGCTTAATATTCGCTAGTTGACCGAGGAACGGGAGGTGAGCATTATGGATATCCCCGAAGTCGAGGTAAAAGTGCGCCCTATGACACTTCAGGACCTTGATGCTATCTTTTCCATTGACCGGAAGATAAGAGGGATGGGGAAAGCTATTACCTACGTAAATCTCACTACCGAACGCATTTTTACTATTGACCGGAAAGTAAATCGTCTGAAGCAACCAATGAGCTATGTAGATTTGATTACCGGTGATGTGGCTGGTTTGCTTGAGCTTGGCTTTGTCGCTGAGGTTGAGGGCCATGTTCGCGGTTTCATTCTGGGTCGTGTGGCAGATGTCGCAGAACATGCCATCCAGGTGGGAGTAATCCTGATTCTTGGCGTTCACCCAGATTACCAGCGGGGAGGCATTGCTACTCAGTTGGTCAATGCAATGTGTGACAGGTATCGCTCCAAGGGCATCAAGACAGTGCGTATTGGCATAGACCAGCGTGACAAAGAGCTTTTGGCTTTCTTTGAGCACATGGGTTTCAGTGTTGGACATCTTATAGATTACTCCAAGATCTTATGAGGCTAGTAGGGTGGGGCATTACCTTGATGAGTGGGGACATGATTGGCACTACCAGAGAAATAGTTGCCAAAGCTGAGGCGAGATTAAATATTAGATGATTAGTCGGCTTAATATTCGTCAGCTAATTGAAGAGAGAGAAGAGAGCCTTTCTCCTTATGCCGTGAAAGGCAAATCCTCGCGAGGTAGGCTAAAGTATGAAGAGCCATGCCCGATACGGACTGCCTTTCAGCGTGACCGAGACCGTATTATTCATGCCAAGGCTTTTCGCCGTCTCAAGCATAAGACGCAGGTGTTTATCGCTCCCCTGGGTGATCATTTTGTCACTCGGCTTACTCATACTCTTGAGGTTGCCCAAATAGCCCGAACTATAGCCCGAGCGCTGAATCTTAATGAGGACCTCACTGAGGCAATTGCCTTAGGTCATGATTTAGGGCATACCCCTTTCGGGCATGTAGGTGAAGAGGTTCTAAACGAACTCTATTACCAGGGTTTTAGGCACAATGAACAAAGTCTGAGAGTGGTTGATCGGTTAGAGAACGATGGACTGGGGCTGAATCTTACCTGGGAGGTGAGAGACGGTATCCTGAATCATTCAAAGACGAGGGCGGATATTGTGGGGCAGGACTGGGGAGAGGTACGTACCCTTGAAGGTGAGGCCGTTAAGATTGCTGATTTTATTGCCTACATCAATCATGATATTGGGGATGCGATAAGGGCAGACATCATCACCGAGAGCAACTTGCCATCCGCGGCGGTTACTATGTTAGGCCACTCGCATTCACAGCGTATCAATACCATGGTTTCTGACGTTATTGGCTACTCCTGGGCAGTCAGGGGTTATAATAATAGTGACCGCCCGACTATAATTATGAGTCCTCAGATTCTGGAGGCAACCAACACCTTACGTGATTTTCTTTTTGACCGGGTATATAACCTGCGCTCTGCCGAGG